>DATMQL010000065.1:0-12903 GCA_035566815.1 Steroidobacteraceae bacterium | reverse complement strand
GGTGATGTCGACGCGGCTCTGAAGACCGCCGCGCACACTCTCGAGGCGGAATTTGAATTTCCGTATCTCGCGCATGCTCCGATGGAGCCGCTCACGGCCGTGGCGCGGCTGAGCGCGGACAAGTGTGAGATCTGGGCCGGCTGCCAGTTCCAGACCATCGACCAGGTGAACGCCGCCATGGCCACCGGCCTCAAGCCGGACCAGGTCCTCATCACCACGCTCGCCGCCGGTGGTACTTTCGGGCGCCGGGCGAATGCGGAGTCGGATTACATCGTGGAAGTGGCCTCGATCGCGAAGGCTGTCGGCGGGAAATATCCCGTGCGGCTCATCTGGACCCGTGAAGACGACATTATGGGTGGCCGCTACCGACCCATGAACTATCACCGCATCACGGCGGGTCTGAGTCAGGATGGAAAGGTGGTCGCTTACAGACAGCGTGTGGTCGGGCAGTCGATCATGGCGGGTACGCCTTTCGCCGCGGCCATGAAGGACGGGTTGGATCCCACCGCGGTTGAGGGCAACGCCGCCGAGCAGTACGACATCGAGAACGTGCACGTCACCTGGAGTCAGCCGAAGAGCCCGGTGCCGGTTCTCTGGTGGCGCTCCGTCGGTCATTCCCACATGTCGATTTCCAAGGAGATCATGTTCGACGAGTTGGCGCAGACCGCGGGCAAGGACCCGGTGGCTTTCCGGCTCGCGCACCTGGAAAAGCATCCCAGGCACGCCGCCGCGTTGCGCCTGGCGGCGGAGAAAGCCGGTTGGGACAAGCCGTTTTCGAAGGAGAAAGGGCGCGGACGAGGCGTCGCGGTCCAGGAATCGTTCGGCACCGTCGTGGCGCAGGTCGCCGAGGTCACCGTGACCGGCGATACGATCAGGGTGGACCGGGTCGTGTGCGCCGTGGACTGCGGAATCGCAGTCAACCCCGATGTCATCAAGGCGCAGATGCAGAGTGGCATCGGCTATGGTCTCGCGGCCGCGCTCCACGGGAAGATCACTCTGACCGACGGGCGCGTCGATCAAAGCAACTTCCATCAATACACGGTGCTGCGGATAAACGAGATGCCGCGTGAGATCGAGGTCTATGTCGTACCGTCGACGAATCCGCCCACGGGAGTCGGCGAGCCGGGTTTACCGCCGATCGCACCGGCTGTTGCCAACGCGGTGCGTGCCGCTACCGGCATCAAGCTGCGCAAGTTGCCGTTCGACCTCGCCGAGGCACGCGCCGCGAAAGTCTGAAGACGCCGGGTCAGGAACTGAAATATCGCGAGCGGGAGCGGTTCTGCCACTTTGGCAGCAGGCTTTCGCTCAGCATGCGCAGCAGTTCCTCGGTCTCGCCATAGACGGCGCCCGCCTCGACGGGTGCGACCCGGATATCCTCGAACGGAATGGAGATTTCGAACACGCGGCCCTTGAAGGTGAACCGATTGCGGTCCAGCGACCATAACGACGCGGGCTCGCTCTCGAACCGTATGCCGGGCAACTGGCCCAACGCCGTACGCAGGGCTCCGGCGGTCGTGAAGCGGTGGCTCAGCTCGAACGCACCCAGTGCCCCACTGGTGTCCCTGAATTCGCTGAGCATGCTCGTACGGACGCTGAGCCGAAATGGGCTCTCAGTGGCCTCGAGGTGACCTGTCGCAAGGTCTGGTGGCGAGGGTGGCGACACCCGAAATCCCTTCGATTGGTGCAAGACACCATCTAAGCAAAAACGGCGGCGCGCCCGGGCCGGATTTCACAGAATCTGATACACCCAAAGTGTGATCGCGGTGGCGAAACGCGCGCCACTGCAGACGAACAGATGACGATTGAGCCAGTCATATCGGCCGGCGGGTGCCGTGAGGACTGGGGTTGCGCGGAAGTAGTAATCGGCGGGGCTCACGTTCTCGCCCGCGGCCAGCCGCCGCATGGTCTCCGCCGGGCCGTGACGAAGTCCACGATTGTGAACCTCGATCAACACGTCGTCGTTTGTGCGCAGCAGGTACCTCGCTTCGACGACCGTGACGTCGTCAGCGCGCACGTACTGCCAATCGGCGCCGCCCGGGACTATGGTCCCGGCCATCTCAGGGCCGTTGAAGGTTCCGCCTAGGATTGGCACCACACGCTTGAGTCCGCCGGGGGTCTCACCCACGACGATCGACGCATCGAGAACTCCGTGAGCCTCGAATAGCAGTTGTAGTTCCGGCTTCATGAGCCTGCGACGCTACCACACCCCTCGCAGCTAGGCTCCTAGCGCGGGACGCTTCGGGCGGTCGCCCTGGAGTCCGTCGGCGCATCCGCGTCGCAGGACTTGCGCGACCGAAGCACGAACCGGCACATCCGTTTGAAGATGGTCAGTATGGAGTGCAGTCCGGGCAGGGGGTCTCGCCAGCTCACGTAGGCAAAACTCCGGCAGGTTGCCAGCGACGCCAGCCAGCCTACGACGCCGAGCCGCCCCGTCGCGCGGATCTCACGGAATGTATCGATATCCTTGGTGATATAAACCCAACGCTTGCGCGTGACCACCGGCCGGGGATTGACGTCCGCAAGTGATTGTCCGATCAGGTCCCGGTAGGCGAGGAATGGCAGGTTGACCCCGCAATCGCGCAGGTGGCCGATGGTCAGGAAGGGGCGTGCGTTGAAGTCGATCAGGTAGAACGCCCCGGTCGACTCCTCACGCAGCCACTCGATACCGAAAATGCCGTGGAATCTGACCGTGTTGAAGAGCCGTTCGGTGGTGGCGAACAGGAGCTGTTCGTCCTTCGTAGGCAGTACCGCGGGGATCTCGCCCATCGAGGTCGCGCCGAAGTCGGGAGGATACTGACGCAGCCGCTGATGCGAGGTCATTGAGACGACTCGTCCCCCGCGGTCGCACAGCCCGTAGCAGTCGAATATGTTGCCGTCGCCGCCGCGGATCATCCGTTGGATCACGAGTGCGTCGGCACCGTGATTTCTGACATGACTGATGAGTTGCTCGCGAGTCTCGAGCAGCAGGTTCTTGCCCCGCAGTTTGCAGGTGCCGATGCCGTCGTAGCTGGGCTTCAGCAGGTAGGGGCCCGGATGTTGCGCGCTCCAGGCGGTTACCTCTGCCACGGTGGGCATGGACAGGCTCGGGATGACGGGCGCGCCGGCGTTGCGCGCGGCCTCATACAAGGTGGTCTTGTTGACGATCCGCCCGAGATCCTCGTAGGGTAACTCCCAGATCCGGTAGTGAGGTCGCAATTCGTCTGCGTATTGCGCTAGCAGTAGCGCATGCGCATCCCCCGTGGGCAGCAGGACGGGCCTGCCTCCGAGCTTGCGCGCGTAGCCGATCAGAAACTGTGCTAGTGCGACCGGGTCGTCCTGCAGGTGGTAACAGGGAATCTTGATCCCGTAGCGCGAGTGTTGAAGCGGATCCTCCCGACGAAACATGAAGGCATGGACTTCCACGCCGCTTTCAGCGAGCGCTCTGACCGTGGCGATCCCGGTAACCGTGTTACAGAGCACAACCGCTGGGACAGGCGCCTGGAGTGCGCCGGAGGGTCCAAGCGTTACTGAAGAAATGGAGGAAATTGCGGCGCTCTCAAGCTTTTATTTGCTCGGGACGGTAGCAGAACAGGCCTGACATACCTAGAGCATCATCACACTTGCGGACTTAATCCACGGAGCCTCTTCGGCTACCTTTCAACCGTCTTTCAATGCGCCTTCCGACGTCTCGGAAGACAGACAGCCCGGCCGTCGATTTGTTAGGTGCACGCCCGGCGGCCGAGGCCCAAGGATAGAGGTTTTGGGGGGCGGATACCGTGAACCACATGCAAATGCCGGCATTTTCAGGAATACCTCTTGCTGCTGCGCTGCCCCCATGCGTAACGAAGTGAAGTACGGGCTGCGGTTCCTCGTACGCGACACCCTAAACAGTGAACGGCGGGTACAGGCCCTGTTGGCGCACGAGCGGTTGCCGCGCGAGCGACTGGACGCGGTGACCGACCGATTGCTAGCGGATACCTTACGGGCGGCAACGCGACGCATTCCCCGCTACCGCGGGATAAAGACGACTCTAGATGCGGGCAACGTCCGCGAAGCGCTGGTCAGGCAATTCCCGATTATCGAGAAGCGCGACCTCACCGAGCGGCCTGCCGAACATTATCCCCATGGCCACGCGTCCCGGCCCTGGACCATAGTCGGCAGGACGAGTGGTACTTCCGGAACTCCCTTGCAGGTGTTTCGCAGTCTCAAGTCCGTGTTGTGGGAAAACGCGATCGTCGAGCGCCATTTTCGCTGGAGCGGCTACCGCCCGGGGATGCGGCGCGCCTTTCTGCGCGGCGACCTCGTCGTGCCCATCGAGCGCACCGCGCCGCCTTACTGGTTTCTGAATCGATATAACAACCAACTCATCGTATCGTCGCGTCATTTGCGGGAGGAGTGCGTCGGTGACATCGTCGAGAAACTGGCGGAGTTCGCACCGTTCATGATGGAGGCTTATCCCTCTACGGCCTACGAGCTGGCGCTGCTCCTGGAGCAGCGCAACGCGACGCTGAAAATCCCGTATGTGTATACGGGCTCGGAGCCGCTCTATCCTCATCAACGCCAACTCATCGAAGCGCGCCTCGCCACTCGAGTCATGGATCACTACGGGATGGCGGAGCGTATTGCCTACGCCACCGAGTGTGAGCACGGCGGTCTGCACGTCAACAGCGATTATTCATATGTTGAAATCGTGGATGACGACGGCCGACCGACGGACGAGGAGGGATATGTAGTCGGAACGACGTTTAACAACGCTCTCATGCCACTCGTGCGCTACCGGATGTCGGATCGGACTCGCTGGCGGCGGGAGGCCTGTCCCTGCGGACGAACCTATCCGCTGATCGAGCCGGTGACTGGAAAATTTGAGGACACCCTGTTTGGCTCCCGGGGCCAACGCATCAGCCCGTCAGTCGTGACTTTCGCCTTCAAGTCACTGCGCGGGATCAAATACTCCCAGGTGGCACAGACGGGCGAAAACACGTGGGAAATCCGTGTGGTGCCGGAGGAGTCATTCAACGAAGCCGAGCGCGATCGACTCATCGAGAACGTCCGTCATCTCGTCGATCCTGGAATCCACGTCGTCGTGCGTGAAGTTACCGAGATTGCGCGCACTTCCGCCCATAAATATCGCTGGATCGTGAACGAGTCGCGTCGGAAAGCGGAGTGACGGACGCGGCGGCGCCGACACGAGTTTCGGTCTGCAACCGACGCCTTCAGTCCACGAGTCCGACGCTCTTCAGCGCCTGCAGGTATTCCACTACGACATCCAGTGGCACGGCTCCGTACTCCGCCGACAACTCCTCAGTGATCTGCCGCGCCGAGTGTTTGCCATCGGCAAAGTTAAGCGCTTCGTAGGCGTAGCCAGGCTCCTCTTCTCCCGCCTTGCCCTCGCCCGCATAACTCAACAGTTTGGGCGTGGCCACGCCGCCCGCCTTGGCATGATCCTCGAAGTAATCGTAGCCGAACACGCTCAGCGGCCCGCGAGGCTGCGCCCGGCGGCGCAAGACCGGTGTGCCGTCTGACTTCGCTTTCGAGTCGCCCGTAGCCTTGGCCGCAGACTGCGTGCCAAATGCAGAGAGCGAGTCCATGACCTTCCGTTCGTAGTCGTCCACGGGTGCGGCGGGGCCACCTCTGCGCAATGCCGTCTCGGCTCGAATGAGCTTCCCCATCTGCACCGCGTGCGCAGTGGCCGCAACGTCCCTTTGCGAGAAGTTGGCCAGGAAATAGGCGCTGGCGGCGCCGATCAGGGCGGCACGCCTGAGCTTGGTGGGATCGATGTTGGCGGCGGTGTCGAAGTTGGTGTGAATGTAGCGATCCGGCCAGTCGTTGAGATAGATCGACGGAATACCGAACGAGGAATCCTGGTACACCTGGTGATCGCTTCCCAATTCAAACGGCGAGTATTCGGCGCGCTGCGGGTCTCGGCCGCCCTCGGGCGCGGTCAACGGGTACTGCGCCGCCCCGGTGGCGGCATACTGATAGGATTCCGTGTTGATCCAGTCGGCGAACGCCCAGGCCACATCGTGCACGAACGACGGCAGGCTCATCGGACCGCGGGTGACGTGGAAAACCGACTTCGTGTCGAGACCGCCGCCGACCATGTCCATGTGAATGACGGCTTTGATCCGTTGCGCGAATTCCGGCGTCGCATTGAGGAGCGTAATGGTGCCTTCGATCTCGGGAGGCCAGATGAACCGGATCGTTCTGGCCGGCCGCGGCAGGGTGCCGGCGGCAATGAGCTTCTGCAGGGTCCTGGCGGCCTCCAGGATCGTCACGCAGCCACTGGCATTGTCGTTGGCCGCGGGACGTTGATGATCCAGGTGGCACGAGAAGGCGATCTCGCTGTCCTTGAGCTTCGGGTCCGAGCCCTCGATGGTTGCTGTCACCACCTCGTAGAACCCAGGATGCTGACCCGCCTTCACGTGCGCGTGGAATCGGATGTTCTCGCCCCGACGCAGCCTGTCCTGCAGGGTGCGCGCAGTTCTGAGGGAGACCATGAACGCGAAGGTTTTGTTGGGCGAGAAAGTGTCCAGGTGGCCCCAACGAATCAAGTTGTCGTTGTCGCCTGACCAGGCGGTTGGTTGGTTCTGGGCGTAGCTGATGATTCCGGCGGCGTGGTATTGACCTACCGCGATATCTTGCGCGGCGCTCGGGGGTGTGGCGATCAGGACGAGCTTGCCTCCAACGTCCTTGCCCGCGTAGTCACTGTCTTGCGTGCCTTCGCCGACATCGACCAGGTTTGCGGTAGCCTCGCCGGATTCACTGTCCTCCGACAACACTATGGGTTCCGCCGCGTAGCTCGCGAGTTTGACTTCTCCCGCTTCCGTGACTTCCGAGAGCTCTCCCTCCTGCGCATCCCACGCCGGGCGTGACCGCTGCGTTCCGTAGAAAATCTTACCGTCCGCCGGAAATTGCATGACCTCGACATTGCTCAAGCCGTACGCGCGAGCACTCGAGGCAATCAACTCCGCGGCCTCGTGAAATCCCTGTGAGCCGCGTTGGCGATGAAATCGTGCGAGTCCTTCCAGGTTTCGTTTTGCCGTCTCGCCGCTCAGCTCGTTCGCCAGTGCCGCGACGTCTTTCTCGGGGAGAAGGGGCGGTGCGTGTGCCTCTACAGCGGTGATCCGGGTGGCGATCAGAAGAGTCGGTAAAAGGATGTGGCGCACTAAAACCTCGGCTCATTGACGTTCCCAAAGACGCGGCGGCACTATAAACGGCAAGCCCGCCCCTGGCTCGCTATGAGGAGGCTTTATGACGACGCGTCGTGATTTGCTGCAGATCGCCGCGTGCGCGGCTGCTGGCGCTGCTCTCCCGGAGGCCCTGGCCTCCGCCGTCGCCGGCAGCAATCCGGAGCCCAAGACGAAGACGCTGCTGATTTTGGGCGGCACCGGCTTCATCGGGCCGCACCTGACACAGGAAGCGCTACGTCTCAACTGGAAGGTCACCCATTTCAATCGCGGCAAGCGCGCCGCGGACGGCGTGCCGGGCGTCGAGACGTTGAACGGGGACCGTAAGGGCCAGCTCGATTCATTGCGGGGGCGCAAGTGGGATGTCGTGATAGACGACACCGGCTACATCCCGAAATACGTGAAGCTGTCCGCCGAGTTGCTGGGGCCGAACGTTGGATATTGCCTGTACATCTCGAGCATCTCGGCGTACGCGAGCTTTGCGAAGCCCAATGACGAAACGTCGCCGACCGGGAAGTTGTCGAACCCCGATATCGAGGAAATCACGAACGACACGTATGGGCCGATGAAGGCCTTGTGCGAGCAGTACTCGGCCGAGGCTTTTAAAGGTCGTATCTCCATCGTCAGACCCGGCTACATCGTCGGGCCGTTGGATTCGACCGATCGGTTTACGTACTGGCCGGTGCGTGCCTCGAAAGGCGGCGAAATGCTTGCGCCCGGCACTCCGCACGATCCGGTGCAGATCATCGACGTGCGCGACCTTTCGGCCTGGATGATGAAGCTCGTCGAGGCGCGTACGAATGGTTATTTTAACGCGGTGTCGCCGCCGGGCGCATTCACGATGGGGGATCTCGTCAACGCCAGTGTGCGGGCTTCTCCAAAGTCGGGCACCAAGGTCACGTGGGTGTCCGAAGATTTTCTGGCCGCGCATTGGAAAGCGGAAGAGCTCGATCTGCCGCCCTGGTCACCCATGAAAGGCGACTCGGCCGGAGCGTCGCTCACCGCGACGAAGCCGGCGAGTAAGACGGGTCTCCGCTCCCGGCCCCTCGAGGAAACCGTGCGCGACACGCTGGCCTGGTTTCAAACACTGCCGGCGGATCGTCAGGCGAAGTTGCACGCAGGCCTTGCTGCGGAGAAGGAGTCGGACACGCTGCAGGCTTGGCATCAGAGAAAGGCCTGAGCGGGCGCGGGTTTACCGGACCGGGTAGGGGCCGGCATCGAATACGGTGGAGTGGTAGCCCTTGCTGCCCACCTCGCGTGCCAGCGGGCTGCGGAAATCGGCTCCCGCCCGCAGGCAGTCGAGGACGTGCTGAAAGTCGTATTTAGGTCGCCAGCCCAACTCTGACACCGCCAGATCGTTCACGTAGACGCGATCGATACTGGGAAACATCGTCCAGCCTCGGGCCGTGTAGAGCGCCTCGGAATCGGGAAAGAGGCGGCGAACCACGTCCGCCGCGTTCCGTCTCAGCGCGGGCAGGTCGCTGCGGCCGAAGGGAGTCGTTGCCGAGATGATGTAGCGGCGGAAGCCTATGCTACGCGCTCTTTCTTCGGCGAGCAGATGCGCGCTCACCACGTCTTCGATATCTACACGGCGATACAGTAGCTCATTCGCCTGAGAGTTGGCCGTCTCGTAGTGAGTTCGGGTCGAGGCGTCGTCGTCATCTTCCGGGAAAAATCGCGAAGTTCGTAGTACCAGCACGGGCAGGTTGCGGGTGCGGCTGAACAGCTCACACAAACTCTCCGCCGCAAGCTTCGTCACACCGTAGATGTTCTTCGGAATGGCTACCACGTCCTCCGTCACCCACGCCGCTGGCTCGCCCGCCGCAGGAGTCAATGCCGCTCCGAAGGCGCTCGTGGTGCTCGTGTAAAGAAAGCATTCCACGCCGGCCGCCACAGCCTCCTCGAGCAGGACCAGGGTACCCGTGATGTTGGTGTCGACGAAATCCTGCATCGTGTGGGTCACGACGTGAGGCTTGTGCAAGGTCGCTGAATGGATGACCGTGCGGACACCCTGCATACACTGCCTCACGAAGGCCCGGTCGCCTATGGATCCCACGCGATCGGTGAACGGCGATGGCTTGATGTCCATACCCAATGCCGGCCGTGCCGCCGCGCGGAGCCTGCGCATGAGCGCCTCGCCGAGGTGCCCGGCGCTTCCGGTGACTAGTGCTGTCATGGTTGTTCGATAGCCGCCCGCTCTGTCGTACCGGAAAGCATTCTAGCGTCTTAAGTTAAGTCGCGCGATCGGTCGGTCGCACCGAATTGGTCATTCCTGGGGGGGCGCCGGCCGTGTTATGTCGCGGCCGTGGAGGAACATCGGGAAATTCCAGCAGTCGAGTCACTGAAAGTTGCGCGACGCGCTTGTCATTTGTGACGCACCAACGTGTGCGTTTGCAGACAGGCGTCTAGACTTTTGGCTTCTGTCGCCGTTTCGAAGCTTGCTTGTCCTACCTACAAACACTCTATCCCATTCGCCACTAGCGAAGGAGCATTTCATGGGAGATCCGTATGACACCTCTGCAGAACGTACCTCAGTACTCGGCCCGACCTTGCGCTTCAAAGGCGAACTGCACGCCGACGAAGAGTTGCTGATCCGCGGACAGATTGAAGGCTCGATCACGCATTCGCAGCGAATCACCGTTTGTAGCGAAGGTATCGTGAAGGCGGACATCCGCGCGCAGACGATCGTGGTCGAGGGGACTGTCGAGGGCGATCTGCAGGCCGAGAAATCGGTGCAGATCAAGGAGACCGCGCGCCTCAAGGGCAATGTGCAAGCCCCGAGTGTCAGCATCATCGAAGGTGCTCAATTCAACGGTGGCGTATCCATGGATACGGCCAAGCGCGCTGCTGGAGCCAACACCCACACCGGCCGGCCCACCAAGGCCGAAGCCGTGGCCAAATAGCCGGAGGATCGTCGCATGTCCGTATTCAACAATCAGGTCGAGGGTGTATCGCCGACTCCGCAGCGTCGGACTCCCTCGTCGGCATCCCAATCGGGCGCCTCATCGCAGCCGGCGTCCTCCGGCGCGCCGCAGACTCCGGCCAACACCGCCTCCCCGAACCCCGCGGGGAAGGTCTCCGTTCTCGGCAAAACCCTCGTTTTCAAGGGCGAGCTCTCCGCTGACGAAGACATAATCCTGCAGGGCCGCGTCGAGGGCTCGATCCATCACACTCAAAGCGTCACCGTCGGGATCGACGGCGTCGTCATCGGCGATACGCATGCTCGTGTCATCGTCGTTGAAGGCACCGTTGAGGGAGATCTGCGCGGCGTCATTTCAGTGCTCATCGCGGCGACCGCCACGGTACGCGGCAATATCTCCGCGCCCCGCGTCGGTATCATGGAAGGCGCGAACTTCAACGGCTCCGTGGATATGCATAGCACCGTGGGCGCCGTTCGCGGCTCCGATGCGAGCCCGCGGGCCGAGTTCGTCCCGTCCTCGGATACCGGATTGACCGATCGCTCGGTCGAGAAAATCATCACCAAGTAATCGAAGTCGGCACGGAAGCCACGTGTAAAAAGTCTCCCGTCCTGGGCAGGCGCCCGCCTAGTGCTCGTCACACTGGCGGGCGCTTCTCGTTTCACGCATGGCGCTCTAGGGAATGGCGGAGGCGACCGTCTCGTATGTGAGGCACCTCTACGCCCTGGCGGCTGTCTGGAGCCGCTGGCGCCGAGCTCAGCCGATTCGCGCGATGAGGCTCGACGCGAGCGGCTTCCAAAGCGGGTTGAGGTAAAGGCTAATAGCAACGGCTTGTATCGTTGCTATGCCGACCGTACCCGCGACATAGGCGGGAAGGAGGCGTCCGCGTGTGATGAGGTCGTAAGCGCCGAGTCCCAGGATCAACAGGTCGTTTCCCAGGTAGAGTTGCCCAACCTGTCCCCAGAATCCGTCTCCCCAGGCCGCCTGCGCCGTGTTGCCGAACCAGCGGGAGAACCCTGCATCGCTGATGTAGAGCGTCGCAAGCAGAATGAGTCTCTTATGGGTGGCGGGTTGGTTCCGGTACACGAACGCGGGAATGATGAGCGCCGTGAACGCAAGGATATCGCTCAATTGCACGCTCAGAAATGCGGGATCGCTTCGCGGCGTTCCTAGTTGCAGGTGCTGGACCAGCAACGCCGTCGCCGGCCCAAGGACGATCATCAACCCCGCCGTAACCATGCCGGCGACGCCGAGAGTGCGATGCAGCCGGACCTGGCCCGCGCGGATCAACAATACCTGTGTCGTCAACAGCACCAGCCAGCCGACGAACACCGCCGCGTGAATGTGTACGATGAGGGGATAGGCCGGTTGGCTCTGCGCGAAGTGTCGCGCGATCTGCGGTCCGAATCCCATGGCGATGCCCAGCCAGACCAGCAGCACGTACGACCCGAAAAAGTTGTGGTCGTACCTGTGATAGCGCGCGAATCGCCGGGCAGGCGAATTTTCCACCGCTGTCAGAAGCATACTGTCCGCTCACCGGGGGGACCCCATGATACGCCTTAGATCGCGCCGTGCGTAAGTCGATCCGATCACCGAGAATGCGGCTGGGACGGCCGGCACCTCTACGTCGGCCGCAAGGGGCACACTCCATGCTCAGGATCCTCGGCAAGTCAGAGTCAATCAACGTGCGCAAAGTTCTCTGGCTTTGCGCGGAAATGGGGCTCACATACGAGCAGGAGCAATGGGGGGCAGGGTTTCAATCGACCCAGGCTGCGGAATTCAAGCGGCTAAACCCAAACGCGATGGTGCCCGTCATTCGTGACGATGATTTTGTGCTCTGGGAGTCGAATTCCATTTGCCGCTACCTGGCGTCTCGTCATGGCCGTACCGATTTGTTGCCCCGGGAGGCACGAGCGCGTGCTCGAATAGAACAATGGATGGACTGGCAGATAGCCGAACTCAACATGTCGTGGCGCTACGCTTTCATGGCGTTGGTCCGCCGCAGTCCGGCTTATAACGACACCACGGCGATCGGGCAGAGCATCCAAAGTTGGAATCGCCACATGAGCATCCTGGAGGATCAGCTCTCGACAACGGGTGCATATGTAGTGGGCAGCACGTTTACTCTCGCCGACATCGTCATCGGACTGAGTACCCATCGATGGCTCATGGCGCCGATAGAGCGTCCCGGCTCGCCCGCGGTGGTTGCATACTACGAGCGTCTCAGTGAGCGCCCCGGCTTTCTGACACACGGTCGTAACGGGATGCCCTGACACCTGCAGTGCTCATCGGCTCGAGTGCTGTCGCTGTGTGAAGGATTTGTTGCGGCTCCATGACACGGATACCGCGCCGCTGAGCGAGGTGACCCGCTTCCTCCACCTCATCGGGTTATGATGAGCAATGCTTACCACGTCGCCCGCAGCACTCCGCTTTCGACAGATCATGACGGTCGTGCTCCTGTTTGGCGGGTACGGCGCCCTCTACTTCTGCAGGGCCGATCTGTCGGTGGCAACGCCGTTCCTGGTCGACGAGCTGGGCGCGAGCGGGGTACCCCACCAGGAAGCGATCGTGCGCATCGGCCAGATGAGCTCGCTGGGGGTGCTGGCCTATGCACTCGGGAAGTTTTTCCTCGGCGGCCTGGGCGATTTCTGGGGCGGCCGGCGTAATTTCCTGATCGGGCTCGCGGGCGCGACAGTGTTCACTTTGCTGTTCGCCGCCGGTGGCGTCATGCCCGTCTTCATGATCGCCTGGCTCGGCAACCGGCTCACCCAGTCGATCGCCTGGGCCGGACTGATCAAGGTGACCTCGAAATGGTTCGA
>DATMQL010000064.1:0-9744 GCA_035566815.1 Steroidobacteraceae bacterium | reverse complement strand
AGCTTCACGCGGAATGTGGTATTGGGCAGGGTCTCTACGACCTCGCCTTCCATCTGAATCGCATCTTCTTTAGACATACGGCCCTTATCGACTTGAGGGGCGCGAATTCTGCATAAAGCACGGCCCCAATGCAATTTGCGGCAAAAGAAGTGCCGCGGATGGGAATTCGGTCGGCCTCAGGCCGCGTGCAAAGGCGGGGCCCCCAACGAGATGTGTTCCCGCAGCAAAGCCTGGAATTGCAGTCTCGGAATGGTTCTGGAGCCGAGGCTGGCCAGGTGCGGGGAGGGGAGCTGGCAGTCGATGACCGCGATGCTGTTGCGCAGACACACCTCGACCAGGTGGGCCAGGGCGACCTTCGAGGCATCCCGCTCGCGGCTGAACATGGACTCCCCGAAGAACACGCCGCCCAGGCGCACCCCGTAGAGACCGCCGGCGAGTTTTCCGGCACGCCAGGACTCGATGCTGTGAGCCTGCCCGAGGCGATGCAGGCGCAGGTAGGCGTTGCGCATCTCGGATGTAATCCAGGTTCCGGGAGCGTGAGGACGCGGTGCCGCGCAGGCGTCGATGATGGCGGCGAAGTCGCGATCGACCACGACCTCGAAGCCACCATTGCGAATGGTTTTTGCGAGGCTGCGCGTGCAGTTGAATTCCTCGGGGAATAACACGGCGCGCGGATCCGGCGACCACCATAACACCGGTTGTCCCGGGGAATACCAAGGGAAAATGCCTCTCTGGTACGCGGCTAACAGGCGCTGGGGCGATAAGTCGCCGCCGGCGGCCAACAGACCGGGTGGCTCGTCCAACGCCTGCTCGAGCGGCGGAAACCACTCCGGTGCGTCCTGCGGCGAGAGCCAGGTCACGGTCTTCATGTCTAGGGCTCCGCCCGACTTTCCTGCGGGTCGAAGCGACCAACCTGCGGGCCTTTCGGCCACCTCTGCCGCTTGTGAGCGCGCAACGCGCGCGCTGCAAGCCTGAGTCTCGCACCCAGCGGCGCTGCGCGCCGGTCAGAGGGCCTCGATTCTTGAACACTATTCATCGCAGGGTGGCCGCCTTCCCCGGTAGGGAACATGTCCCTGGATTTCCTCGGCGTAGGCGTCGACCGCCTGCCCCTCGCGCTCGAGGTACTCCTCGATGGCATTGCGGAACTGGCGGTTGGGAATGTAGTGCGCCGACCAGGTGATGGCAGGCTCGAATCCACGGCTGACCTTGTGCTCACCCTGGGTGCCCGGCTCGAAGCGCGCGATGCCGTGCTCGATGCAGAATTCAATGCCCTGGTGGTAGCAGGTTTCGAAGTGCAGGCTGTTGTAATCCGCGGCCGCTCCCCAGTAGCGACCGAACAGTGCATCCTGGCTCCAGAAAAAAATCGCCGCCGCGACCGGCGTGCTTCCGTGCATTGCCAGTTTCACCATCAGCGCGTCACCTAACGTGCGCGCGGCCTCGGTAAAGAACGCTCGTGTCAGATAGGGCTCGTGGCCGTGACGATGAAATGTATCACGGTGAAAAGCGTACACCGTATCCAGCGTTCGCTTGTCGAGAGCGCCCCCCATGAGGGTCTCGAAGTGGATGCCTGCTTCGGCGACGCGGCGGCGCTCACGCTTGGCTTTTTTCCGCTTGTCGGCAGTGAAGGTCTCGAGATAACCGTCGAAGCTCGTATAGCCGCGATTCGTCCAGTGGAACTGACAGTCGCGACGAATCAGCCAGCCGGCGTCCGCGCACACTTCCTTCGCGGGCTCATCGAGAAACAAAGCATGTACCGAGGAGAGGCCGCGGCTGGAGGTGTGGGATTCGATCTCCTTCAGAAGACGCGCGGCGGTCGCTGCGCGATCGAGATCGGGACGAACGAGGAGGCGCGGACCCGTCGCGGGCGTGAAGGGTATGGCGACCGCGAGCTTCGGGTAGTAGCGCCGGCCGACGCGTGCGTAGGCCTGTGCCCAGGCGAAATCAAACACGAACTCGCCGTAGGAGTGGCTCTTGGTGAAGGCCGGTGTGGCGGCGGCCAGCCCCGTCGCATCGTACAGTACGATGTAAGTCGGGTCCCAACCCGTGCCAGGACCAATACAGTGCGTGTGCTCGAGGGCCGCCAGGAACTCGTGTCGCAGGAACGGGTTGCGATCTCCTCCCAGGGCATTCCATTGCCGCGGGTCGATCTCCTCGATGCTGTAATGAACGCGCGATGGAGGCGCTGCGGTCAGGAGTGTTTCTCCATATCCAACCCCTCGAGATAACGGTCGGCATCGAGCGCCGCCATGCATCCGGCGCCCGCCGAGGTGATGGCCTGGCGGTACACATGATCCGCAACGTCGCCTGCAGCAAACACACCCGGGACGCTCGTCGCCGTCGCGTCACCGTCAGTGCCGCTTTTTATCTTGATGTAGCCCTCGCGCATGTCGAGCTGGCCGGTGAAGATGCTGGTGTTCGGCGAGTGTCCGATGGCGATGAACAGGCCGGTGACTTCGAGTTCGCGCGGCGCGCCTCCTTGTAGTGAGCGCAGGCGTGTGCCCGTGACACCCTGCTGGTTGCCGAGCACCTCGTCGACCGTGTGATTCCAGATGACCGACATCTTTCCACTCTCGACTTCGCGGAAGAGGCGATCCTGCAGGATTTTTTCGGCGCGTAACTTGTCCCGCCGGTGTACGAGAGTGACGTGTTGCGCGATGTGCGACAGATACAGGGCCTCTTCAACCGCGGTGTTGCCTCCGCCGACCACGGCGACCTTCTGTCCGCGGAAAAAGAACCCGTCGCAGGTGGCGCATGCGGATACACCGCGGCCGCGAAACTTTTCCTCGGAAGGCAGGCCCATGTACTTGGCGGCCGCGCCGGTCGCGATGATCAAGGCGTCGCAGGTGTAGTGATGGGTGTCGCCCTTGATGCGGAAGGGCCGCGTGGACAGATCGACCGATTGCACATGATCATTGACGATCTGGGTGGAGAATCGTTCGGCGTGGCGGCGCATGCGGTCCATGAGATCGGGCCCCTGGAGGCCGTGAACATCGCCCGGCCAGTTATCGACCTCGGTGGTCGTCATGAGCTGTCCGCCCTGCTCGACGCCCGTGATCAGGAGTGGGGAGCGATTGGCACGTGCCGCGTAGACGGCCGCGCTATAGCCAGCGGGGCCGGAACCGATGATGATCAGGCGGCTGTGCCGGGTTGTCGTCATGAAGGTATCTCTTTGATTACGCGCGGGCTATGGTAGCAAGTGCGTCAAGCTCGCGGCTTCTCTCGGACGGTAGGTCCGCGCCTGTCGGACAGGCACTATAATGGGGACCGGATCGCCTTGTTGAGCCGCACCCGTGGCTCGTAAAATCAGTCCCCTACGTGATCTTTTTGTACGGAGCCGGAGGAATTGGCTGAAACCCAGGCGCAGTCGCGCAATCCCGTTCGTTTCACGTCGGCCGTAGCCCGCGGCCTGCGCGAGAGTGCCCTCATTGCCATCGGCGTGGTGGCTCTGGTGCTGTTCGTCGCCTTGGCGACCTATAGCCCCGATGACCCGGGCTTTTCATCGTTTGCGGGCATCCCCGCGACGGTGCACAACCAGATCGGCTGGATCGGCGCCTGGCTGGCGGACGCGTTGTTTTTTGTGTTCGGACGTCCGGCCTACCTGTTCCCGGTGATGCTGGGTGCGGCCTGCTGGATGCTCCTGCGCCGCATGAAAGGCGAGCCGGGGTCCGGGTCGCGTATGAACACGGCCGTGCGCGTTTGCGGGTTTCTGCTGGTGCTGTTCGCGAGTTGTGGCCTCACGACGCTGCACTGGGCCCCTGGCGTGCTGCGCCAGAGCGCTGGTGGGATCGTAGGAAAAGAGATCGGCGAGAATCTCAGTCACGGGCTGGGATTTCTCGGCGCGACGCTCCTGATGCTCGCCGCATGGATGGCGGGGCTGTCCCTGGCGTTTCACGTATCCTGGCTCACTGTCATTGACCGGCTGGGAGCCTGGGCCTGGGCGGGCGTGAGCTGGCTGCGTGCCCGCAAGGCGACCGCGAAGGATGCGGCGGAAGGCCGCGAGCGCAAACAGGCGCGCAAGGAAGCTGTCAAAACAGAACAGAAGAAGTCCGCGGCCCGCGCTCCGACCCGCATCGAAGCGCCCGCTCCGATCGTGGAGAAGAGCGAGCGGGTCGAGAAAGAGCGGCAGGTGCAGCTCTTCGACACACCGAAGCCCGGCGAGCTGCCGCCGCTGAGCCTGCTCGATGATCCGCCGCCGAAGGTCGCGTTGTATTCATCGGAAGCCCTGGACGCTCTGTCGCGCCTCGTGGAGATGAAACTCAGGGACTTCGGCATCGAGTCCGAGGTCGTCGCCGTACAGCCCGGCCCGGTGGTGACCCGGTTCGAGCTGCGGCCCGCTCCCGGCGTGAAAGCCAGCCAGATCACCAGTCTCGCCAAGGACCTTGCTCGCGCGTTGTCCGTACTGAGTGTGCGCGTGGTCGAGGTGATTCCCGGGAAGAGCGTGATGGGCCTGGAGATCGCGAACGAGAAGCGCGAGACCGTGACGCTCGGAGAGATCGTGCGCTCCAAGGCGTATGACGACATGACCTCGCCGCTCGCGCTCGCCCTGGGTAAGGACATCGGCGGGCAGCCGGTCGTTGCCGACCTGGCACGTATGCCGCACCTGCTGATCGCGGGTACTACCGGCTCGGGTAAGTCGGTCGGCATCAACGCAATGATCCTGTCGCTGCTCTACAAGGCGACGGCCGAGCACGTCCGGCTCATCATGATCGATCCGAAGATGCTGGAACTCTCGGTGTACGAGGGTATTCCGCACCTCCTGGCGCCGGTCGTGACGGATATGAAGCAGGCGGCGAACGCGTTGCGTTGGAGCGTGGCCGAGATGGAGCGCCGTTATCAGCTCATGGCCGCGCTCGGTGTGCGCAATATCTCGGGCTTCAACAAGAAGGTGAAGGACGCCATCGACGCCGGGAAGCCGATACGCGACCCGGTGATGACCCAGATGGCATCCAACGATCCGACGTTCGACCAGTCGCTGATCCCGAATCTCACACCACTGCCGTACATCGTGGTGGTTATCGACGAGCTCGCCGATCTCATGATGATCGTCGGCAAGAAGGTCGAAGAGCTCATCGCGCGCCTGGCGCAGAAGGCGCGCGCGTCCGGTATCCACCTCGTGCTGGCGACGCAGCGGCCGTCGGTCGATGTGATCACCGGTCTCATCAAAGCCAACATTCCGTGCCGGATCGCGTTCCAGGTGTCGGCGAAGGTCGATTCACGCACCATTCTCGACCAGATGGGGGCGGAGACACTTCTCGGTCACGGTGACATGTTGTACTTGCCGTCCGGGACCTCGATGCCGACGCGCGTGCACGGCGCTTTTGTGTCCGACGCCGAAGTGCATCGGGTCGTCATGGGGCTGAAGACCGCGGCGCCGCCGGATTACGTCGAAGAGGTGTTGTCCGGGCCGAAGACCCCGATTCCGGGTCTGAAGCACGAGGAAGGCGAGGGCGAGCTCGGTGGCGGACCCGACAGTATCGAACAGGACGAGTTGTACGATGAGGCGGTGAAGATCGTCACGACCGAGCGCAAGCCGTCGATCTCGTACGTGCAGCGGCGTTTGAAGATCGGTTACAACCGCGCGGCGCGCTTGTTGGAAGGTATGGAACAGGCCGGCATCGTCGGCCAGTTGCAGGCGAACGGCTCGCGCGAGGTGCTCGTGCCGGCACCGTTGCAGGATTGAGAATGATGTTGAAACAGTGCGGATTGCGTCTAGGCGTTTTGATGTGGATGGCAGTGCTTGCGGGGCCCGTCGCTGCCGCGGATGTGCCGAAGGCTACTGGCGCGTTGACCGCTGCCGCGCCGGCCGCTACGGCGTCTGCCAGTGTTTCGACGCCGCTCGACAAGTATCTGAGCGACATGAAGACGCTGCGCACCAGTTTTCTGCAGACGCTGGCGGACGGGCAGGGGCGCGAGATCGATCGGTCCACTGGGACGCTCATCGTCGCCCGGCCGGGAAAGTTCAGTTGGGATATTCACCCGCAAACGGGTGACACCAACAAGGGGGCCGGCCAGCTCATGGTCTCCGACGGCCGTAATCTCTGGTTTTTCGATCGCGACCTGGAGCAGGTCACCGTGAAGCCGGTGGACGCGGCGCTGTCGGCAACCCCGGCTATGTTGCTGTCGGGAACTGTTGATGTGCGCAAGAACTTCACCCTGTCGCTCGCCGGGCAGCGCGACGGGCTCGACTGGGTCCTGGTCGAGCCACACGGCACGGACGCGGATTTCAAGGACGCCCTGTTCGGTTTTTCCAACGGCGATCTGAAGCGGATGATTCTCGAAGACAAACTCGGACAGACCGCCACTATCCTGTTCGATCACATCGAGCGTAACGTCCCGGTCAGCGCGCAAGAGACGAGTTTCGCGCCGCCGAAGGGCGCGGACCTGATCGGAAAGCCGCAGAAATGAGTGTCCCGGAGTTGGGGGTCGCGCGGACACAGACGAGTCCGGGACGGCGGTTGGCGCGCTTGTGGTGGGCCATTGGCTGGGCGATGGTGGTGTACATCACGATCTCATGCCTCGAGCCGCCGCGCTATGTGCCTAACCTGCACCTGTGGGACAAGCTCGAGCACGCCCTGGCGTTTGGCGGTATGGCGTTCTGGTTCGGCAGCCTGGTCCGACCCGCGCGGTATCCGGTGATCGCGTTTCTGATGCTGCTCTTCGGAGGCGGTATCGAAATCGCCCAGGGAGCCATGGGGCTCGGCCGGGACGAGGACATCATGGACTTCGTCGCTGACACTGTCGGAGTGTTAGTCGCGTTGAGTGCACTCTATCTCGGTCTTGGAGCATGGCCACGCTGGATCGAGCGGCTCATCTGGCGCACCCGTGAGCCGTGAGTCGGCCAGCGTCCGCGATCCGTTGCGACCGCTCGCGGATCGGATGCGACCGCGCTCACTGGACGAGTTCGTGGGGCAGCAGCATCTCCTGGGCCCCGGTAAACCCTTGCGGCATGCGATCGAAACAGGACAACTGCACTCGCTGATCCTGTGGGGGCCTCCCGGGACCGGAAAGACCACGCTCGCTCGACTCATTGCCCAGAAGGCGGACGCGCTGTTCATTGCGCTATCGGCCGTAATGGCGGGTGTGAAGGATATCCGCGCGGCCGTCGAAGCCGCACGTAATGCGCGCGAGTCGACGGGTCGACCCACGTTGCTGTTTCTCGATGAGGTGCATCGCTTCAACAAGGCGCAGCAGGATACGTTTCTGCCGTACCTCGAGGATGGCACGCTCACGTTCGTCGGAGCGACGACCGAGAATCCTTCGTTCGAGGTCGTGAGCGCCGTGCTCTCTCGGGCGAGGGTGTATGTGCTTCGCTCACTGACGGTCGAGGACATCGCGACGTTGCTTCGGACGGCCTTGGCGGACGAGGAGAGGGGGCTCGGTAAAGATCATCTGACCGCCGAGCCGGAAGCGCTCGAACTCATGGCCCAGGCGGCGGATGGCGACGGACGGCGGGCGCTCAACATGCTGGAACTCGGTGCGGGGCTGGTGGAGGCTTCGCCGGAGGCATTGGCTGCCGGGCGCCGCCTCAACATGGCGATCGCCAAGGAAGTGGCCAGTGGCGGCAGGCGCCGCTTCGACAAGGGTGGGGATCAGTTCTACGACCAGATTTCCGCCCTCCACAAGGCGGTGCGCGGGACCGATCCGGATGCGGCCCTTTATTGGCTGTGCCGAATGCTCGACGGCGGGTGCGACCCGCTCTATATCGCGCGGCGGGTGGTGCGCATGGCGGTGGAGGACATCGGGCTCGCGGATCCGCGTGCCTTCCCGATGACGCTGGATGCGTGGGAGGCCTATGATCGTCTCGGCAGCCCTGAAGGGGAGCTGGCGATCGCGAATGCGGTGGTGTATCTGGCGTGTGCGGCAAAGAGCA
Source organism: Steroidobacteraceae bacterium (assembly GCA_035566815.1). Taxonomy (GTDB): domain Bacteria; phylum Pseudomonadota; class Gammaproteobacteria; order Steroidobacterales; family Steroidobacteraceae; genus 13-2-20CM-66-19. The sequence goes on along the minus strand of DATMQL010000064.1, from coordinate 1,874 downwards.
ACGCCGTATACGTGGCGATGGCAGAGGCTCGGGCAGACGTCGAGAAGTTCGGCACGCTGGATGTGCCGCTGCGTTTTCGGAATGCACCGACAAGTCTGATGAAGAATCTAGGCTTCGGGCGCGACTATCGCTACGCGCACGAAGAGCCGGACGCCTACGTGGCCGGCGAGCGCTACTTGCCGGACGAGATGCCCGATCGGCGATACTACCGCCCCGTTTCCCGGGGACTCGAATTGAAAATCGGCGAAGCGTTGGCGCGGCTGCGGTCCAAGCCGCCCTCGAAAGGTTGAACTGACGTGATTGACCCGAAGCTGTTGCGTTCCGATCCCGATGCCGTCGCCCGCAATCTCGCGCGGCGCGGCTACAAGTTGGATGTCGAGGCGCTGAAAGCGCTGGAGGAGAAGCGCAAGCCCTTCCAGGTGGAGTTGGATCGACTGCGCTCGGAGCGCAATGCCAACGCAAAAGCCGTGGGAATGGCCAAAGGTCGCGGCGAGGATGTGGCGCCGCTCATTGTCAAAGGCGAGCAGTTGACACAGGGCCTGGTGAAAGCCGAAGAGGATCTCACGGCCGTGCAGGCCGAGCTCGAACAGTGGCAGCTCGGTCTTCCCAACCTGCTGCACGAGTCCGTTCCGGACGGAAAGGATGAGACGGCTAATGTCGAAGTGCGCCGCTGGGGCGAGCCGCGTTCGCTGGATTTCAAGGCGCGCGACCATATCGAGATTGGCGAGCGTCTCGGCGGCCTGGATTTCGAAGCGGCGGCGCGTATATCCGGGGCCCGGTTCGTGGTCATGAAGGGGCAGGTCGCGCGGCTGCATCGTGCGCTCGCGCAATTCATGCTGGATCTGCACACGGGCGAGCACGGCTACACCGAGGTCTACGCTCCTTATCTGGTGCAAAAGCAGGCGCTCGTGGGCACGGGACAGTTGCCGAAGTTCGAGCAGGATCTGTTCGCGGTACGCGGTGAGCAGCCCAATATGGGCCCGGCGTTCTATCTCATTCCCACAGCGGAAGTGCCCGTGACGAACCTGGTACGCGACCAGATCGTGCCGGCAGAGCAACTGCCTCTGAAGTACGTGTGCCATACGCCGTGTTTCCGTTCCGAGGCGGGCGCGGCGGGCAAGGATACCCGCGGTATGATTCGTAACCACCAGTTCGACAAGGTCGAGCTGGTGCAGATGGTGCGGCCGGCGGATTCGTATGCGGCGCTCGAGCAGCTGACGGCCAACGCCGAAGAGGTGTTGCGGAGGTTGGAAATTCCTTATCGCACACTGGCGCTGTGTGCCGGGGACATCGGGTTTGGCAGCGCCAAGACGTACGACCTGGAAGCATGGCTGCCGGCGCAGGAAAAGTATCGCGAGATTTCCTCCTGTAGCAACTTCGAGGCGTTCCAGGCGCGCCGGATGCAGGCGCGCTGGCGCAACCCGGATGGCGGGAAGCCGGAGCCGCTGCATACGCTCAACGGCTCGGGACTCGCGGTCGGGCGCACGCTGGTGGCGGTGTTGGAGAACTATCAACAGGCGGATGGCTCTGTTGCCGTGCCGCAGGTGCTGCGACCGTATCTGGGGGGCAGGGAAGTTCTGCAGCCCTAAGTCCTATCGGGGTCACTATCGATTGGCGGGCATGGACCATCGATAATCGATAGTCCTATACTGCGGTGGCATGAAGCGTACGCCGCGCAAACCACGTTCGACGCAGGATCGGGATCCGCTCTTCAACCAGTCGGTGGAGAAGGCGTTCGCGATCCTGGAGGCGTGGCTGCCGGCGCAAGAGAAGTACCGTGAGATTTCGTCTTGCAGTAACTTCGAAGCCTACCAGGCGCGGCGAATGCAGGCGCGGTGGCGCAACCCGGATGGGGGGAAGCCGGAGCCGGTGCA
>DATMQL010000063.1:0-12133 GCA_035566815.1 Steroidobacteraceae bacterium | reverse complement strand
CGAGGACGCGGTCGCCAAGGTCGATTTCGGCGTGGTCCTGCACCAGCATCGTTGGCGCGACCGCACCGCCAGCGCGTTCCTTGCCCAGCGTGTCCTCGAGTCGCTTGCGGTAAAACTCCGCGCGCAAAGCTAACGTGCGCGGTAGGCGCGCGTGACCCACAAACTGCGGGTGGTCTTGCTGGAACGCGGGCGCTCCAAAAATGTGGTCGGGGTGCACGTGGGACATGACTACGTACTTGATCGGTAACTGAGTCGCTTGCCGAATAGTTGCGCGCAGGCGTTGTCCATCGATCAGGCTTCCACCCGGATCGATGACCGCTACCGCGTCACGGCCAACAATGAATCCGATGTTGGCTATTGCGTCTTCGTTCTGCGCCGTGACGTCTTCATCGACGCCGCGCCGGATATGAATTCCAGGCGCGACTTCCTCGGTGACAAACGCACGCGCGTCATCCGCGCTTTTCGGCGCGAAGGCCCCGACGCTACAGAAGCTCGCCCCTTCGAGTAGCGCCTGCCGACGTGTCAGCTGCGTGCGGGTTGACATGCTCACACTATAGATCGGGTGCGGCGCGATGACACATCTGTTGGCATGAATCGCACTAAACGCAACGGAGTGTTCCGTCGCCGGCGCATTTCTGCATGAAGACAGAGGCTATTGGGATTCCCGACTCAGAGCGGCTCTGTCAACATGACCTCAACGCGACACAGAACCTTCGTTGGCGGTAGACTGGCGACACCCGGAGAGATCAATGAGTGCTGTTATGAATGACCGGTTACCTCGCCCTCGCATTACGGTTGATGAGTACTACCGTATGGCCGAAGTCGGACTGCTCGCGCCCGATGCCCGGACAGAGCTGATCGAGGGAGAGGTCATAGAAATGGCGCCTATGGGAAGTCCTCATGCAAGTAAAGTAGGTCAGTTGACCCATTTGATACTTCCAGGCCTGGGGCACTCGGCCCAGCTGAGAGTTCAGTTACCCGTGCGTCTGGACGACTATTCCGAGCCAATGCCGGACCTGGCGGTTGTACGACCACTGAAGGACTTTTATGCCTCGCGCCATCCGGGATCGGCCGATACGCTATTGATAGTGGAGGTTAGCGATTCCTCGCTTCGTTTCGATCGTGACGTGAAAGTCCCCCTTTATTCTCGGCATCAGGTGCCGGAGGTGTGGCTGCTGGATCTCTCCCACGACCGAATCCATTTCTTTCGGGCTCCGCGGGATGGGGTCTACACAGACGTCTCCTTTATGGACAACCCGACGGTCGTCGCGTTGTCAGCGCTGCCGGAGATTAGGGTCGACCTTTCAGGGCTATTCGAATCGTGAGCCCAGAACGCAGGCCTGTTCGCACTATGACTTGAGGCGCTCTTCGACTTCACGGGCGGCGCGGGCGCCGCTTTGGAGTGCGCCGGTGACGGTGGCCGCCTCACCTTCGGTGTCGGTGGCTTCACCAGCGAAAAACAGCGTATCGTCGAGGGGTGCCGCCAGCTCCCGGCGGGCGTCGCTGTTGTGGCCGACACCCACATAACTATAAGCGCCACGTGCAAATGGATCGCGCTCCCAGTTATGCACGAACGCCGCCTCGAGTTCGGCTTTGCCGGCCGGTAGAGAGTTGCCAAACAGGGTTTGTACGCTCTCCAGCGCCGCTTGCACGATCTCCACATCAGACTTTTCGCACAATAGCGCCGCGGGCGGTCCTCCTGTCCACGCATTGAGGAAGGGCGAGCGTGTCGGCATTGAGGTCCAGAAGGTCGGGAAAGGTGTCTCCGGGGAATGGAAGAATGACGCATCCCGATAGCGCCCACCCTCCAACTCTTCCCAGAACACCGACCGAAAGCGCAGGACCACTTTCAACACGGACCCCGAGAGGATGCCTGCGATGGCGGCGCGCTTTCCCTCCAGCGCCGGCGTGAAGCGGATCGCACCCGAAGCGCCCTCGGGAAGGTGCAGCACGCCGATGGGCACCGTAACGAGCACCTTCCGGGCTTTCACATTGATGGGGCGATCCAAGAACTCGCCTTCAATCTCCACGGCTCCCCGCTTCCACCGCACGGTCTTCACGACCGTATGAAGTTGCACATGAACTTTGTCACGGTCGAGTTTCCCGGCAAGTGCCGTGAGTACCGAGCTATAGCCACCCATCGGCCGAAACTGCGGAGAGTCCAGCATTCCGCCCGAGCCCCATTCTTCCGCGATGGACTGAGCGCTCACGCGGGCAGGATCCGCAGCATCGAAACCTTCCACGTACCGACGAGCGAGCGCTCTCGCCGCGCTGGAGATTCCGTAGCGTTCCCCCTGGTCGAGAAACGCCTCGAATGACACGTCAGGCTTCTTCAGAAGGTCCGCCTTCTTCATCCCCTTCTGGACCTGCTCGAATAGCTCGTCCGTACGCGACTGCGGTTTCCCGTGGAGCAGAGTCCAATGAGGTCCATCGGCGCTGAGTGCTGCAGTGCCGGCTTCGTGCAGCAGATTGAGCGTTTGAGGAATGTGCCCGTGGATGAACTCAGCGCCGAACTCGACCGGTGCGGCGGTGTCGATCTCACGGCGGGTCCAGACGCGTCCGCCGACGCGGTCGCGGGCTTCCAGGAGCAAAATTGAATGACCGGACTCGGCCAACGCGCCGGCCGCGGTGAGCCCCGCGACTCCCGCGCCGATAATCACTACATCCCAGGCGTCGTTTGTCATGACCGATTTTCCGCAATTCGTATTCCCGTCACTGCGGCAGCCGCCGACTACGGATACCATCACCCCGCGCCTGGGAGCCTGGCGCAGCATTCCGGATAGTCTATGACTTTTGCAGAATCAAAATGGGTGCCCCTGGTTGACTTCGCCGCCCGCGGTGACGCGATCCGCAGGGGCGGGACATACGGCGGGGCTGTGGAGAGCGACAGGGGCGACCGCGTCTCGCGGGGAATCAATGCGCGCGTAGGACGGGGGCAGTCTGACACCCTCGTCTTCCAGTACGTTCTGATAGCCGAAATGCCCGCGATACGCGTTCCCTCTTCGGAGTCTCCGGGCCGTGCGGACGGGCTTTGGAAGCACACGTGTTTCGAGGCTTTCGTGGCGATCCCCGGTATGCCCGGCTACTACGAGCTCAATTTCTCCCCCTCGCAGCACTGGGCGATTTACCGCTTCAGCGGATATCGGGAGAGGATGTCGCCAACTGACGTCACCGTGCCGCCGGAGCTCAACGTCCGTCGTTTCGACGATCGTCTCGAACTGGACGCGGTGGTACGGCTGCCCGAGGTGACCGCGCTGAAGGCTGGACGTACGCTGAAGCTTGCGTTGACTGCAGTCGTTGAGGACAACAGTGATACGCTTTCGTATTGGGCGCTGAAGCATGCGCCCGGTAAACCGGACTTCCATCACCCGGACGGTTTTGTACTCGAGCTGACACCATGAAGTTTGGAATCGACCGCCTCATCGATGAGCCGGAGCTGCGCAAGCCCCTGGCAGGCAGACGCGTGGCTCTGTTGGCCCATCCCGCGTCTGTGACACGTAACCTCTTCCACTCGCTCGACGCGTTGGCCGCGCTCGGGGATGTGCGTATCAGCGCTGCGTTCGGTCCCCAGCATGGGTTGCGCGGCGATAAGCAGGACAACATGGTCGAATCACCGGACTACAGCGATCCGGTCCACGGCATTCCTGTTTTCAGCCTGTATGGCGAGGTACGCCGGCCGACCCCGGCGATGATGGATACATTCGATGTCTTGCTCGTTGATCTGCAGGACCTTGGGTGCCGGATCTACACGTTTGTTACGACGCTGCGATATGTCCTCGAAGAGGCTGCGAAGGCGGGCAAGGAGGTCTGGGTGCTGGACCGTCCGAATCCGATCGGACGGCCCGTGGAAGGCCTGACCTTGCGCCCGGGCTGCGAGAGCTTCGTGGGCGCCGGTCCAATGCCGATGCGACACGGTCTGACGCTTGGGGAGCTCGCTCACTGGTTCGTGGGGACGCTGCGGCTCGACGTGGAATGCCAGATCATCCCGATGGAGGGTTGGATGCCCGACACCGCGCCCGGATATGGCTGGCCGCTGGGCACGCGCACCTGGGTAAATCCGAGTCCGAACGCCCCCAACCTTTGGATGGCGCGCTGTTATCCGGGCTCGGTCATGCTGGAAGGCGCAACCTTGTCGGAGGGTCGTGGCACCACGCGCCCGTTGGAACTGCTCGGCGCGCCGGATGTCGATGCAAGAGCGCTGTTGGCGGAGATGCGCGCGCTGGCGCCCGGCTGGACACGCGGCTGCCGCCTGCGGTCCTGCTACTTCGAGCCCACATTCCACAAACATGTCGGCAAGCTCTGCGGTGGCATCCAGGTTCACGTCGAGGACGCCGCCTACTACGACCATGAGGGGTTCAAACCATGGCGATTGTTTGCGCTGGCCTTCAAAGCGCTGCGACGGCTGCAGCCGGACTACCCCATCTGGCGCAATTTTCCGTACGAGTACGAGAAGAACCGGCTCGCCATCGATGTCATCAACGGCAGCGACCTGCTGCGGCGCTGGGTGGACGATCCGCAGGCGACGCCGGGCGATCTGGATGCGCTGGCGGTGGTCGACGAAACCGCCTGGCGCGCGGAGCGCGAGTCGGTGTTGCTTTATTGAGCGGCGTGGGACGGGGAGCATCATGAGCGTCCGCGGGCTCGCCGCCGCGGCGGCGCTCTTCATCATCGGCGGAGGTAATGTTGTGGCTGCGACTCACGAGGCTCCACTGATCCCGCGCTCCGCGCTGTTTGGTAATCCGGTGCGGGCGCAAGCGCGGTTGAGTCCGGACGGGCGCTACATCTCCTTTCTCGCGCCGAAGGATGGCATCCTGAATATCTGGCTGGCGCCGTATGGGAAGCTGGGTGAGGCAAAGCCCATTACAACTGACCGCAAGCGCGGCATTCGCCAGCATCAGTGGGCCGAGGACGCGCGCCACGTGTTGTTTTTGCAGGATGACGCCGGTGACGAGAACTGGCACGTCTACAGCGTGGATGTCGAGACCGGGCGGCAGCTCGATCTGACCCCCCTCGACAAAGTTCACGCCGAGATCGTCGGCCTGTCGTATCAACGCCCGGATGTGGCGTTGATTTCGCTCAACGACCGCACGCCGGAGTATCACGACCTGTACGAGGTCGACGTCAGCACCGGCACCCGGAAACTCATCGAGCGCAACGACCAACAGTTCGCCGGCTACCTGGAGGATCTGCAGTTGCGTCCGCGGCTGGCGGTAAAGACGCTTCCCGACGGCGGCGGTGAGTTGTATCGGCGCACCTACCAGGGTTGGGAAAGCTTTCTGCAATACGGCCAGGCGGACAGCCTGACGATGCGGCCGCTCGTCATCGAGGAGGGCGGCAACACCGCTTTGTTGTTGAGTGCTGTGGGTCGCGACAAGGCTGCGCTGGTGCGGGTAGACCTGGTTTCTGGTAAGCAGGCCGTTATCGGCCAGAGTGGTAGCGCCGACGTATCGGATGTCTGGCTCGACCCCCGCACGCGCACTCCGCAGGCTTTCGGTGTGGAGTATCTCACCGAGGAATTCGAGCCGATGACTCCGGCGGCCACCAAGGACATCGAGCACCTCAAGGCGGCGCTTGGGCCGCAGTTCCAGGTGTTGAGTCGCACCAACGATGACAGCAAGTGGATCGTCGTCGTCGACGATCCCGTGCACGTTACGGCGAGTTACCTGTACGACCGTACCAACGGCAAGGTCACGAAGCTTTTCGATCATCGGCCCGAGCTGGCGGGCGCGCCGCTGCGGCCCATGAGGCCGGTGGAAATTCCGGCTCGTGACGGGCTGACCCTGGTCGGGTACCTGACGCTACCGCCGGGTGCGGGAGCCGCGAAGGGCGACGGCGGCGCGAATTGGCGACCAGCCTCCCCCCTGCCGTTGGTGTTGGATGTTCACGGTGGTCCCTGGGCACGCGACAGCTACGGATTCAACCCCGAGCATCAATGGCTCGCCAATCGTGGCTATGCCGTGCTTTCGGTGAACTATCGGGGCTCGACGGGTTTCGGCAAGAACTTCATCAATGCCGGCGATCACGAGTGGGCCGGCAACATGCACAATGACCTGTTGGACGCTGTTGATTGGGCCGTTCGGGAGAAGGTGGCGGTACCCGAGAAGGTCGGGATCTACGGTGGCTCTTATGGAGGCTATGCCGCGCTCGTTGGGCTCACGTTTACACCCGACCGCTTCGCGTGCGGTGTGGACATAGTCGGGCCCTCGAATCTCGCGACGCTGATTGCTTCGATTCCGCCGTATTGGAAGTCGTTTCTCGAGGATATGACTCGCCGCATCGGGGACCCGCGTACGGACGATGGACGGAAGCTCCTCGAGGAGCGTTCGCCCCTGACCTTCGTGGAGCGGATTTCCCGGCCGCTGCTCATCGCACAGGGTGCCAACGATCCGCGCGTGAAGCAGGCCGAAGCGGACCAGATCGTAGCCGCCATGAAGAAGAAACAGCTTCCGGTGACCTACGTCCTGTACCCCGACGAGGGGCATGGCTTCGCCCGGCCACAGAACCGGCTGGCCTTCTATGCGATCGGCGAGGGGTTCCTGGCGAAGTGCCTCGGAGGGCGCTACGAGCCTATTGGGAATGACTTCGACGGGTCGAGCCTGCAGGTGCTGGACGGGGCCGGTGTGGTCCCTGGCCTGCCCGATGCCCTGGCCAAGCTGGCGGCAGCGCCGGGGGCGCGGGCGAACCCTTAGGGAAGTTCCTGAGCCCGCCGAACGTCGCTCAAGCGCCGCTCGCGCGCGACACCAAGCCCCAGCGCGGGCTACGGCCATTTTGGGGTGTCTGGCACTTGAGCCGCATCCCCGGGGGCCCAAAGATGTGTTACCTCCCACCCCTGGTTCTGGTGTAATCGGCGGTTCCATGAACCCCGCACGTGAAATTTCCGGCTATCGCAAGTACTGGGCTGCCCGCTTCGGCACGGCCCCGTTCTTGCCCATGTCGCGGGCGGAAATGGACGTGCTGGGGTGGGATAGCTGCGACGTCATCGTGGTCACCGGCGACGCTTACGTGGATCACCCCAGCTTCGGCATGGCCATCATCGGGCGGTTGCTGGAGGCGCAGGGGTTTCGCGTTGGGATCATCGCCCAGCCGGACTGGCACAGCGCCGAGCCGTTCGCCGCGTTAGGACGACCCAACCTGTTTTTCGGCATCACCGCCGGAAACATGGACTCGATGGTGAATCGCTACACTTCGGATCGCCGTGTCCGTAGTGACGACGCGTACACGCCGGAGGGTGTTGGTGGTAAACGTCCCGATCGCTCGGTGATCGTCTACGCGCAACGCGCGCGTGAGGCCTTCAAGGACGTGCCGATTGTCGTTGGCGGCATCGAGGCTTCGTTACGGCGCATCGCGCACTTCGACTATTGGTCGGAGAAGGTGCGGCGCTCGATTCTGCTCGACGCCAAGGCGGACCTGCTGGTCTATGGCAACGGCGAGCGGCAGATCTGTGAGATCGCCCATCGGCTGGCCGCGGGCGAGAGCATTCGTGACATCACCGACCTGCGCGGGACCGCGTTCGCGCGCAAGAGTACGCCCGAGGGTTGGATCGAGATTGATTCGACGCACCTGGATACACCCGGGCCGTTGAATCCGCCTGTTGATCCGTACGCCATGGAGCCAGAGATCCGGGCTGCGAACGCCGCTGCCGGGAGCGGGCCCGGGGCCGCCAATGGGACCGCCGTCGCGCCAGGCGCTGAGCTGGGCACCGCAGCCGCCGCCCCTGTCGAAAAAGTCGTCCGCTTCGTCCGCCGCGTGAAAACCGCGGACCGCGAGCGCAGTGTCATCCGCATGCCGTCGTACGAGCAGGTCGCCGCCGACCCGGTGTTGTATGCGCACGCCTCACGCATCCTCCATCTCGAGGCTAACCCGGGAAACGCGCGCGCCCTGGTGCAAAAGCACGGTGACCTCGATGTCTGGCTGAATCCGCCGCCGATTCCGCTGACGACCAAGGAAATGGATTACGTGTACGAGCGGCCCTACCGCCGCCTGCCGCATCCGTTCTACGGGAAGGTGAACATCCCGGCCTACAAGATGATTCGCTTTTCGATCTCGATCCAACGGGGCTGCTTTGGCGGCTGCACCTTCTGCTCGATCACCGAGCACGAGGGACGCATCATCCAGAACCGCTCGGAAGACTCGGTGATCCGTGAGATCGAGACGATCCGCGACAGCGTACCGGGGTTCACGGGCGTCATTTCCGATCTCGGCGGCCCGACCGCCAACATGTACCGTCTCGCCTGCAAGAGCCCGGCGATCGAAAGCGCCTGCCGGCGGCCCTCGTGCGTGTATCCGGCCGTGTGCCCCAATCTCAACATCGATCACACGCCGCTCATTCGTCTCTATCGGCGCGCCCGCGAGTTGTCCGGTATCAAGAAGGTGCTGATTGCCTCCGGCGTGCGCTATGACCTGGCGATCGAGTCGCCGGCGTATGTCAAAGAGCTTGCCCAACACCATACGGGGGGCTATCTCAAGATCGCACCCGAGGCCCTGGCGGAGGGGCCGCTGTCGAAAATGATGAAGCCGGGGGTCGGGGCCTATTACCGCTTCAAGGAGCTGTTCGAGAAGTTCTCGAAGGAAGCCGGTAAAGAGCAGTACCTCATTCCCTACTTCATTGCCGCACATCCCGGTACGAGCGACGAGGACATGCTCGAGCTCGCCTTGTGGCTGAAGAAGAACGGCTTCCGCGCGGACCAGGTGCAGGCGTTCCTGCCGTCGCCGATGGCAACGGCCACCGCGATGTACCACTCGGGTAAGAATCCGTTGAAGCGCATCACCCGCACGAGTGAGGAAGTCAGGATTCCCAAGGGAATCAAGGTTCGCCGGCTGCACAAGGCGTTCTTGCGCTACCACGATCCCGATAACTGGCCCGTGCTGCGTGAGGCGCTGCGCCATATGGGGCGTGCCGACCTGATTGGCAACGGCAAACACCAACTCGTGCCGGCATACCAGCCGACGGGTACTGGAAACGCCCCGGAAGGCCGCCGTGCCGCGGGCGGCGGGGGTCGCGCCGGCGCTCCGCAGCCCTTCCGAACCCAACATACCGGCCTCCCCCGGACACCACCCCTCCGCTCCCGCCCGGCCAAATCAAAGCGTCCCTGACAGTTTTTGCGCGGACGCGGGGGCCATTTTGGGCCCGGTTAGCGACCGCGCGGTCACGGTTGCGGAGACGCCGAGCCTGAGAGTAGGGTGAGCGTTGATGAAAGCCGTGTCGCTTCGCGCTCTGGTGATATTCGCCATCGGGATGGCGCTCTCGGGTGTGATGCCGATGGCGTTCGGCGCTTCGAGCAGTGCCAACGCTGTTGCCACCGTCCCGCAGGCCACCGTGCTCGAAATCAACGGTGCGATCGGACCTGCCACCTCCCGGTATGTCGTGCATGGGCTCGATTCGGCGCAGAAGGCCGGGAGCAGGCTGGTGATATTGGAGGTCGACACACCGGGCGGGCTCGACACGTCCATGCGCGACATCATTCGCGCGATTCTCGCTTCGCCGGTGCCGGTCGTAACCTTCGTTTCTCCGCCAGGCGCACGGGCGGCGAGTGCCGGGACCTACATCCTGTACGCCAGTCACATCGCGGCTATGGCGCCCGCGACGAACCTCGGCGCTGCGACGCCAGTTTCTATCGGCGGGGAGCCTCCGCCAGAGACTAATCCAACGTCGGCTCCGAATCCCACGGCAGCCCCTAGCCCCACCGCAGCCCCAGGGCCCACCGCACCCTCAGGGCCCGCCGCGCCCCCAGGTTCAGCGAAGACCTCGTCGCCAGCACCCAACGAAACCCCACCCGCCGGGGAACCACCACAACCCGCTACCGCGATGGAGCGAAAGGTCATCAACGATGCGGTGGCCTACATTCGCGGCCTCGCGGAACTCCGTGGCCGCAATGCCGACTGGGCTGAGCGCGCGGTCCGAGGCGCGGCGAGTCTATCCGCCACAGCGGCGCTTCAACAGAAAGTCATCGACATCGTCGCCCGCGACATTCCCGACCTGTTGACGCAAATCGACGGGCGCGAGGTGAAGATAGGCGATCACGCCATGAAGCTCGCGACGCGCGACCTGGCCATCCAGCGCGTCAAGCCTGACTGGCGCACCGAGTTGCTCGCCATCATCACTCATCCCACGGTGGCGTATGGATTGATGCTCATCGGGATCTACGGCCTGTTGCTGGAGGGCTATAACCCCGGTGTCATGTTGCCTGGGGTCGCCGGCACCATCTGCCTGCTGGTGGCGTTGTTCGCCTTCCAGATCCTGTCGGTGAACTATGCCGGCCTGGCGCTCGTGGCGCTGGGCGTGGGGATGATCATTGCCGAATTCTTTTTCCCGACTTTCGGGTCGCTCGGCCTGGGTGGTCTGATTGCGTTCGTGGTGGGGTCGCTGATTCTGTTCGATACCGATGTGCCGGGGATGAACGTTACGTTGCCTCTGATTGCCGCAATCGCCACCGTCGGAGGTCTCATCGTCCTGGGGATAGCCTATATTGCCGCCCGCTCCATGCACCGCCCGGTGGTCACGGGAGTGCAAGGGATGATCGGTGACAACGCGGAAGTCCTCCAGGGCTTCATCGGCACCGGCCGTGTGCGTTATCGCGGCGAATTGTGGAACGCTCATAGCGATACCGAGCTGAGCTCCGGACAGATAGCGCGCATCGTGAAGGTAGAAGGGCTAACATTGTGGGTGGAGCCGCGATAAGCGGACGGAGAGTGTCATGCCTTTCATCCTGATCGTGGTCGTCTTCATTCTCCTGCTGCTGCTCAGCGCCATCAAAATACTCAATGAGTATGAGCGGGGTGTGATGCTGAGCCTCGGCCGCTTCACCGGCATCAAGGGCCCCGGCGTCATTGTCGTCATCCCGTTCATTCAGCAGATGCGCAAGGTGGATCTGCGCGTCATTGTGCTCAACGTACCCAAGCAGGACGTGATCACACGCGACAACGTCTCGGTCAAAGTCAACGCCGTCGTGTATTTCCGTATCGTGGATCCCGGGAAGGCGGTACTCCAGGTTGCCAATCCTTACGAGGCCACGAGCCAGGTCGCGCAGACGACCCTGCGTTCGGTTCTCGGCCAGCACGAGATGGACGATCTCCTGTCGCAACGGGACAAGCTCAACAGCGATATTGCGGTCATCCTCGACCAGGCGACCGAAGCCTGGGGCATCAAGGTCGCGAATGTGGAGATCAAGGACGTCGACCTGGACGAAAGCATGATCCGCGCCATGGCGAAGCAGGCGGAGGCCGAGCGCACCCGGCGCGCAAAGATCATCCACGCCGAAGGTGAGAGCCAAGCGGCACAGATGCTGGTGCAGGCAGCGGAATCCCTCGCACGGCAACCGAGCGCCATGCAATTGCGCTATCTGCAGACGCTCGCCGACATCTCGCATGAGAAGACACAGATCATCGTGTTCCCCCTGCCGCTCGACTTGATAAAGCCACTTCTCGGCTCTCGCGGTGAGTAGCAGCCGCACGCTCGCCATAGCGGGAATTCTGCTGGCGTTGGCGACGGTGTTGGGGGCCTTCGGCGCCCACGCGTTGAAGGCGCAGTTATCGCCTGATCGGTTGCAGGTCTACGAGACCGCCGTGAGATATCACTTCTTTCACGCACTCGGCCTGTTAGGCATTGGCTTGACGCTGCGATTCGTGGACGTGGCCGCGGTGCGTTGGGCTGCTATGTTGGTGATCGTAGGAATCGTTCTGTTCTCGGGCAGCCTTTATGCGCTTACCTTCGGCGCGCCACGGCTTTTAGGAATCGTCACGCCGGCGGGTGGGCTGGCCCTGATCGCGGGTTGGGTCTGCTTCGCGGCCGGGGTGTGGCGGAGCTGAGTCAGGGCCGACTGAGCCTATGCTGACCTCCGGCCTCCCCATTGACGCCACCCTGCCCGCGCTCCTCGCGGCGCTCGCGCAAGGGCCATCTGCAGTCTTGCAAGCGCCTCCCGGCGCCGGCAAGAGCACGGTCGTTCCGCTCGCGCTCCTCGATGAGCCCTGGGTACGCGGGAAGCGCATCCTCATGTTAGAGCCGCGCCGTCTGGCTGCTCGTGCGGTAGCGCAACGCATGTCGCAGACTCTCGGTGAGCCAGTCGGCCGCACTATCGGCTATCGAATGCGCATGGACACGCGGGTTTCCCGTGATACACGTGTCGAGGTCGTCACC
>DATMQL010000062.1:0-7172 GCA_035566815.1 Steroidobacteraceae bacterium | reverse complement strand
TGGATAGTTAGGAGTCAACGCTCGCTCACGGGATCCGTACTATGCTTAAGCTCGGCAATAACCAGGGAGCCGTACATGCCCAAGATTGACATTGCCGCTGTGCCCGCACGCAAGGGTTCGGGGTATCCGCCGCCGTTCGATGCCCCCTGTGCCTCACGGACGCGGCAGCGCTTAGGCGAGGCGGGCGGACTTCGCGATTTCGGTGTCAATCGGATGACTTTGCCGCCCGGCGGGTGGTCCAGCCAGCGCCACTGGCACAGCCACGAGGATGAGCTCGTCTATGTTCTGGAAGGTGAAGTGACACTCATCGAAGACGGAGGCGCGACGGTGTTGCACGCAGGCGATTGTGCGACGTTTCCAAAAGGCACCGGCGATGGCCATCATCTCATCAACAGATCCGCCGCGATGGCCGTGTACCTGGAGGTGGGCTCGCGCAACCCGCACGACCTCACCACCTGCCCGGATATCGATATGATGAGTTCCAACAGCGACGGGCGGTTTGTGCACAAGGATGGCACGCCCTACGCCGGGTCATAGCGGCGCGCCTGGAAGCGCCGCGCCTTCATGCGGTTGCCGCAGACCTTCATGTTGCACCAACGCCGTGTGTGATTCTTGCTCGTGTCGAGGAAGAGCCAGCGACACGTGTCGACGCCGCAGGTGCGCACTCGCGCCAAATCTTCCGAAAGCAGCAGGTCTGACACCGACAGGGAGAGGATCCACAGCGGGAGGTTTGGATCCGCTCCTGGATCGGCCCATTGCCACGTAATGTTAGTATGCGGGTGTCGATGGTCCTGCGCCGTCGCCCGCCAATGCAACTCCCGATGCCGGCTGGCCTCGCGAAAATGGCGCTCCAGGGTTTTGATGTCAGCGGGCGCCGGGGCTCGTTGTTCGAAGGGGGCGTAAAATACCCCCGCCGCCGCTTCGCGCAACTCTCTCACTGATCGCAACGTCTGCTCCGCCGCCGCGCCACCCGCGCTTTTGCCGAGAACCCGAATTTGCCGGGTGTCGAGCAGCTCGCTCTCACCGAGAAAACGCAGCAGGTCGCCATAGCCGACCAGGATCTCGTTCGGTCCGTCGTGGCGAAAGCGGTTGTCCAGCGAATTGACCAGATCCAGGGCGGGATGGCCGCCACTCAGATCGAACAGCGTCTGGCCTTTAACGGTGCCGGGCATGGGTGTGATTTAACCCTCCAAATATAGTTTACAGGTTACGGCCGGGTGGGCATACTAACCCTCTATGGGGACTTTAGAGGTTATAGCCAGTCTGCCGGAAGTGCGTGCGCGGCGTTTCGACGTCCGGGTGCTGGCGGCGTTCTTCGCCATCTATTTCTTATGGGGCGCGACGTTCCTGGCCATTCGCGTCGCGGTCCTGGAGATTCCCCCGTTCTTTACCGCCGGGCTGCGGTTCTTCACTGCCGGTGCTTTTCTCTATCTCGTCATGCGATTTCGCGGGGAACGTGCTCCCTCAGCGGTGCAATGGCGCGGTATCGCTGTCATCGCGGTGTGTATGTTCGTCGTGACCTACGGCGCGCTGTTCTGGGCGGAACAGTTCGTGCCCTCCGGGATCACCGCAGTGATCGAGGCTACGCTGCCCCTGATTGCGATGATCCTCGAGGTCTTCATCTTTCGAACGCAGCAGTTCCACTGGCGCATGCTGGCTGCGGTCGCGCTTGGGCTCGGCGGCATCGCGCTGCTGCTGTTGAAAAACGGACAGTCGTTCGGCGTATTTCCCTGCCTCGTGATTCTGGCCGGCAGTATCGCGTGGACCCTGGGCGCGGTGCTTACGCGATCCATGCCGTTGCCGAAATCAGTGCCGCTCGCCGCCGGTGCCGAGATGATGCTCGGCGGAGCGGTCCTGTTGGTGCTTGCGCTGGTGACCGGTGAGATGCATCCCTTTCCGCACATTCCGCTGCGGGCCGCGGTGGCGCTGTTATATCTGATCGTCGGCGGATCGCTGGTGGGGTTCACCGCGTACGTGTGGCTGCTGGCGCGCATGCCGGCCACCCGAGTCGCGAGCCACGCATACGTCAATCCGCTCGTCGCCGTCGCCTTGGGCTACTTCGTGGCGGGAGAGGAAATTACACCGCGAATGCTCTTCGCCGCGGTGCTCGTGGTGGCGAGTGTGTTTCTGATCTTGAAGCGGTCGTCTGTGACCGACAGCTCAAATTAGTCACCTCCTTATGTCACCTGCAACCGGGTCCCAGGGCGTGTCCTGCTAGCATCCCCTGGTCGAACAACAAAAGCACAGCGCTCCGTAGGGGAGTGGGATGAGGGGATATAGTGCTGAAGACCACGGTAATGACAGTGCTCCTGCTCGGCGCCGCCGCCGCTGGGGCACAGACTCCCGATGTTTCCGCCCCGCGCGTCAGTGCGCCGGCACCTGCCACACCACCAGCCTCGGACTCCAGCCAGGTTGGCTATCACGGTCTCATCTGTAAGCCGAACGGGACCGAGGATGGGTTTGACTGCGCGGATGAGGCCACTCCCGCGAAGATCGTGCCGATTCCCTGGCAGGTGGTGGGACCGCGGCCGCAGGATCAGCCGATCACCGGCTGAGGCGAATGGCGGCGAGCTGCCGCCAGTGGCGGCGCTCTGCGGCGCGGTGCGCGGCGTGATATCACGTCGAGCCTAACGTCCGCGAGTCGATCGCGACTCGAACGATCATTGCGCGGCTGCTCGAGTCCGGGCAACACTGCAGGTTCAATCTGGAGGAGCCTGCGTGGCCAGCGTGGAATTTACCCTCGACGGGCGGCCCGTTTCAGTCGACGCGGATGTCGCCATGCCTCTTCTGTATGCCATCCGTAACGATCTTGGGCACAACAATCCGCATTTTGGTTGCGGACTGGCCCAGTGTGGTGCTTGTACCGTACACCTCGACGGACGAGCTCTGCGCTCGTGTATCACTCCACTGTCGAGCGTGCAGGGCAGGACGATCACGACGATCAAGGGATTGGGAACGCCGGAAAAGCCACACGCGCTCCAACAGGCCTACATAGAAGAGCAGGTTCCTCAGTGTGGCTACTGCGTGAACGGCTGGATCATGACGGCCGCAGCCTTGTTGAACGGTAATCCGAAGGCGACGGATGAGCAGATCCGCGCTGGGCTCGCGGGACTGAAGTGTCGTTGCGGCACTCATATGTCGATCATGCGGGCCGTGAAGCGGGCCCGCGCACTCATGGCTGAACCCGCCGCCACCTGAGGTCGCCATGGCAACCGAATTTGCGCATCAGTTGTCGCGCCGGGAGTTCCTGCTGACTTCGGGTGCGTTGGTTGTATCAACCAGCCTGAGTCTCGGCGTATCTTCCGCGTTCGCGCAAACGGGCGCCGCCGCGCCGCCACCCCAGTTCCCTTCACCCGACCAACTCGACTCCTGGATTGCCATTCTTCCGGACGGCACTGCGGAAGCCTTCTTTGGAAAAATGGATATGGGCCAGGGGTTGGAAGTGGCGATTGCGCAGATCGTTGCGGAAGAGCTCGATGTCGCGGTCGAGCATGTCACCGTGCGTATGGGCGATACCGCGACTTCGTGCAACCAGGGCGGCGCCTCCGGCAGCACGGGCGTGTCGCTCGGGGCCAAGCCGCTGCGTAACGCGGCGGCCGAGGCGCGTCGCATCCTGGTCGAGCGAGCCGCCCGTGTTCTGAAAGTACCGGCCGACAAGTTGACTGTTACAAACGGCGTTGTCGCGGTGGCGGGCACGCCGGCGAGTGGCGTCAGCTACGCGGACCTCGTCGGCGGCAAACATTTCGATACATCGGTCGAGTGGAACAAGCAGATAGGCAACTTCATGGATGTGAAGGGCCAGGCGCGGCCCAAGCCCCTGAGCGATTACCAACTCGTGGGCAAGTCGGTGCCACGCCGTGACGTCGCTGGCAAAATATTCGGTACCGCGGACTATGTGACCGACATCCGCGTCCCCGGGATGCTGCACGCGCGCATGATTCGGCCGCCGACGGGCGGCAGCACCATCGCCAGCGTGAATGCGGAGTCGATCAAGAACGCGCGGGTGGTGCGCGAGGGTGAGTTTCTCGCCGTTGTCGCGGAGCGTGAGTGGGATGCGATCGAGGCGGCCCGCACACTGGATGTGAAATGGACGCCGCATGATGGGGATCCCTTTCCGGGTGCCGACGGATTACACGATCACATTCGTGACGCCACGATCGTCAAACGCGAAGAGACGACCAGGAAGGGCGATACCGAGTCCGCATTCAAATCGGCTGCGCGCATCATCGAGGCGGAGTATCACTGGCCGCTGCAGTCGCACGCCAGTATGGGGCCCGCGTGTGCTGTCGCCGACGTGAGGAGTGGGGAAGCGACTATCTGGACCGGATCGCAGAAACCGCACTCGACGCGTGACGGAGTTGCGAAGCTGCTGGGTCTGCCCACCGAGAAAGTCAGAGGCATATGGGTTATGGGTCCCGGCTCTTACGGCCGCAACGATGCGGGCGATGCTGCGATGGACGCTGCATATCTGTCGAAACTCACGGGTCGCCCGGTGCGTGTGCAGGGGATGCGCTCCGATGGCACCGCCTGGGATCCGAAGGGCGCCGCGTGTGTGCACCGGGCTCGGGCCGGGCTCGACGCGTCGGGGAAAGTCATTGCGTACGAATTCGTAACGAAGGGACTCTCACGGGTGAACGTGATGTTCAACGAGTCCGATCCGCGGGATTGCCTGGCCGGCATGACACTCGGACTGCCGTTGAATCCGGGGGCCGGCCTCGGGTCGCCGTCCGAGAGTTATGCCTTCGGCGCCAAGCTGCTGGCCTGGGAGGTGGTGCCACCGCTGTTGGATCGGTGCTCGCCGTTGCGGACTTCCCATCTGCGCGATCCTTTGGGACCGGAAGTCCACTTCGGGAGCGAGCAGTTCATCGACGAGATCGCCGCCGCCGTGAAGGCGGATCCGGTCGAGTTTCGCCTGCAATACATCACCGCTCCTCGTGATGCGGCGATTGTGAAGGCGGCTGCAGAAAAGGCAGGCTGGAAGCCGCGGCGAGCGCCGGCCCACCGTGTACGCTCCCTTCACGCGAAAGTGCTGCACGGCCGAGGCATTGCGTACGCGCAACGTAGCGACACGGTGGTGGCTGTCATCGCGGATATCGAGGTGTATCCGAAAGATGGCCGCATCTGGGCGCGCAAGTTTACGGTCGCCCACGACTGCGGACTCATCATCAACCCGAAGTCGTTGCGGCAGACCATCGAGGGCAATGTCGTGCAGGGGCTCTCACGCACCCTGTTTGAAGAGGTGCACTTCGATCGCAACACCGTCAGGAGTGTCGACTGGGCGAGTTACCCGATCCTGGAAATCCGCGACGCGCCGGAAGAGATCGATATCGTGCTCATCAACAGCACCGATGTGGCGCCGTCGGGCGCCGGCGAGCCGACGATGCGGTGTGTGCCGGCCGCGGTCGCCAATGCGTTCTGGGACGCGACGGGGGTTCGTATGCGGCGGGTGCCGTTGAGTCCGGCGCGGGTGAAGGCGGCGCTGGCTAAGACTTGAGGGCGCGAGCTCTCGCCCAACGGGCGAGGCTGGGCGAGATTACGTAGTCGTAGAGCACGACCGACGCCTGCCGCAGCAAGGGCAGGCTGAATGTCCTCGCCAACCAAACGTAGCCCGGCATCCTCCACCAGAGCGCGATGATGGCCGGCATGCCACTCAGAATCCGATCTTCGCCGTCTCTTATGTAGACACGCCGCTCCAGGTGTTCGCGACGTAGTCCGCAGCTCGCGAATTCGTTGGGGTGTTTTGTGGAGTCCACGAAGCGCAGGTCGGGGCCGGATATGGCGCAGAGGTCGGCGTAGTGTTCCATCTCGGTGCGGCATATCGGGCATTCGCCGTTGTAGTAAATGGCCGCAGCGCTGCCAGTGACTTCTGGCGGACGGCGCCCGAGCAGATGCTCCAGGGCCCCGCCAAGATCCGGAAATTTGAATACGAAGCCGGCTGCGAGGGCATGGCTGGGTGCCACTCTTTGCCCATCGACGAGTAACTGGGACATTTCTCCCAATGCTGCGCGAATGAAGATTGCAGGAATGTGCATCCACAGCGGACGGTGGAGGGTTTTCGCGAGCACGCGTTGCATCTGCGCGTGCGTAGCCGCCGACGGCGATACAGCGTTCATCGCGCCTTGGCATGTCGGGGTATCGAGCGCGAACTCAAACAGGCGGATGAGGTCGGCGATATGGATCCAGGAGATCCACTGTTTACCGCTACCGAGCACTACGCCGAGGCCGAAGCGCACCGGCCTCGCGAGCCGCGGTAGCGCTCCGCCGCTGCGCCCCAGGACGAGTCCAATCCGCAATCTGACTACCCGTGTTCCGAGGCCGTCCGCGGGTGCTGCGGCGGCTTCCCATTCCTGACAGAGTTGGGACTGGAAAATCGGTTGTGGGTTACCCCGCTCGTCAATTGGATCGTCGCCGCAGCCCAGACCGTAGTAGCCGATCGCGCTTGCGGTTACGAAGATTCGTGGGGGATTTTGGAGGCGTCCGCAAAGATCCACCAGGGCGCGTGTCGTGCTGACTCTGCTGTTGATGAGCTTCTCGCGGCGCGCTTTTGTCCAGGGAAAACCCAGGATGGGCGCGCCGGCGCGATTCACGATGACTTCGATCCGCTCGTCGTTGGGTATTTCCTTTAGGGCGGTAATGATGCGTACGTGCGGTCCAAAGCGGTCCAGAGCACGATCGGCGTCACGGGTAAGCACGATGACTCGCTCGCCGCGTATCAGCAGGCGCCTTACCAGGTGCCCGCCGATGAAGCCGGTGCCTCCGGTGACCAGTACCGTTCGAGCATTGGCGCTCGTGCGTACTTCGATCGGGTTGCGCACCCATTCTGCCGGTCGCCGGAGCCACAATACCGTGAGCCTATTTCGAAGCGAGAAGCTGCTGGTTTCCTGTGTCATGACGGCTCTCTTGCCGCGCGGAAGCGGCCGGTCTGGTAGAAGACTTCGCCGAAGAGGGGATGGGTGACGGTCATGGTGAAACGGAACCAACCGTTCGACTCGTCGGCGTGCTCGACGTGAGTCGTGCCGGGGGAGAGCCAGGCGGGGAGGGGGATTTTCAGGCGGACGACGCGGCCCAAGTCCCGGCCCGAGCCGGAGACCGAGCCCGACCCCGACCCCGAGCCCGACCCCGACCCCGAGCCCGACCCCGAGCCCAAGCCCGAGCCCCAACCCGGCCTCCGG
>DATMQL010000061.1:0-2841 GCA_035566815.1 Steroidobacteraceae bacterium | reverse complement strand
CATCGCCAAGTCGCCGTACTCGAAGAAGTTCTTCTGACGCGCGACGACCGCTTCCGCCACGCGCTGGATCGTTAGAAAGCGCTGCTCCAGGTTGCGCACCAGCCAGCGTGCTTCCTGCAAGTGCTGCGCCAGTAGTGTCGTCTCACCGTCACGAGCCTGCCGAAAGTAGTCAGCATACTGTTGATTCACCCGGATGCGCGGGTAGATCGCGGCGTTGACACTCACCATCCAGCGTTTCTTTTCCTTGCGGACAATGACGTCAGGGACGATCGCCCGGGGCTCGAACGTACCGACCTTGGACCCGGGCCTGGGGTCCAGGCTGCGGATCAGCTCCATGGCGGCGCGCAGGTCATCTTCCGAGCAATTCAACCCGTCCAGCAGCCGGGTGTTATCCCGGGCGGCGAGTAACGCCAGCTTGTTCTGGACTATATCGAGCGCCAGCTCACGGCCCGGCACATTGCGCTCCAGTCCGTGGAGCTGCAGCGAGAGACACTCGCCAAGGTCTCGCGCGGCAATTCCGGGCGGCTCCAGTGTTTGTACGATGCGCAACGCCGTCTCGAGCTCACCCGGCTCGGCTCCCGGAGCCTGCGCGGCGAATTCCTCCAACGGTTGCCGCAGGAAGCCGTCTTCGTCGAGGGCGTCGATGATCAGATTCGCGAGCACATAGTCGCGCTCGCTGAGGCCGAGCAGCAGGAGCTGCTCGCGCAGGGAATCGTGCAGTGTCGATGGAGACGCCGTCCACTCCGTCCAGTCCGGGGTGTCATCGCCACCTCCGGAGCTGGAGCCGGAAAAATCGAGGTCGGGAGCGCTACCGTCAGCTGGGCCTTCTTCGGCTTGCTGAGATTCCGGTGTTTCGGCGCTTTCCTCCAGGAACGGATTCTGCGCAATGGCTTGGTGCAGTTCTTGCACACATTCGAGCGCCGATAATTGTAGCAGCTTCACCGACTGTTGCAGCCGGGGTGTCAGCGTGAGCTGCTGTTTCAGACGTAGACCCAATACGGCGTTGGACATTCGAGGAACCCTCAACTGGTAATCAACTGACCTCGAGCAACAGCTATGCCAACAGCGCTGGACGGGCGGCAAATGCCACTTACGTCCCCGTGGGGGAGGCTCTGCACTAGCCGACCTCAGGGAGAAGTTGCAACGGCGTGTAAAGAACTCCACCGCTTCCGAGCTGCAGCCGCTGAAGTCTCGTGCGAACGACATGACAACAATTCACGACAACGATCCCGGTTCCCCTATACGCGAGCTAGAGCGCTCCCTGCTGCGGGCCCAGTTCGAGCGCGACGCCCTGGCGCAGCGTATGGACGAGCTCGAGTCGGTGCTGGCGGCCGGCCGCCTCGGCTATTGCCGCATGGCGCCGGGCTCACACGAGCTGCGCGCGAATTCGCAGTTCAAAACTGAGTTCGGCTGGCCCCCGGATGCGCGGATTTCCTGGCCGGAGCTGCAGGAACGGATTGAACGCGGCGATCGCGCGAAACTCGTTGATGCGGTTGAATCGGCCTTCGTCGCCGGTACCGAAGTCGATCTTATAGTGCGGACCCGGATGCGCGGCCGCACGCGCCAATGGTTGACCATCCGTGGTCGTACCCTGAAGGGCGACGACGGCTCGGTAACCGAACTGCTGGTGACCTCGCGAAACGTGAGCTCGGCGCGCCGGGCGGCTGTTGGACGGCAACGCGCCGCGGCTTCTCTCCTCGAGCAGGAGCGCAAGTTGCGCGAGGCGGCGGAGTCGGCAAACCGTGCAAAGGACGAGTTTCTGTCGGTTATCTCGCACGAGTTGCGCTCACCTCTGAACGCGATCCTGGGTTGGAATCGTATTCTTACGCTCAAGCGTCGCGACGATGCCGAGGTGGCCTCCATCACGCCACGCATCGAGCAGAGCGCCAAAGCCCAGCTGAAGATGGTCAACGACCTGCTCGACCTGGGGCGGGTTGGGACCGGTAAGCTCAAGGTCGACTTCCGGCCCACACAGTTGGGGCGGGTGGTGAAGCTTGCGCTCGACCTTGCGCGACCGGGGGCGGCGGCGCGGGGTATCGAACTCGTGATGGAGTTGGCCCCGGGCGCGGGACAATTGAGCGGTGATCCGGATCGCTTGCAACAGGTCGTGGCCAACCTGCTCTCCAACGCCGTGAAGTTCACCTCCTCGGGCGGTCGGATCGTGGTCACGCTGCGCGATGTGCAGGGATTTTCCGAGCTGACGGTCAGTGACACCGGGCAGGGGATCGCAGCGGAACTGTTGCCCCATATCTTCGATCGCTTCCGCCAGGGAGACAGCTCGAGCACACGACACTCGGGCGGCCTGGGTCTCGGCCTCACGCTCGTGCGCGAGATCGTGGTCCTGCACGGCGGCTCGGTTTCAGCGAGCAGCGCCGGTACGGGCGCGGGTGCGACGTTCGTGGTCAGGCTGCCAACGGCACCGTCCTGGACCGTAGCCCACGACACCGTAGCCGCTGTCGAGAGGGGTATGGCGCCGCAGAGTCTCGGGGGCCTCTCCATCCTGGTGGTCGATGACGAAATGGATGCGCGCACCGTCGTCGCCGAAACCCTGCGGCTCGAAGGCGCCCAGGTCACCGTGACCGATTCGGCCGGCTCGGCGTTCCAACACCTGCAGGCTGCCGGTGCGCACTTCGACATCCTGGTTACCGACATCGGTATGCCGGATGAGGACGGTTATTCATTGGTGAGAAAGCTGCGCACGCTCCAGGTCGGCCGCCATATGCTGGCGATCGCGGTAACCGGCTACGCGTCGAAAATGGATGTGGCGGCGGCGATCGCCGCGGGCTTCGACCTGCATGTGCCGAAGCCTGTTGATTTCGACACCTTCGTGCCGATGGTCCG
>DATMQL010000060.1:0-6611 GCA_035566815.1 Steroidobacteraceae bacterium | reverse complement strand
CGCTCGGCGGCGAACGCCGGTCGCAACTCGTCCAACCGGGAGTCCCGCGGCGCATAACGTGCCTTCAGGGCGGAGAATCGCGCATACAACGCCGGCGGCAACACTTCTTTTAGTGCCATGCGATCGGGGATCTTCTGGATGTTGCGCCACTCGATCCAGACCCGCAGGGCCGTGAACGGATTCGCGCCAATCCCGAATGCCGGCCACGCCGGCACCACTTCCTGGCTCTGTTGTAATACGGCCTCGACCGAGTCCGATTGCCAGATCATCTTTTTGGGCAAGGGTGTCAGGGTGCCCAGAATCCACAGTACGTGATCGCCCTGGCCCATGGGGTTTCCGGGCCGGCCCGTGGGTCCTCCGGGCTTGCGCACTTTCCACAGACGCGGCCCTTCATGCTCGCCTGTAACGACGACTTCTTCTATGGGCGCATCGTTCGCGGACACGGGAGAGACGTCCGCAGGCGTCGAGCCTAAGGACAGCCACGCGGCGGCGAGCACAATAATCAAGATCCAATGTCCTCATTCGTTCGACGGCCTGGAGTTCGGTACCACCGCGCCCGTGGCGTCATACACACGGGTGAGATTTACTTTCGACAACTCGAAAGGGCCGATGTGCGCTTTCACGATGAGCTGTTTGCCATCGGGAGAGAGTTGGTACTCCTCGACGACCAGCGGGCCGAGCTGCGGCTTGATGTTGACGATGTAGCTTTTGGAGCTCCAGCCCGTGTTCTGGTCGGCGACACCGTTCTCAGAGGACACGACGCTGTGACCGCCGGGTGTGTAGCTTCGTACGGTGGTTCCGTAATCGAACGACACCTGGTCGGGCGACTGCCGGATCGTCAGATAGTCGCTCCGCTGGAGGATCGTGCGCAGCTCATGCATGGTCGGAGAGTTGCGCAGCGGGTCCACTCCCGGCCCCTGCTGCGCGCGCAGTTCATCCGGCGTCGGCTGATCTGTGACTCCCGCGTTGCCCACACCGCCACCGCCACCGCTTCCCCCGCCGCGCCGCCGCCCACCCCCACCACCGGGCTGGCCCATCTGGGAGGGGGGTGGCGCGTTCATCGCCCGCTGCAGTTTCTTGAGCGCCTCCGCCCGCAGCGTGTCGATGACCTTTTGCGGGTCATCGCTGGCGGTACGATTGAGTTTCCAGACACCCTGCAACTCGACGCCCTTGGGCGTCTCCGGCGCAAAGTGAGCGCCGAAACATCCAGCCAGCGCCAGGGGTATGAGCAGGGCGCCGACGAGAGATCTCGAGGCACGCGGGATCCGCATAATCAATGATTCCTAAGAATGGGCACGTAACCACTCCAGCGCGCCGGGCGTCTGCTGCCAGACGGAGCGCATCTCGTCGCGGTAGAACCAGGCTTGGTCGTCGCCGCCGACCTCTATTGTGCCTTGTTGGAGCTTGGGTCGCCGTATGCGGGCGGGCAAAAGATATTGCGCCGTCTTGGGCAGGTCCGACCGGGCGGTACGCAGAGCTCGCTCCGCTTCCTGCATCCGTCGCATCCGCACGAGCGCTAACACGGCGCCGAAGCGAGTTTCCGGGGCGAGGTCATGCGGATAGTGCCCGGCGAGCGCGAGCGCCTTCTCGTCACTGCCCGCGCGCAGATACTCATTCATCAGCATGAATCGCAACCCGTGATTGTCATCCCGATTGAGCCCCATGAGCCGTTCCGCCGTGGCCACCGCGGACTCGCGCTCGTTTCGGGCGATGCGCCACTGAAATGCTCGCACCAGGCCTCGTAACGCCGGACGGTTTGCGGCGATGACCCACGGTACGGCGGTCTTGGCGGTGTTCGCGCAAGCGCTGGCAATGATGGTTTCATTGCGGGCGAGCACCGGACCCAGCAGCAGATCGTCGAGGCCCGGTGCTTCCGCCTGCGGATGGCGCGCCAGCGCTGTGGCCAGATCATCCAGGATATCGAGACTGTCGAAGCTTTCGGGGTGCTTGCGCAAAAAGTCGCACCAGGTGCTCTCGGTGCATTCGTCCCAGATGTCGTGAGCGTCGAATGGCTGATCCTGGACTGAGAATGGCTTCTCGAGCGGAAATGTTCCGTGCCACTCCTGCTCCACCGCAACAACGGCGGCAGGTGGAGTCAGTGCGAAGTTATTCTTGTGTGGCACCAGCTCGTATGATGGCGTGGCGCGATCCGCAACGCCCTGCAGCCACTCGAGCAACTGGCGCCCGGCGCCGTCGATGTTGATTGCAGCCTCGCCCAGGGTGGTAATCGGATCGGCCGCGACACGATGGAGGAATTCCAACCGCGGGTCGCCTGCGGGAGTGCCGCTGCGCTTGAGCACCGCGGCCCAGAAGGTGGCACGGTGTTTGGCTTCCTCGATGCGGCGCTCGGCGACGAGCAATTCCACTTCCAGCACCGAAAGGGCTTCCGCGTGGGGGTGATCGTGTTGCGCCTGGTGGAAGGCCCGCCAGGCCCGCTCGTTCTGGCGCCGGTCCATGTAAATGGTGGCGAGACGCTGCCAGGCCTCGGAGCGCAGTGGCGAGCGCGGCGCCTTCTCGGTCGTCATCTGCAGCAGCTTGAGTTTGCGCCGCGCGCCTTTCTCCGACATGCCATAGGCGTCGCAGAGCAGGTCCAGCAGAATCGCCGCTTCCTCGTCGTGGTAACGCTCGGGTGTGGCGAGCCGGGGCTCGAGTGCCGCCACCACTTCGCCGCGGCGGTCACGATCGAGCAGATACGCCGCGAATTCAATCAGCGCAGTGCGTGGCACCCGGTTGCCCATCAACAGCGAGTCGCGCTCGGCGGGTTGGATGTTGGCGAGCACATAGGGCCAGAGCACAGTGGAATTCAACAGCGGAATCCGCGGCATGTGACGGCAACAATTCTTGAACTCGAGATGGGATCCGCACGGGCAAGCATCATCTTCGGCCGGTTCGGGCATTCCCGGCGGTTTGTGTCCGGCCGCATTCAGCGGCAGGCCGTTCCATACCGCCCGCGCCCATGCGAAAGCGAGCGCACGCGCGAGGCTTGGATCGTCATTGACCGGGGAGTCTGGCGTCGCATATTTCAGCAGTGTTCGTTGCACCCAGGCGAGGAACTCGGTGCAATCCGCCGCGCGCATGGCGATCCCGACGGAGTCGGGAATCAGGCGCTCGAAGTGCAGCAGTGCCGAGCTTTCACGCGAGTGCATGGCAGGCGGCGGCGCGGTTGTTGTAGGGGCCTGGCTCTCAACGGCTCGCGGCGGTACGCGAGGCCGCTGCCCGGGCAGCCAGCGACTCGATCAAACTCCAGTCCTTCTTCCTCAGGGCCTCCGCGGGGGTGAGCCACGAGCCGCCGGCACACAGTACGTTCGGCAGGTCCAGATATGACTTCACCGACTCCTGTGTGATGCCGCCGGTCGGGCAGAAACGAGCGTCCGGAAACGGGCCGCCGAGCGCATTGAGCATTGGGATTCCGCCGGCCGCGGCGGCGGGGAAGAATTTGAAATAGCGGTAGCCCGCGGCCAGTCCGGCCATCAGTTCCGAGGCTGTCGCCACCGCAGGCAGATACGGGATCGGCCCGGACGTGCCCGCGCTCAACAGCGTCGGCGTCGCTCCCGGCGATATGGCAAACGCGGCGCCCGCTTCCGCGGAGGCCTTCAGGTCTGCGATAGAGCACACCGTGCCGGCTCCAACAGCGATTTCCGGGACCGACTTTGCGATGCTCTCGATGGCTTGCAACGCTGCTGGCGTACGCAACGTCACCTCGATGACCCGGATGCCGCCGCGCACCAGCGCCCGGGCGACATCGACTGCCACCGACGCGTCGGTGAACGTGACCACCGGCATGACCGGTGACAAACGAAGAAACTTCTCGATAGCTCCAGAGTGCGTCATGGCCTCAGCGCCTTACTGTGAATCCTGTGTCCTGAAGGAGATTGTGCACGTCCGCGACCGTGCTGAGGTTGAAATCGCCAGGGATGGAATGCTTCAGGCAGGCGGCGGCGAGCCCGAAGTCGAGTGTGGCCTGGTCGCCCAGCCCGCTCTCGATGCCGTGCAACACCCCGGCGGCGAAAGCGTCACCGCTGCCGATCCGGTCGACGATCCGGCCAATGGAGTAGGTCCGTGTCGTGATCAGGCCGTCGCGCGACATGAGCTTGGCGGTGAGGTCGTGATCGTCCACACTTTTCTGACTTCTGACCGTCGTGGCGACCCGCTTCAAGTGCGGAAACGCGGCCAGCGCTTCAGCGGCGCTCGCCTGAAAACGCTCGTGAGCCGGCGTCGCCTGGAAATCACGGCCCAGGATCAGGGCCATATCGCGCTCCTCGGCAAACAGCAGATCGGACTCCGCGACGATCTCGCGCAGAATGGTGCGTGCATCTCCCTGCCAACGCTGCCACAGCTTCGCCCGGTAATTGCAATCAAATGATACAAACCGTTGCTGCGCGCGCGCCATCCGCACCGCCCGCAGCGCGGCCTCGGCGGCACCCGGGCCGACCGCGGGAGTCACTCCCGATACGTGCAACCCACTCACTTGTTTGAATATTTCGGGCCAGTCCATGAGGTCTGGAACTGCCTGTGCGAACGCCGAATCCGCGCGATCGTATAGCACCTCGGACGGACGGTGTCCTGCGCCAACGGCAAGAAAGTACAGTCCCATCCGGCCGGTCCCTGTGTGGACCGCCTCGGTGCGGACGCCGTGGCGGCGCAATTCACCGATGCAGGCCTTTCCGAGCGCGTTGTCGGGCACGACGCTGGCCATGACGGCGGTATGGCCGAACTGCGCGAGCGATACCGCGACGTTAGCCTCCGCGCCGCCGATGTGGACGGCTAGCGATCCTGTTTGGAGCAGCAGCTCGTTGCCCGGCGCGGAAAGTCGTAGCAGCAATTCGCCGAAACAGGCAAAGCCTGAGGGACGACCCCTGTTCTGTTGTGTATCTCGCAAGATTGACCCCTTCAGTCCTGTCTTTCAGTCGGCTTTCATGGGCTTTCGAAAGTCGCCACGGGGCCTGTCGTCGGGTCTGGCCTTTCTGTGGCGCCACCGCTGCCGCCACTGTCGGTCACACACCGCCACCGCCAGCAGCACGGCCGGCTGCCGCCACTGCCAACCTCCCCGCCGTCCGGCAATCGCGCCGGCTCACTCTAACCTTCGATCGCCAGCTCGTCATAGGCCTGGGCGAGGCCGTTTCTGAAAGTCGCCTCCCGCACCAGGCTGGCCGGAAATACGCTGTCGAGTCCGAGAAAAGCGGGTACGTCATGCCGCGCACGGTTTTCACAGGCCCCGCCAACTTCAAAGAGTCGCTCGGAGAGCGGGTCCGTAACACGTTCACCCCGGGCCGCCTGGCGGCGTACGAAATGCATCCAGCCGGCGACCGGGATGCACAGCCGCTCAATCGGACGCCCCGCTTCGAGGTTGTCGCTGATTGTCCCGAGCAGCCGGAAAGGGAGCTTTTGAGACCCGTCCCAGGCGATCTGCGCCAGGGCGTGCCGGATCGCCGGATTGCGGAAGCGCCGCAGAATCACATCGATGTAGGCATCCAGATCCAGACCTCGCGGTGTGCGCAGAGTGGGCCTGACATCCTCCTTCATCATCGTCGTGACGAGCGAGCAGAGTCTCTCGTCCCTCATCGCGTCCGCCACAGTCTCGTAACCGGCGAGCAGACCGAGATAGGCGAGCGAAGAGTGCGAGCCGTTGAGAAGACGCAGTTTCGCTTGGTCGTAGGCCGCCACGTCATCCGTAATGATGACGCCGGCACTGGCCCAGTCGGGGCCTCCAACGGCGAGACGGTCCTCCAACACCCACTGCGCGAAACTCTCGCGTTGCACGGGCCAGCGATCCTCCATACCGAGCACGCCCTTGACGCGTTCTCGGAGCGCGTCGGTCGTCGCGGGGGTGATGCTGTCCACCATCGTGCGGGGGAAACTTGCGTGGTCCTCGATCCAGTGCACGAGGCTCGGATCGCGGAGTTCCGCGAGCTGGCACACGGCGCGGGAGAGTCGCGTGCCGTTGTCGGTGAGGTTGTCGCAACTGATGATGGTGAGCGGCTCCGACCCCGCAGCGCGTCGGCGCCGCAATCCCTCGACCAGGTATCCGATCAGACTCGTCGGAAGTTGGGGCAGACGCAGATCGCGTTGGATGTCGGTGTGGGTCGTGTCGAGAGACCCATTCGCGTCGAGGCAATATCCTTTTTCGGTCACCGTGATAGTGACCACGCGGGTTGTCGGCGCGGATAGCCTGTTGAGGACGTTTTCCGGATCCTCTGGAGCAACCAGGATTTCCCGTAGTGCCCCAATCACCTGGTACGAGATCTTCTCGTCGAGAGTGGCAAGCGTATAGAGGCCATCCTGAGGCGCGAGCGCGTCGCGCACGTCGGGGCTTCGGAGTGACACGCCGCAAATACTCCAGCGATCGTCGTCCGCCAACAGCCGGTCCACGAACCAGGCCTGGTGAGCCCGGTGAAAGGCGCCCGGCCCGAAATGCACGATACCGGGGCGCAGGGTAGCCCGCCCGTAGGCGGGGCGCCGGACGTCCGCTCCGAGTTGCCCGAGGTGGACCTGAGATAGATAATTACCGGGAGACACCGGTGTCATTTAAAGATGCGGCGGTTCTTTTGTCCAGCCCCGAGGGACGCGTAGACTCGCCCCTGCCGCAGAACGAGGCAGTCGAACACAGCCGC
>DATMQL010000059.1:0-2102 GCA_035566815.1 Steroidobacteraceae bacterium | reverse complement strand
ATAGATGCGGTCTTCCATCCGCCGGCGGTCGTCGAACGAGATCGTAATCTCCCGGCGCGGATCGCCGGCTTCGGGGGTGCCCGGGACCCAGTAGATGCATTCGGGCGCATACATGGAAAGCCACTCGTCGAAGCGAAGCTGATCAAGGAGCCGCGCTTCCCGCTCGATCAGCATGCGGAAGCGGTCGCGCTGGGAAGGATCGGCGATCGCGAGCTCGTCGCGTTGCCAGTCGGAGAAGCTCTCGACCAGCTCCTGATAGAGCGCATCGCTAACGTAGTAGGAGCTGAGCGAGGGATCGTGGGTGAGTTGCATGCCCGCCTGTCAGTCGATCGCGTCGGCCTTATGCCAGTCGTATTTGCCCGCCCCTTGCAACAGGAGGAACTGACATTCGGCGGCGGATGCGTTGGAGATGCAATGCGGGGTGCCGGGCAGGATCTTGTATCGCTCCCCGACCCGCAACGCCTGTCGATGTTCAGGGGTGCGGGTCTCGATGGTGAGGGTGCCTCGCAGCACGAAATAGTGGTCGGTGCTTTCGCTGTGGTAATGCCAGGGAATGCGATCGCCTTGCGCCAGAGTGAACACACGAGCCTGAATGTCTTTGCCGACGACGACGGGCTCGACATTTTTCACGTGGTAGTCCGCCATCTGCAATAATCCGTTACGGCTCGGCCTTGATATTGGCAGCGCGGATGACCTTAGCCCAGCGCTCGGATTCCGTTTTGATGACGGCGGCGAACTCGTCGGGCGTATTGGCAACCGGGACGAAACCGATGGCGTCGAGGCGCTCTTTCACCTCGGGCAGTGCCACGATGCGTGCGATTTCTCCATGCAGGAGATCAATGATGCCCTTCGGCGTCCCGGCAGGGACGAGCACTCCGAGGAGGGTATCCGCCTCCTGGCCGGGGAAGCCGGCCTCGCCGATGGTCGGCACATCGGGCAGTGCGGAGGAGCGTTGCGCGCTCAGGACGGCGAGCCCGCGCAGCTTGCCTTCCTTGATGTGCGGCACCGCCGGCGCGAGCACCACGAACCCGAACGGTGTGTGGCCTCCAAGTACCGACTGGATCGCCGGTGCCGAGCCGTTGAACGGCACGTGCACGAGATCGGCACTGAGCGAATGGTTGAACAACTCGCCGGAAAGATAAGGCGTCGTCCCCATTCCAGCGGAGGCAAAGCTCAACTTGCCCGGGTTGGCCTTCACATGCTGGGCAAGTGCCTTGACGCTCTTGATCGCCAGCGAAGGGTTGGCAACGAGCACGTTCGGCGCAAAGGCCGGCAAGGTCACCGGCATGAAGTCCTTGGCCGGGTTGTATGGCACTTTCGGATAAAGGCTGGGGTTGACCATGTAGCTCGATGAAACGAGCACGGCCGTGTAGCCATCGGGCGCCGCGCGTGCGGCGGCGCCCATCCCGAGATTCCCCCCGGCGCCCGGCTGGTTCTCGACAAAGAACTGTTTGCCCAGGTCCTCGCCGAGCTTCTGCGCGAGCAGTCGGGCGACGATATCGGCGGGTCCGCCGGGCGCGAACGGCACGATGATGCGTACGGGGCGGGCGGGATAGCCGTCCGGCGCCACGGTCTGCGCAATAGCTCCTGCCGCGAGCAGGCCCGTGGTGAGCATCAGAGTACGGACAAACAGGTTTTTCATTTCAGTCAAGGAGCTCACGGTTCGCGCTGCACGGTTAGCTTCGGACTAGCCTGCATCAGCCGTTTCCATTCCTTGATGTATTCGCGCATGAACACTTCGTCCGTGGCGGGCGCGGTGATGATGCCGTTTGCGTCGGTCTTGATGCGGCCGGGAATGCCGAGACCGCGGTGCATAAAGATCCACTCGTCTTCAAGGCAGGCGAGCCCCCGCTGGATCTCCTCGAAATTGGCGAGGTCGTCCACCTCGCCGAAGTTCGGGAACTGCTCCTGGGTGCGCATGCGCAGCGTATTGATCTCATTGGCGGCGCCGCCGAGCACGGCGTCCTCGTCCACGACCGCAGTGCCGTACCAGGTGACGTTCGTCTCATCGACAGAGACAGGCTCGAAGACCTGGATGTGATTGCCGAGCAGGGAGAAATTGGGAAATACGTTGATGTTGACGGGCTCCGACGAGGCGAGAT
>DATMQL010000058.1:0-13401 GCA_035566815.1 Steroidobacteraceae bacterium | reverse complement strand
GAGGTCTTCCACTTGAACGCCGGTAAAGGATCCGCTGAGTGGGTGGGCTGCGTCGTGATGCCGTCGGGAGTCAATCCCAATTCGGTGGCCGCCCTGCCCAAGGGCGGCTTCGTCGTCACAAAATTCTTGGACAACGCCGATAAGGAAGCCTTCCAGCACATTCTGGCGGGCCAGATCAACGGCGTCGTTTACCTCTGGACCCCCGGAAAGGGATTCAGCGAAGTTCCGGGCACGCAGCTCTCGGGGGACAACGGCATCGTCGTCTCCCGCGACGGCAAATGGTTGTTCGTCAATGCCTACGGCACGCATGAAATCTATCGCGTGCCGCTCACCGGTGCGGGCGAGCGCTCGAGTGTCAAGGTTGATTTCAATCCTGACAATCTGCGTTGGGCACCCGATGGCAAGATCTTCGTCACCGGGCAATTCGTCACACCGCAGAATCTGAACCAGCCCCTCGCCTGGGCGACTGTGCTGCTCGATCCAAAGACGATGAAGATTACCCCTGTTGTCAAAGAGCCCGGCTCGAAGGAATTCAGTGGCGCAACCAGTGCCGTGCAGGTCGGCTCCACTCTATGGTTTGGAACCTTCCGCGGCGACCGCATCGCCTACCGCACCGCGCCGTGAGGGCCCAGCGCGTTCGGCAACTGCCGCAGGCCGGTGCCGCCGCTGTCGCCGTTTTGTTGTTAGTGTCAGCAACGGCTCGGGGAGCGGGCAACGACGGTCCCCCGTCGGTCCCTGGCTCCCAACTCTACGCGCAGTTCTGCGGCACTTGTCATGACCATCCGAAGGATCGGATTCCGGCCCGCGACATCATCGCCAGGCGCACCCCGGACGAGGTCATGCAGATTCTGACGACTGGCGTCATGCGCGCGCAGGCGGCCGGCCTCAATATGAATGATCGCGTGGCCGTCGCGAGTTTTGTCACTGGTAAGGCGCCCACCGGTAACCTCGGCAAGGCGCCCGAGACGAATCTCTGCACGCAACCGGGCGTTGCCACGGCGGCCGACAGCGGCTCGAATTGGAACGGCTGGGGGCGCGATCTCAACAACTCGCGCTATCAGCCCGATCCCGGGATCACTGCCGCCGATGTGCCGCACCTGAAAGTGAAGTGGGCGTTCGGATACCGGGCGAGCTACATCTACGGCCAGCCGACGATCGTCGGCGGACGGGTGTACGTGACGAGCTCCGCCGGGCGCGTTTATTCTCTCGATGCAAAGACCGGCTGCACCCACTGGACGTTCGATGCCGAGGCACCGGTGCGCGCTGCCGTGTCCGTGGTCATGATTCAGAGTGACTCCGGCAAGCAGCTTGCCACCGTGTTCGGAGACGACTCCGCCACGGTCTATGCGCTGAACGCCAATACCGGTAAGCCCATCTGGAAGAAGCGGCTCGATCAACACCCGGATGCGCGAATCACGGGCGCCCCCGTCCCCTACGATCAACGGCTCTATGTCCCGCTATCGTCCCTGGAGGAACTCTCCGCCGCCGCGCCGGGCTATGAGTGTTGTAAATTTCGCGGCGGCGTCGCCGCGCTCGATATTCGCAACGGCAAGTTGATCTGGCGGACCTTCACCATCGAGCAGCAGCCGCAGCCTTACAAGAAAACGGAAAATGGTACGCAGCTGTATGGCCCTGCCGGCGGCTCCGTGTGGTCCGCGCCGACTCTCGATCCCAAGCGCCAACTGTTGTATGTGGGCACGGGAAATTCATACACCGAGGTCCCGACCACCCGTACGGATTCGATTCTCGCCCTCGACATGAGCACGGGCGCCGTCCGGTGGGCGAATCAGCTGCACGCCAAGGACAATTACATCGTCGGTTGTGATTCGCCGGACACCGCGGGGAAGGGTAAATGCCCGCAGACGCTCGGCCCCGATGTTGATTTCGGCACGTCGCCGATCTTGCGAGCGCTGCCCAACGGGCAGCAGGTACTCTTGACGGGGGAGAAGTCTGGACAGGTCTACGGTCTCGACCCTGAGACCGGCCGCGAGTTGTGGACCGCGCAGGCCGGTGTTGGCAGCAGCCTAGGTGGCATCGAGTGGGGCAGTGCCGCGGACTCGAAGGTGTTGTATGCCGCTGTTTCCGATGCCGCCGCAACGACTGCGAAGCCTGGAGGCCTGGTCGCGCTTCGGATCGACGATGGCAAACAGGTGTGGCGCGCCGATCCGCCCGACCCCATATGCAGTTGGGGCACTAGAAACTGCATCGCGGCCCAGTCACAGGCCGTCTCAGCAATGCCCGGTGTAGTGTTTTCCGGTTCTCAGGATGGTCATTTACGCGCCTTCGCCAGTGGCGACGGTCGTGTGATCTGGGATTTCGACACGGCCCAGCCATTCGACACGGTGAATGGCATTGCCGGCGTGGGCGGCTCGTTGGACAACGGCGGGGCCACCGTCGCCGGCGGCATGGTGTATGTGAATTCCGGCTACGGCCGCATCACCGGCCAGCCGGGTAACGTGCTGCTCGCGTTTGGAGTGGACGGTCACTGAGGACCGTCCATTCCGCCTCGACTCAAGCCGCGCCGGCGGCCTTCTTGGCCCGGACCGGGAGCTTCCATTCAGGTCGCACGAAGTGGCAGGTGTAGCCGTTCGGGATACGCTCCAGGTAGTCCTGGTGCTCCGGCTCCGCTTCCCAAAAGGCGCCTGCGGGGGCTACTTCCGTCACCACTTTTCCCGGCCAGAGACCTGAGGCATTGACGTCCGCGATAGTGTCCTCGGCCGTTTCCTTCTGCTCCTCGCTCGTATAGAAAATCGCCGAGCGATAGCTGAGTCCGCGGTCGTTGCCCTGGCGGTTGAGGGTGGTCGGATCGTGGAT
This sequence comes from Steroidobacteraceae bacterium, assembly GCA_035566815.1. Classification (GTDB taxonomy): domain Bacteria; phylum Pseudomonadota; class Gammaproteobacteria; order Steroidobacterales; family Steroidobacteraceae; genus 13-2-20CM-66-19. The sequence continues at coordinate 10,587 of DATMQL010000058.1, read as the reverse complement.
CTGGAAGAAAAACTCGAGAAGCTTCCGAAAGCTCATCACCTTGGGGTCGAAGATGACTTCGATTGCTTCGGCATGGGTGCCGTGATTGCGGTACGTCGCGTTCGGCACGTCCCCGCCGGAATAGCCGACCCGGGTGGAGATGACGCCGGGATAACGCCGGAGCAGGTCCTGTACGCCCCAAAAGCAGCCCCCGGCCAGGATTGCGCGCTCGGTCGATGCGGTCATGTTCACTCCTTTTTGCGGCGGACTTTGCAGGCAGGCAGCTACGGTAGGTGCGGCGGCGGCCATTTTCAAGGTGTTGCCGGCAATTCCGGGGTAGCTGCCGGCGGCTGGATCAAGCCGTCAGGGCTCGCCGAGATACCTGCGTGCGCTCATTTCCTCGAGATCGAGGTCGTGTTCCAACACATCGAGTACCGAGTCATGAATCGTTCCCGAATTGTAGAGACGCAGAATCTCGGATCGACCCGCGGCCACTGCCGCCAGAACAATTGTGAAGTGCTCGCGTTTCTGCTCGATCAGGCTCCCGGCAGCCTCGTTGAAACGGGTCACCGCACGCGCTCGATAGCCGTACTGCTCCACGAGGCGCGGATGGCGGTGAGTCTGGTCTTCGCGCACTGACAACCTTTCCACCTCGGCGAGTTGCGCCGCCGCCATGCGGACGCGCGCCTCGGGTTCAGACAGGGTACTGGCTTGTTGCCCCGTGAAATTGCCAAGGCGCAAGGCGCGGATCAACGGCGCTAACGTCGCCCCCTGCACCAGGACGGTGACGAGGATGACTGCGAACGTAGTGGCCAGAATGAAGTCACGCCCCGGGAACTCCTCGGGTAACGCCAACGCGGCCGCCAGGCTCACCACGCCGCGCATTCCGGCCCAACTCATGACAATGGGTACGGACAGGGGCGGGTATGGATCGCGCCGGCGCAGGGATGGAATCAACGCGCGCGGTATGTAGGTCGCCGGCAGGATCCACAGGAAGCGCGCCACGATGACCGTGGCAATGATCGCCCATGCGCCCGGCATGAGCTCGCTGATCGCGTGCCAGTTGCCGCCGAGGCGCTGCAAAACACTGCGCAGCGACAGCCCGATCAGAATAAATATCAACGACTCGAGAATGAACCCGATGACTCTCCAGGTGGCCTCCGCCTGGCTACGCGTGGCGGCCGACAGGATGTTGTGCTGGCGCCCCCCCAACACCACGCCGCAGGCGACGGTAGACAGCACGCCCGACACGTGCAACCAGTCACCGACGATGTAGGAAACCCACGCCACCAGGAAGCTGGCGATCACGCTCAAAGTGGGGTCACGCAGGCGTATCAACAGCACTGACACCAACCACCCGAATCCGAGTCCCAGCGCGACGCCGCCGAGCGCGAGTCCGCCAAAACTCAATACCGCGTGCCCCGCACTGAATGCACCCGTCAGCGCGGCGGTAACCGCGAACCGGTAGAGCACCAGGCCGGTCGCGTCGTTGACCAGGCTTTCGCCCTCCAGCAGCACAGTGACCCGCGGTGGCAGCGAGAGGCGTTGCAGAACCGCTTTCGCCGACACGGCATCGGGTGGAGAAACGATCGCCCCGAGTGCGAAACATGCCGCCCACGGAAGCGCCGGGTACATCCAATGGGCGACGATGCCGACGGCGGCTGTTGTGAACGCGACCGCCCCGATCGCCAGCTGCAGGATGATGGGCAGATTGGCGCGGAAGTCGCGCCAGACCGTGAAATAAGCGCCGGCCAGCAGCAACGGCGGCAGAAACAGCACCAGCACCAGGTCCGGATCGAGCTCAACATCCGGCGTCCCGGGGATGAGCGCCAGCGCAATCCCGCCGAGAATGAATGCCGCGGCGGGTGGCATTCGCAGCCGCCGTGCCAGCAACTCCAGTACCACCACGGCGGTCATCAGGATGAGAATGAGCTCGAAGCGTGCGACTGGCGTCATTGGCGTTATTCGAATCCGGTGTCGAAGCCGAGTATGCGGCAAATCGGCGTTAACCGGCCAGTCAAAGCGGGCCCAAGGTCGCAGGAGCCATACCGCGCGCGCCCGGGCCCGTTGCCCGTGCCGCGGGCACTGAGCGCGAAATGCTAACAAACAGTGCTTTTAGCTGACAATTTTGCCGAGCCCCACACCAATGCTGACTCCTAACACCGCGGCGGGAGGGGTGCGCGGCCGCCTTTCAGGCGCCGCTCATCAGCGCCACAGGGTTGTCCTCATCGCGCAGGTTGCGGACCTTGCCCGTCGCTGGCAGTAACTCACGCACCAGTGTGCTCGAGAGAGTACGATCAGCCGGGTCATCGCAACCCGAGCCGAAATCGTGAATACAATACCCTTATCGCGATGCCGCGCCGCCCCTGTCCTGTGCGCCGCAACAATCTTCCTGGGCTCCAGCGCCTGGGGAGCCTCCACATTAGACGCGTTGACTTCCCATGACGCCTCCAGTGGTTTGCGTGCCGCCTTGTCACAAGGAATCGACACGGCGGTTTCTCAACTCGGTGCGCCTAACGGATTTCTGAATGACCCCAAGGTGGCGATCCCTCTGCCGCCGGCACTCGAGAAGGCGGATCGCGCGTTGCGCATGGTGGGGATGGGTGGAGAGGCGGACAAGCTCAAGGTGGGAATGAATCACGCCGCCGAGTCCGCAGTCGCGGACGCCAAGCCCATATTCAAGGCGGCTCTGCAACGGATGACCGTCGCGGACGCGAAGGGGATCCTCACCGGTGGCGAGGACGCTGGCACCGAGTATTTCAGACGCGCCACGAGTGCGCAGCTCACGAGCAAATTCAAGCCAACGATCGCCCGCGAGACCGAAAAACTGCAGCTGGCCTCCGTGTATGACAAGTATGCCGGCAAGGCGGCCGAGCTCGGGCTGGTCAACAAGCAGGACGCCGACCTCAACGACTATGTGACCGCCAAGGCACTGGACGGGTTGTTCAGTCGTATCGCCGACGAGGAGCACGCCATCCGCAAAGATCCGCTCGGGCAGGCGAACTCACTCATCAAGAAAGTGTTCGCCGCCGTTCACTGATAGTCCACGAAGAAAGCCATTTCGCCGTTGGTTTCCGAGCCGACGTAAGTACTCGGGGTACCCGCCGGATCGAGTGCCAACACGTAGCGGGTGCCGGAGGTGAGCGCCAGGCCACTCATCTTGGATACATACCACTGGCCGTTGGTACCCTTCGGCACCGTGACGGCGGCTCCCGTCGCCAACAGGGTACCCTTCGCCCCGTTGACCACCGAGTAGACTTTGGGAGTAAAGACCTGAGTGCCACCCGCGCCGCGCGCAAAGAATTCGAAGTCGGTGGTCGTCCCGGATGAAGTCGCGGTAAAGATCGACGCCAGCTCCGTCGCAGTGGAAACATAGACGGAAGTGAATCCAGTCGAGGTATCCCCCATCTGCGTGACCGCGGGTCCGGAGGCCACTGCAGTTGTGGGAGTGGAGGAAACGGCCACTTTCGCGGTGGCGTTGGTAGCCGTAACCTGCAAGCGAAGCGTGGATCCCACGTCGGCGGCTATCGGACGATACGTGGGCGACGTCGCTCCTGAGATGGCCGCACAGTTTCCGCCGGCGCTGTCACATCGCATCCATTGCAACGTCATGGCGGGTGGTGGGCTGGCATTCCAGCCCCCCGCGAAGCCACTCAGAACGCGACTCACGGTTGCCGTGCCGGTTACCGATGGTGCGACGTCGTTTACGGGGGCTGCGGCTGGCTGCGCGCCGGGTATCACGACCTGGAATGACTTCTGTTCGGATACGTCTCCCGGGCACGAGGCGAGATCTGCTCCGTCACTGTTGAGTATCTGATGGTCATCCAGGTAGTCCGTGTCGGTCCCGTTGAGCGTAACGTGCACGACGGGGACGACGCCGCTGTTGATATGACACGCCTCGCCGAGCAGATCCGAAGTATCGAAGTTGAATCCAGACCGCATAGTCAATACCAGGTGCCACCCGGCCGGGAGTGTCTGTGGCAGCGAGCCTGCTGCGGTCCCGCCCCAGAGAGCAAAGGTCGAAGGACTCGAGGCGCCCCCGAAATCCACCGTGACGTTGGTGACCGTGACCGCAGTGGACGATGAGTTTGTAATCTCGATCGCGCCCCCGTCGTACCCCGGACTGCCGTTGTCCGGGCCGTGGGTTGCGCAGCATTGGGGTGGCTCGCCGATGAAAAGTGTATTCGCAGACCCGGACCAGGGAGTCAACCCGGTTGCACTGTCGGCATAGCCCAGGGAAACGGCCACTGCCGTGGGTGGCGGGTTTCCGCCGCCGCTGCCTTGACTGACGGTGAGATTATCGAGATTGAGGAAACCGGCCGAGCCCGACGCTGAGTCAAAAATGACCGTGAATGTGTGCGCTCCGCTGCTGAGCGCCTCGTTCAACGTCAGGGTCGCCCAGGTACTCCAGTTGGGTGTGCCCGGAAAAGTCTGGTTCGCAACCAGGGTCGCGCCATCCAACTCGAGCTTGCGCGTGATCGCACCGTTACCGGCGCTATAGCGCAGACCCAACGCGGTCGATCCGCCGCCGACGGTAAAAGAGAAGGTGACGTATTGACCCTGCTTGGACCAGCAGCAGATGTACGGCGGGTCCTGGGCGCCGGGCCACGTCGTCTCCGTGGCGAGGTTGGTTTGCGACTTTCCGGCCGCGATGACCTGGGTACCGGTAGGCGCTTGCTGTGTAACTGTGAGGTTGTCGAGGTTGAGGTATCCGGCTGATCCGGATGGCGTATCGAAAATAATGGTGAGCGTGTGCGTCCCGCTGCCGAGCGTCTCGTTCAACGTCAGCGTCGTCCATGTGCTCCAGTTGGGTGTGCCCGAAAAAGTCTGGTTCGCGACCAGGGTCGCGCCATCCAGCTCGATCTTGCGTGTGATCGCCCCGTTGCCGGCGCTGTAGCGAAGAGCCAGGGCCGTCGCGCCGCCGCTTGCGGTGAACGAGAAGGTGACATATTGACCCTGCGCGGCCCAACAGCAGATGTACGGCGGATCCTGGGCGCCAGGCCACGTCGTCTCCGTGGGGAGGTTGGTTTGTGACTTGCCGGCCGCTATGACCTGTGTGCTGGTGGCTGCTTGCTGTGTAATTGTCAGGTTGTCGAGGTTGAGGAATCCAGCCGAGCCGGACGCTGTGTCGAAAATAACGGTGAGGGTATGTGTCCCGCTGCTGAGCGTTTCGGTCAAGGTCAGTGTTGCCCAGGTACTCCAGTTAGGCGTACCTGGGAAGGTCTGATTCGCAACCAAGGTTGCCCCGTCCAGCTCGATCTTGCGCTTGATTGCGCCGTTGCCGGCGCTGTAACGCAACGCTAAAGCGGTCGAGCCAGCGCCTACGGTGAAGGTGAAGGTGACGTACTGGCCTTGTTGGGCCCAACAGCATATATAAGGCGGGTCCTGGGCGCCGGGCCAGGTCGTTTCCGTCGGCAGATTCGTCTGCGACGTGCCGGCCGCGATGATTTGAGTGGTGCTGGCCCACGCGCTGGCGCTGGCGGATAGCCCCTCGCCGAGTAAAGCCAGAAAGTAGACCGCTACGACCGCGAGCACCGCTTTCATACACCCTCCCGCCACGATTCGATTGAACGTGTTCGAGCAGGCTCCCCTTGAACGGCACGACGGTTTTCCGTCTTGTCTACGCTTCGTCAGCCAGAGACTAACGTCTCAGCGCAGTCATATACTCCACGGCAGGGTCTTTTGCACGCTCTCGTGAACAGGACTTACTGCAACAAAGCAAACGCTCGTGGATTCTTTCTTTATTCTTTCTGTATCCTTTCGCATGCCTGAAGAACATCCGTCGCCTGACTTGAACGCCGAGACAGATCGATCCGCCGCGGCGGCGCTGTCCGATCACATCAGTGAGAATATCGAGGGCGTGGTGGCGCTCCAGCGTCGCGAGTGGGATGCGACCAGCGCGTCACAGCTACGCCTTGAGCGAGTCAGCCGCATCGTGGGACGGCCGGCCTACCTGGTGGGCATCCTGCTGCTGTCGGGCGTATGGATCCTGTTCAATTCGGTCAGCGCGCGCTTCGGGGTTGTGCCCTTCGACCCGCCACCGTTCCAGTGGCTCGAGCTGTTGGTATCCTTCATAGCGCTGCTCACGACGACCGTCGTGTTGATTGCGCAGAACCGGCAAACCAAGTTCGAGCAGCAGCGGGCGCACCTGGATCTGCAGGTCAACCTGCTGACCGAGCAGAAGGTCACCAAGGTCATCCACCTCATCGAGGAGTTACGGCGGGATCTCCCCATGGTGAAGGACCGTCACGACCCCCAGGCCGCCCAGATGCAGGAGCGCGCCAATACCGCTCAACTGGTCTCGGCGCTCGACGAAGTTGGACTGACGCGAGGGCTGGAGGAGCGCCCGCCGCCGCGCCCCGCCGATTGACCCTCATGGTTTCGCCGGGTGCGGCCCGCGGAACCCCGTCCCGGGACCGGGCGTTTATCCTGGTCGGCCTGATTAAAGGCCCCGGAGAGGCTATGGAAAATATTGACGATCCGACCGCTCTCGTTGCCCGCCGTGAGATCAGGGAGCTGATCTTCGACCTGGAGACCGTTCTCGAGGAAGTGGGCGAAGAGGGGGGTATCACCGTTGCGGAGCTCCGCCAGAGCCTGCTCAACACTATCGCCAACATCAAGGAGCATTCGCAGGTTTCCTTGATCGACAGTGCGCGTGCCCGGGCCCACCAGGTTCGAAACGCGATCGTCGCGGTGAACCGCTTCGTCTGCGACCATCCCTGGATGGCCGTCGTGATCGGCACCGGAATGGGCTGGCTCACCCGGTCGGTGCTTGTGCCGCGGCGCTCCTGAGCTCATCCGTCCAGACCTTGAAGCTCTGCAGAGTGCAGGGGCCGAAGGTCATGCTGATCGCGACATCAGCGGCATCGCGCCCCCGGGCAATGAGAACACGTCCGATGCGCGGAACATTGTGCCGCGCGTCGAACGTGTACCACTGACCGTCGAGGTAGGCTTCAAACCACCCGGAAAAGTCCATCGGCGCCTCGACGGGCGGAATTCCGATATCCCCGAGATATCCCGTGCAATAGCGCGCCGGGATATTCAAGCAACGACATAACGTGATCGCCAGGTGGGCGAAGTCCCGACACACTCCGAGTCGCTCCTGGAATGCTTCGAACGCCGTCCGGGTGGCTCGCGCGAACTGGTAGCCGAAAGTCAGATGTTGGTGCACGAAATCGCAGACCGCCTGCACGCGGGCCCAGCCGGGCCTGGTTGCACCAAATTGGCCCCACGCGAATTCGGACAGCCTGTCGGTATCGCAGTAACGACTTCCGAGCAGGTAGACCAGGACCTCCTCGGGAAGCCGCTCCACACTGATCTGTTGGGCGCCGGTCACCACGCTCTCCGGCAGGCCGCGGTCATTCACCACTCCATCGGCGGTGATACGAATCAGCCCGGGTGGCGCAACCAGCCGAGTACACAAGTTGCCGAAGCCGTCGCGGTACGAAGTTAACGGCACCCACGGTTCGGTGCTGATCTGATCGGCACGCACCATATCGGTGCTGCGGGTGTAATGCACCTGTAGATTCAGGATCATGGGGGTTGGCTGTGGAGACTGATAAATCAGCTCATAGCCAAGTCGTATTTGCACTTTGAGAGCTCCGCGGACGGTGAGATCTGCAGGAGACTGCAGCGCAAGAACCGCGCCTGTAGTGGGCGCGCGGTCTAGGAAGGTTGGATCTTATCCGAAGGTACGGGAGGAAGGTTGCGGAATACAGTTCTTACCCCTTCGACCCACTCGTTACCCAATGCACTGAAATAGGCGTCGCCCGGAGCGAAACGGTGGCGTGACGTCAGCCGGAGGTCCCCGGAGGCGCAGCACGCCAGATCGATGGGCATCCCCACCGAGAGATTACTGCGCATGGTGGAGTCAAATGACACCAACACGCACTTCATTGCGTCGCTGAGGCTGGTTTTAGGCCCAATGACCCGGTCGATGATCGGTTTGCCGTACTTGGTCTCCCCGGTCTGGAAGAACGGTGTCTCGGGACCGGCTTCGATGAAGTTACCCTCGGCAAAGGTGCGGAACAGCCGCAGTGGCTCGCCCTTGATCTGCCCTCCAATGATGAAAGACGCATTGAATGGACTCGAGCTGTGTGCGAGATGCTCGCCGTCGCGGCGCTCGATGTGACGCACTGCGTCCGACACCATCATTGCAACATCGAACATCGTGTGGGCGGACCAGACGTTGTCGCTGGCCCACTCCGGCGATTCCGTACGCTGTTTCAAAGTACCGATCACCGCCTGCGTGCCCGCCAGGCTTCCGGAACTCAACAGAACGATGACGCGCTCTCCCGGCCGTTCGAACACCGTCATCTTGCAAAAGGTCGCGAAATTATCGACGCCCGCGTTGGTGCGCGAGTCGGACGCGAGGACGATCCCGTCCTTCAAAAGTACGCCAATGCAGTAGGTCATCCGTCACCGTCATCCCGCGAGTTTTCGCCTTCCCGGATCCTGGACTACCTTTGGATCCCGGCCGGCGTTTCCGGCACCGGTGATGACAGCTGTCCACCGTCGACCAGCTGACTCAGTGAGGCCGCGGTCAATTCTTTCCATTCTATGCCCAGGCCACGCTCGGTACGGCGAATCACCTGCGCTTCGATGGGTTTGAATCGACGCGCGGCAGCGATCACCGATAACAACTCGATGGTGATGGATGACAATGGGGGAATGGAAAGCGAGGTAGAGACGAACGCACCGCTGATGCTGACATCGAGCAGTCGCCCCCGCGCCCGCGTGCCGACCCGACTGATACCGGACGTAGACATCGATAGCTGAACGATAGCGAACCCCGTATCGATGCTCCATGAGAGCCCCCCGGCTGATGCAAGGTGTTGCGTACTGTCCGCTAGCTCAAATGGTGCACCCCGGCGGCCTCGCTGGCCATCAGCGGCCGTTACCGAAACCCAGGAATTTGTCCTACGTCACTCGCCGCCCGGCAGCATCCGCTTTAACACCCCATCGCGCTTGAAATAGTGATGCGCCAGCGCGGCTAGCGCATGCAGCCCCGCGACAATCAACACGATATTTGCAGCCGTCTCGTGCAGATCCTCGACGGTGTGCCTGAGCTCCTGGTCCAGGCTGAATTTTGGCACGCTAAACAGTCCGAAGATGCTGTCTCCACGTATCCAGACATTGGCGATTCCCAGCAGCAGCACCGCGAGCAGCAAGCCATAAAGCGCATAGTGAACGGTCTTGGCGAGGTATCCCGCCGCCCCCGGGTTCGCCAGGGGTAGGCGATGGCCCCACCTCAGTCGCCAGGCCATCCGCGCCAGCACGACTGCGAGCAGCGTCACGCCAAGTAGAATATGCACGGATCGAGCCGTGATCCGCGGAGTGCCGCGTGGAAAGTCATCAATCCAATGTGCGATGAGCCAAAGCAGGACGACTAGCGCCGCCGTCGCCCAGTGCAGCAGAATACTCGTACGGTCGTAGCGGATCGGGGTGGTGGACAAGATTTTAATCCTCGGTGCGGCCGGTGTTTTTCAGTGTGATGACTATCCGCGCCCCAATAGTAATGAGTGTGCCAGAAGCGATCCGTGCCCGTTCGTTGAAATAACGTAAGCGTGTTACATGCCCCGGAAAATCCAACACAGCCGCCGTGCTTTTCTCGAAACGGCCGCGGCCAGCCTCATCACAGCGGAGATCGCAACCATGACCACCGCGCAGGGGAGCCCGGTAAAGCCTGCTGGGTCCGGCCAGCCGCCCGCCGCCCTCAGGCAGATCAATGCTGGTGTTCTCGACATCGGCTATTACGAGCTGGGCCCGGCTGACGGCTCCCCCGTACTGCTGCTGCACGGCTTTCCGTACTCCATTCATACCTACGACGAAGTCGCGCCCATGCTCGCCGCGAGAGGCTGCCGGGTCGTCGTGCCTCACCTGCGGGGCCACGGGTCGACGCGTTTTCTGGACGGCGCCACGCCGCGTGCCGGTCAACAAGGCGCGATTGGAGTCGATGTCATTGCGTTACTGGACGCATTGAAACTCAACCGCGCGGTGCTGGCCGGCTACGACTGGGGTGGACGCGCCGCCTGCATTGCCGCAGCCCTGTGGCCCGAACGCTGCGCGGGACTCGTGTCAGTCAACAGCTATCTCATTCAGGACATTGCCAAAGCGGGATTGCCGCTCCCTCCCTCGGTCGAATCGGGATTCTGGTATCAGTACTATTTTCAGACGGAACGCGGGCGCGCCGGACTGACGGCCAACAGGCGCGAAATTGCCCGGACCATCTGGACCCGCAACTCGCCGAACTGGCATTTCGACGAGGCAACACTCGACAGACACACGGCCGAATTCGACAATCCTGACTATGTCGACATCGTGATCCATTCCTATCGTCACCGCCTGGGTCTCGCACCGGGCTATGCCCCGTATGAGGAGGTCGAGCGTCGACTGGCTGCGCTGCCTCCCATCTCAGTCCCGACGATTACCCTGGACGGCAAGGCCGACGGCATCGTAGCCGCTTCCGACGGCAAATCCTCCGCGCCGAAGTTCACCGGATCACGCTCGCATCGTGTGATCGACAAAGCCGGCCACAACCTGCCCGAGGAGGCGCCCAAGGAATTCGCGGACTCAGTCTGGGAGCTCGCCTCGCGCGAAAGTTAGCCC
>DATMQL010000057.1:0-2766 GCA_035566815.1 Steroidobacteraceae bacterium | reverse complement strand
GATGATGGTCGAGCAGGGCTTCCTCGGCGGCGACCCGCTCATGCACCTCATTCAGCTGAAGTGGTATCTGCGTACCATCGGCAACGCGCTCCTCGACCAGGGAGTACACGTCGATGACATGTCCCGTGAGGACGCAATGCGCCTGATGACACACGACACCTTTCAGGAAGAGCGCGAAGCGACCGCTAAATGGGTACGGGCTCAGCTCACTTCGGCACAGTTGCCGACCTACTTCGTAGGAGTGCAGGAGCACCTGGCGCTACGGGAGGAAGCCAAAAAGAAGTGGGGAAAGAACTTCTCCCTGAAGCTCTACCACGACATGGTGCTCTCTTTCGGCTCACCGCCAGTGCGCTACGTGCGCGAGTTGGCCCTCGACCTGCCGATTGACTAGGCTCCTAGCCTGTCCGGCTGGGCTGCCTGCCCGGCGCAGGCTACTTCACGAGGCGCAGTGAGATGGGGTATCGATAACCCACGCCTTCGCTCGCCTTGACGGCGGCGACGATGGCCATCACCAGCCAGTAAAGAAACAGCAGTGCACCGAGCGGAATGCCGATGAGGGCGAAGAATAGCGAGCCGCAGACAATCCAACCGAGCGCCACCGTGATGTTGAAATTCAACGCTTCGCGCGCTTCCATCTCCACATACGCGGAAGTGTCGCGCCGGGTGAGCCAGATGATGAGCGGGGCGAGGATATTGCCACCCAAAGGGAATACGAAGACGGCAAACGCCGAGAGATGGGCGAACATTCCCCAGGTGCGCTCGTCCTGCGTAGGAGGAGCACCCGTCATCGGCCCCGCCGTGGGTTTCGATTCGTTCATTTCGTCTCCGTTTGTTTGCGCGGGCGTTGCCCGCTCACCGTCGATCCGGGGCAACCCCTCGCAGTGTTGCCCGTGCGACGCACGCGTCGCACCCATTTGCGCGGGCGTTGCCCGCTCACCGTCGATCCGGGGTGTCCCTCGCGGGCCTCCCGTGCGACGCATGCGTCGCACCCCAATATCGCTTCGAGGGCGCAGTTGACGCCACGCCGCACTCCGATTATGACTTCTCGCAGGAGAAAGTACGATGACCTATGAGCCGGGCCGTGCGCCCTGGCAGGAAGATCTGCAGATTCGCGGCGTGCGCCATCGGCTGACCTGGTGGGGCGAGCGCACGAGCGACCCTATCGTGCTGCTCCATGGCTTTCTGGACTGCGGCGCCACCTGGCAATTCCTGGTGGACCGGCTGCCCGCCTCGTGGACCTTGGTCGCTCCGGACTGGCGCGGCTTCGGCGACAGTGAATGGGTACCCGGCGGTTACTGGTTTCCGGACTACTTCGCTGACCTCGACGCCCTGCTCGACACGCTGGTGCCCCAAAGTCGTGCGCGCGTCATCGGCCATAGTATGGGCGCCAACGTAGCCAAGATGTACGGAGGCATTCGCCCACAACGCATGCAGTGGCTCGCCAACCTGGAAGGGCTGGGGTTGGCCCGCACGCGGCCTGAAGACGCGCCCAAACGTTATGCGCATTGGCTCGATGAGGTGAAGGACCCGTTCAAAGAAGGACGTTATGAGTCGCTCGAGCAGTTGGCCTCGATTCTGAGGATGCGTAACCCGCGATTGACTGCGGATCGCGCCGATTTCGTCGCCAGGGCGTGGAGCCGGCCCGAGCCGGACGGCTCAGAGGTCCGCCTGCGCTTCGATCCGCGGCATCGGCTCGTGAATCCAATCCTCTACCGGCGCGAGGAGGCTGAAGCCTGCTGGGCGCGGCTCGAAATTCCGATGCTGTTGGTTATGGGCGAGCTCTCGGACCACAGGGCACGGCACACTTCCTATGTCACCGATGAGCAGCTGCACGGATTGTTTCGCAAGCTGCGCCTCGTGACTGTCCCGGGCACGGGACACATGATGCACCACGAGGATCCCGAAGCGGTTGCAAGGCATATCGTCGAATTCGAGCGCGATTGCGTATCATCGGGGTCATGAGAACCTTCCTGCTCGGTGGCGCACGCTCGGGAAAGAGCTCGCTGGCGGCCCGTTGGGCCGCAGAGCGCTCGAAGAACGTCTGTTGTGTTGTAACGGCCACGGCGTCCGATGACGAGATGACCGCGCGCATCGATGCGCACCGGCGCGAAAGGCCACAGCACTGGCGCTTGCGCGAGGAACCCCGGCGGCTGAGCGCAGCCGTGAGAGATGAGAGCCGCGCCGGCGGCCTGCTGTTGATTGACTGCCTGACACTGTGGACGGCGAACTGCCTCTGGCCGCCAGCATCCGCCGCGGCGGTGACATCCGAGGCCTCGGGCGACTTCCAGGCCGACCTGCCCGGCTGGCACGCCGAGCGCGACGCCTTTCTCACGAGCCTCCTGACAGCCTCCAGCGAAATCATCATCGTCAGCAACGAGGTGGGCACCAGCCTCGTGCCCGAAAACGCCGCCGCGCGGCTCTTTCGCGACGAGCAGGGGCGGCTCAATCAACTCGTCGCGGCTGCCTGCGATGCCGTGTTTCTGGTTACAGCAGGCCTGCCACTGCGCCTGAAGTAAGCGCGACCAACAGCAGCAGCGCGGTCTCGGTAACCTCCACGCCGGCGCCGAGACAATCACCCGTCATCCCGCCGAGACGCACCTTCAGCCACCCGCCCCAGGCTGCGATGACCAGCGGCGCCGCGCACAACACAGGCGCGACAGCAACACTCGCCGCCAGCAGCAATGCCGTCCAGAACAAAATCCAGCCGATGGAGAGCTGCCAACTAAACCGCTCGCCGCGCCCCGGCTTCAACGGCTTCAACCAACG
>DATMQL010000056.1:0-4430 GCA_035566815.1 Steroidobacteraceae bacterium | reverse complement strand
TCGCCTACCTTCCCGAGATCTCGGCGCTGTTCGACGAGCTGAAGGACGAAGCCGAAAAAGTCGTCGACGTGACGGTGACTTCCGCCGCGCCCCTCGATGACGGACAGCGGAAGACGCTGACGGCCGCATTGGAGCGCCGGTTGAAGCGCGGCATCCGTATGCAGTGTCATACCGATCCCTCGCTCATCGGCGGAGCCGTGTTACAGGCGGGCGATCTCGTCATCGACGGCTCGCTGCGTACGCAGCTGAACAAAATCACGTACGAGCTAACAGCATGAAAGCTGTAAGACTCGATAAAGCAGCTTCTTTCACGGCGCGTCTTCGCGCCGGCTACATTTCCGAGCTTCGCGCTTTGGCGAAGCGAGTTAGTCCTGCGCGCAGCGCATAAGGGATACTTACACATGGCGATTAAAGCGACCGAGATCAGCGACCTCATCAAGCAGCGGATCGATAACTTCAAGTCGGTCACTGAGGCCCGCAACGTCGGCACGATCGTCTCCGTCACCGACGGCATCTGCCGCATTCACGGCCTTGCGGATGCCAAGTACGGCGAGATGCTCGAGTTCCCCGGCAACACCTTCGGATTGGCGCTGAACCTCGAGCAGGACTCGGTCGGCGCGGTCGTGTTGGGTGAGTACAAGCACCTGGGCGAAGGCGACACGGTCAAGACCACGAACCGCATTCTCGAAGTGCCCGTGGGTCCGGAGTTGCTCGGCCGCGTGGTCGACGCCCTGGGAAACCCGCTCGACGGCAAGGGTCCGATCAAGGCGACCCGCACCGCTCCGATCGAGCGCGTGGCGCCGGGCGTTATTTATCGTAAGTCGGTGAGCCAGCCGGTACAGACGGGCTACAAGGCGATCGACTCGATGGTCCCGATCGGCCGCGGCCAGCGCGAGCTCATCATCGGCGACCGCCAGACCGGCAAGACCGCGATCGCCATCGATACGATCATCAACCAGAAGTCCTCCGGCATTAAGTGCATCTACGTCGCGATCGGCCAGAAGCAGTCGACCATCGCGAACGTCGTGCGCAAGCTGGAGGAACACGGTGCCATGGGGCACACCATCGTCGTCGCCGCCTCGGCTTCCACGCCCGCCGCCCTGCAGTACATTTCGGCGTACTCGGGTGTGACGATGGGCGAATACTTCATGGACAACGGTGAAGACGCTCTCATCATTTACGACGATCTGTCGAAGCAGGCGGTGGCCTATCGCCAGATCTCGTTGCTTCTGCGCCGCCCGCCCGGCCGCGAGGCGTATCCCGGCGACGTGTTCTATCTCCACAGCCGCCTGCTCGAGCGCAGCGCCCGTGTGAATGAAGAGTACGTCGAGATGGTGTCGAAGGGCGCCGTCAAAGGTAAGACGGGCTCGCTCACCGGGTTGCCCATCATCGAGACCCAAGCGGGTGACGTCACGGCGTTCGTGCCGACGAACGTTATCTCCATCACCGACGGACAGATCTTCGTCGAAACCGATCTCTTCAACGCCGGTATCCGTCCCGCGATGAACGCCGGCATCTCAGTATCGCGCGTCGGTGGCGCCGCACAGACCGACATCATCAAAAAGCTCGGCGGCGGTATCCGTCTCGCCCTCGCGCAGTACCGCGAGCTCGCTGCGTTCTCGCAGTTCGCGTCCGACCTCGACGAGGCGACGCGCAGACAGCTCGAGCGCGGACAGCGTACGACCGAGGTCATGAAGCAGAAGCAGTACGCGCCGATGTCGGTCGCCGAGATGGCTCTGACGATCTACGCGGTGAACAACGGCTTCATGGATAAAGTCGAGCTGAAGAAGATCACCGACTTCGAGGCGGCGCTGCAGAGCTTCGCCCGCTCGAACTACAAGTCGCTGCTCGATGGCATCAACGCAACGCCGAAGTTCAGCAAGGAGAACGAGGCGGCGCTGAAGAAGTGCATCGAGGACTTCATCGCCACGGGCACCTACTAAAGGCCACCAGCCATGCCCGGCACGAAGGAAATCCGCACCAAGATCGCGAGTGTGAAGAGCACTCAGAAGATCACGAAGGCCATGCAGATGGTGGCCACGAGCAAGATGCGCCGCGCGCAGGAGCGGATGAAGCTCGCGCGTCCGTATGCGCAGAAGATGCGCAACGTCATCGGCCACCTCACCGAGGCGAACCCGGACTACAAGCATCCTTTCCTACAGGAGCGCGACGTCAAGGGCGTCGGCATCATCGTCGTCTCGACGGATCGCGGGCTCGCGGGCGGCCTGAATGCCAACACGTTCAAGCAGACACTGCTGCTCATGCGCGAATGGCAGGGTAAGGGCGCGAACGTGAGCCTGTGCGTCATCGGCTCGAAGGGCATCGCGTTCTTCCGCCGCCTCGACGTGAAGATCCTCGGCAATGTCGCGCACCTGGGCGACCGCCCGCACATCAAGGATCTCATCGGTACCGTAAAGGTGATGTTGGATGCCTACCGGAATGGCGAGATCGATCGCCTGTTCCTGGTGAACGCGCAGTTCCTCAACACCATGACGCAGAAGCCCACGGTGGAGCAGCTGTTGCCCGTAGTGGCCACCGACACCGAGGGACTGGCCGAGCACTGGGACTACATCTACGAGCCGGAGGCGAAGACGATCCTCGAAGGCGTGCTCATGCGCTACATCGAATCACAGGTGTACCGCGCGGCGGTCGAGAACGTCGCTTCCGAGATGGCCGCGCGCATGGTCGCCATGAAGGCAGCCTCCGACAATGCCGGCAAGCTCATCGGCGAATTGCAATTGATCTACAACAAGGCCCGCCAGGCCGCGATCACGAAGGAACTTTCGGAGATCGTGGGCGGCGCGGCTGCTGTTTGATTTGAAGGAAACCGGTTATGACCACCACTGCCGAAGGCAGAATTACGCAGATCATCGGCGCCGTCATCGATGTGCAGTTTCCGCGGGAGTCTATCCCGCACGTCTACGAGGCGCTGAAACTGAAAGACGTCGAGCTCACGCTCGAAGTCCAGCAGCAGCTCGGCGATGGCGTCGTGCGTACGATTGCGATGGGTAGCTCGGAAGGCCTCAAGCGCGGTCTGCTCGTGCGGTCCACCGGCGCGCCGATTTCGGTTCCCGTCGGCAAGGGTACCCTGGGCCGCATCATGGACGTGCTCGGCGACCCGCAGGACAACCGAGGCGAGGTGGAGGCGAAAGAGCACCTGCCGATTCACCGCGCGCCGCCGTCATTCGCCGAGCAGGCGGGTGGTCAGGATCTGCTGGTCACGGGCATCAAGGTAATCGATCTCCTCGTTCCCTTCGCGAAGGGCGGTAAGGTCGGCCTGTTCGGCGGCGCCGGCGTCGGCAAGACCGTCAACATGCTCGAGCTCATCAACAACATCGCCAAGCAGTACAGCGGTCTGTCGGTATTCGCGGGCGTCGGCGAGCGTACCCGCGAAGGTAATGACTTCTATCACGAGATGATCGAGTCGGGAGTTATCGACAAGGACAACCTTTCGAACTCCAAGGTCGCGATGGTTTACGGCCAGATGAACGAGCCGCCGGGCAACCGCCTGCGTGTGGCGCTCACCGGTCTCACCATGGCCGAATACTTCCGCGACGAGGTCCGCGAGGACGGCGGTAAGGGCCGCGACGTGCTGTTCTTCGTGGACAACATCTATCGTTACACCCTCGCGGGTACGGAAGTGTCGGCGCTCCTCGGACGTATGCCGTCCGCGGTAGGCTATCAGCCGACATTGGCCGAAGAGATGGGCGTTCTGCAGGAGCGCATCACCTCCACGAAGACCGGTTCGATCACCTCGATCCAAGCCGTTTACGTGCCTGCGGACGACTTGACCGACCCGTCGCCCGCCACGACGTTCGCGCACTTGGACGCGACCGTGGTGTTGTCCCGGCAGGTCGCCTCGCTCGGTATTTACCCCGCGGTGGACCCACGCGATTCCACGAGCCGCCAGCTCGACCCGCTCGTTGTCGGCGAAGAGCACTACAACACCGCCCGCGGTGTGCAGGCCGTGCTCCAGCGCTACAAGGAGCTGCAGGACATCATCGCGATCCTGGGTATGGACGAGCTCTCGGAAGAGGACAAGCAGGTCGTGTATCGCGCCCGTAAAGTGCGTAACTTCCTGTCGCAGCCGTTCAACGTTGCGAAGGTGTTCACGGGCCAGGATGGCAAGATCGTCTCGCTCAAGGACACCATCCGCGGCTTCAAGGGCATCATCAGCGGCGAGTTCGACTCGCTGCCCGAACAGGCCTTCTACATGGTCGGCACCATCGAAGAAGCCCAAGCCAAAGCGAAGACGCTGCAGTAAGAGCACTAGGCAGATATCAACATGGCCGAGCAACACACCATCCAGGTCGACATCGTCAGCGCCGAAGGCGAAATCTTCTCCGGCCCGGCGACGATGGTGTTCGCGCCGGCCTCCGAAGGTGACCTCGGCATCGCGCCCCGGCACGCGCCGCTTCTCTCGCTGCTGA
>DATMQL010000055.1:0-19373 GCA_035566815.1 Steroidobacteraceae bacterium | reverse complement strand
TGACAAAGACGTCGACGCAACCCAATTCTTCGACCGCTTTGCCGACGAACTGCGCGGCCGAGTTGCGCTCGGCAACGTCGCATTCAACTTCCACCACGCGCCGGCCCAGAGCTCTCACCTCCGCCACGGTCTCCTCGATCCCTTCGCGGTCACCGTACCAGTTCAGCGCCAGATCGGCGCCCTGGCGTGCGCATTCGAGGGCCGTTCCGTGGCCGATGCCCCGCGAGGCGCCCGTGATCAGAACTGTTTTGCCTTCCAGGAGCATGTTGATCCCCTTAACTAACCAGATCGGGATTTGCGGTTCCCGAGGTGTCGAGCCCGCGTTTTGCGAGATGCGGGCCGTAGCGCCTGCGTTTGACGAGAAGCCTGCGTTGGGCGAGATGTCCGCGTTTGACGAGAAGTCTGCGTTGGGCGAGATGAGGCTCGCGGTGCCGTGGAGGGGGCCGCTGGTGTTGGTTTCTCCGTCCACCCCAGGCCCTCACTGATGCGACGGGCAGTGTCCACGACGTCCTTCGTGAGTAACTGCATACGCGCATCGCTCATGTACTGGGCGGCGCTAGCTACGCTGATAGCGGCGATAATCCGGCCGGCCACATCACGGATGGGAGCCGCTACACAACGGATCTGATCCTCGTTCTCCTCCAGATCGAAGGCATATCCCGCTCGCGCATAAGTTTGCATTCGCCCGAGCCACTCCCGGAGGGCGGTCGGCGTAGGCTGGCCGCCGTTCTCCGCGCGGAAGAAGTTTATCCAGGACTCCTCATCGTGATCGAGAATCAAAGCCTTGCCCAGTCCTGTCGAGGAGACGGGTTGCCGCTCGCCGACGCGGGAGCTGAGGTTGATCCGACGCTTGCCGGAAATCTTATCGAGGTACAACACCTGCTCGCGGTCGAGGACGCCCAAGTGCACGGTGTCTTCTGTCAGCAGTGCCAACTGCTCGAGTCGCGGGGCCGCGACGCGCGGCAGATCGAGCTCGTCGCGCACCCGGAAGCCGAGTTCGAGGAGCTTAGGCCCGAGGCTGTAACCGGTACGGTGTACGAATGTCAGGTAGCGACGATCGGCGAGGGCGGAGGCCAGGCGATGTGTCGTACTCCGCGTGAGTTTCAGCCGGTCGGCCAGGTCGCCGAGCGTAATCGGACCTTCGGCCACGAGCTCGATAACATCCAGCCCGCGGAACAGCGTCTGACTCCCGAGCCGCGACGGCTCCAGGGTGTCGTTAGCCTTGGCGGACTTGCGGCGGCTTATAGGTGTTCTTCCCATTATGTGGTACCCATATTAGTATGTGGGACACGACGTTTGGCCCGCAATGGGCACCTCACGGTCTCTCCGGAAAATAATCCATGCCGTTCCCGGTCATCCGACAGGTCCGAGCCAGCGTGATTCGCGGTGGCGGCGCCGATTACCACGACCAGCAGGGCGCCCACTGGATCGACGATCACATTGCCACCCCCATGAGCCGCTATCCGGAATACCGGCAGAGCCGTCGTAGCTTTGGCATTAACGTGCTCGGCACCCTGGTGGTTGAGATCGAGGCGGCCGATGGAACGGTGGGATTCGCGGTCACTACGGGCGGTGAGCCCGCCGCATTCATTGTTGAAAAGCATCTCGCACGCTTTCTGGAAGGCCGGGACCCGACACAGATCGAGAAAATCTGGGACCAGATGTATTTCTCGACTCAGTACTATGGCCGCAAGGGCCTGGTCGTGAATGCCATCTCCGGCGTGGACCTCGCCCTGTGGGACCTGCTCGGCAAGCTCCGGGGTGAGCCCGTGTACCAGATGCTCGGCGGCGCGGTTCGCGACGAGCTGGTGTTCTACGCCACCGGCGCGCGTCCGGACATTGCGAAGCAGTTGGGTTTCATCGGCGGCAAGCTGCCGCTGCATCATGGTCCCGCGGAAGGTGAGGAAGGTTTTGCAAAGAACCTCGCCATGCTCGCGGACATGCGCGCCAAGGTCGGTCCCGACTTCTGGCTCATGCTCGATTGCTGGATGAGCCTCGATCTGAACTATGCGGTCAGACTGGCCGGGCGCGCGCAGGACTACGGGCTGAAGTGGATCGAGGAGGCGCTGTCTCCCGATGACTACTGGGGCTACGCCGATTTGAAGCGCAACGCGCCGCGCGGAATGCTGGTCACCACGGGGGAACACGAGGCCACCCGCTGGGGCTTTCGGATGCTGCTCGAAATGGAATGCTGCGACATCATTCAGCCCGACGTCGGCTGGTGCGGCGGGATGACGGAGTTGCTGAAGATTGCCGCGCTCGCGGACAGTCGCGGTGTGCTCGTCATTCCCCATGGCTCGAGTGTCTACAGCTACCACTTCGTCATCACACGTCACAACAGTCCGTTCGCCGAATTTCTCATGATGGCGCCGGCCGCCGACAAGGTGGTCCCGATGTTCCATCCCCAGCTCACGGGTGAGCCCGTGCCGGTGAACGGGCGACTCAAGTTGCCCGACCGTCCGGGCTTCGGCGTCGAGCTCAACCGCGACATCGCGCTCCATCGACCGTACAACCATTGACTATGTTGGCCCCCCGTCATCTCTCGAGGCTCAGTCGCCCATGAAATTGCTGCGTTACGGTCCCGCCGGCCGCGAACAACCCGGACTTCTCGATTCCCAGGGCCAGGTCCGCACGCTGGCCGGTCGCTACACTGACATCGGTCCCGAACAGTTGGCTGCGGCGACCCTGAAAGCGCTGGCCGCCATCGATCCGGCCACACTGCCGCGGGTACCGGGCAGCCCGAGACTGGGTCTGCCGTTCGCCGGCACCCGAAAATTCATTGCCGTCGGGCTCAATTACGCCGATCACGCCCGGGAATCGAATCTGCCCATTCCCACCGAGCCGGTCATTTTCACCAAGGCCGTGAGCTGCCTGCAGGGACCGAACGACCCTGTGATGATTCCAAAGGATTCGAAAAAGACGGACTGGGAGGTGGAGCTCGGGATCGTCATCGGCACCCGGGCCAGTTACGTCGAGGAGAGCGAGGCGCTCGAACATGTCGCGGGCTATGTCCTGGTCAACGACGTGTCGGAGCGCGAATACCAGTTGGAGCGCGGCGGTACTTGGGATAAGGGTAAGGGGTGCGACACCTTCGGTCCGGTCGGTCCGTGGCTCGTTACGCGCGATGAAGTCGGCGACGTGCAGAGCCTGGGTATGTGGCTCGACGTCAACGGGGAGCGCATGCAGACCGGTAGTACGAAGACCATGATTTTCGGGGTCAAGACGCTCGTGAGTTACATCAGTCGCTTCCTGACTCTCGAGCCCGGCGACATCATTACGACGGGCACGCCACCAGGGGTCGGTGCCGGCAAGAAGCCGCACCCGATTTTCCTGAAGGCTGGCGATTCCATCCGCCTGGGCATCGAGAAGTTGGGTGAGCAGCAGCAACAGGTCATCGCGTGGCGGCGTGCCGGCTGAGACCTTCGGAGAAGACGGTGTATTCCGAGCGATTCAAGAACCGGGTAGCCGTCATTACGGGCGGCGCCTCCGGCGTAGGTCTCGAGATTGCCATCCGCATCGCCGCCGAAGGCGGCAAGGTCAGCCTGTGGGACCGTGACACGGCGACGTTAGCCAAAGCGGGGGCGTCGGTCGGCGATGGAACTCACACCGTGCAGGTCGATGTTACGGATGCCGCGAAACTGTCGAGCGCTGCCGAAAGTGTCTACGCGAAGTTCGGCCGGATCGACGTGTTGGTAGGGAGCGCGGGTATCACGGGCCCCACGGCGAAATTGTGGGAGTACCCGCTGGAAGAGTGGCGGCGCGTGATCGACATCGATCTGAACGGGATTTTCTACTCGTGCCGGGCGGTCGTTCCCCAGATGCTGAAGAACGACTACGGCCGTATAGTCAACATCAGTTCCGTGGCGGGCAAGGAAGGCAACCCGAATGCCTCGGCCTATTCGACCGCGAAGGCGGCGGTGATCGGACTCACGAAGTCGCTCGGCAAGGAGCTCGCCACCACCGGTATCCGGGTGAACTGCGTGACCCCGGCGACATTCAACAGCCCGCTGCTCTCGCAGCTGCCCCAGAGCCAGATCGACTACATGAAGTCGAAGATTCCCATGGGGCGCCTGGGTGGGATGGAGGAGGTCGCCGCTCTCGTGTGTTGGCTGGCGAGCGAGGAATGCTCGTTCTCGACCGCCGCGACCTTCGATATTTCGGGCGGTCGTACCACTTACTGAACCATCCGGGGGCGTCGTGCAGGACCTGCAAATCGTCGACGCACACATGCACTTGTGGGATCTCGATGAG
The DNA here is from genome assembly GCA_035566815.1 of Steroidobacteraceae bacterium. Taxonomy (GTDB): domain Bacteria; phylum Pseudomonadota; class Gammaproteobacteria; order Steroidobacterales; family Steroidobacteraceae; genus 13-2-20CM-66-19. The sequence goes on along the minus strand of DATMQL010000055.1, from coordinate 15,122 downwards.
ATCCGCTACCCGTGGCTCACGCCGCCATTGCCGGTGGGAATCACCGGAGACGTAGGATCGATTGCCAAGACGTACCTGTTCGATGACTACCTGCGCGACGCTGGCGGTGAGGGCGGCAGGATTCGTGTAGCAAAGGTCGTTCATGTCGAGGCGGGCGCCAATCCAGCCGACTCGTTGCAGGAGACGCGGTGGCTGCAGCGAGTGGCTGATACTCGTGGATATCCGCAGGCACTGGTCGCGCACGCGGAGTTGAATAACCCAAAGGTGGAGGCGCTCCTGGCGGAGCATGCGAGCCATCCTAATATGCGCGGCATACGCCAGATTCTGAACTGGCACGGCGACCCGAAGAAAACCTACACGCCGCGTGACTGGCTCGCCGACCCGGACTGGGAGAAAGGCTTCGCGCGGCTGCGCAAGTACAACCTGTCCTTCGATCTGCAGGTCTATCCCGGGCAGATGCAGGCCGCCGCGCGGCTCGCGAGCCGTCATCCCGACACGCCGATCATTTTGAACCACACGGGTATGCCGGTGGATCGGGATGCGGCGGGACTGCAGGCCTGGCGCGCCGGTATGCAGGCCCTGGCGCAGCAGCCGAATGTGGCGGTGAAGATCTCCGGTCTCGCCATGCTCGACTGGCAATGGACCCTCGACAGCCTGCGCCCGTTTGTGCTGCAGACGATCGAGCTCTTCGGCACCGAGCGCTGCCTGTTCGGGAGCAACTTTCCGGTCGATCGTCTGTTCGGGTCATTCGCGCGCCAGTACGGCGCCTACCAGTCGCTCACCGCTACTCTGAGCGCCACCGAGCGGGCGCGGGTGTTTGTTACCAACGCAGAGCGAATTTATAGAATCTGAGCTTTCCGGCCGAGGGGGGTCGCGACAGTGCCCAATCCGTTACTTGGTGTTTTCTTTCATTGGTTGGGCGGCCTCGCCTCGGCCAGCTTCTACGTCCCGTTCCGCAGTGTGCGCGGGTGGTCGTGGGAGATTTTCTGGCTCGTCGGGGGATTGTTCAGTTGGATCATCGCCCCCTGGCTGTTCGCGGCCATCCGCACCCATGACCTGCTCGCGGTCCTTGCCGAGGCGCCGCTCGCGACCCTCGCGTTGTGTTATTTCTTCGGTGCGTTGTGGGGTTTCGGCGGCCTGACGTTCGGTCTCACGATGCGCTACCTCGGTATCTCGCTGGGAACGGCCATCGCGCTGGGCCTCACCGCCGCGTTTGGAACGCTCATCCCGCCACTGGTGAGTGGGCAGCTGTTTGGCTCGCTGATCCACTCGACTGGCGGGCTCGTAGTGCTGCTGGGCGTGGTGACGGCATTGCTGGGAATTGCCATTGTCGGCAAGGCCGGTCATGCGAAGGAATTCGAGCAGGCCGCGCTCCTGGAGATGGCCTCCGGCGGTCACAGCGATCTTCCCCGGGCCGCGGATTTCCGCAAGGGAGTGGGGGTCGCGGTGTTTTCCGGAATCATGAGCAGTTGCTTTGCCTACGGCCTCGCCGCAGGTGAGCCGTTGCGCCAATTGACACTCGCTCACGGCACTACCGCGCTGGCGCAGGGGCTGCCGGTCCTGGTCGTCGTCCTGCTCGGCGGATTCACCACCAACGCGGTGTGGTGCCTGATCCTGATTCTCAAAAACCGCAGCGGCCGTGAGCTGGTCGGCGAGCTCAAAGTAGCGGGCGCGGACCTGGTTCCTTCAACGGGCCGCAACTACCTGCTGTGTGCGCTGGCGGGTACGGCGTGGTACTTCCAGTTCTTCTTCTACACCATGGGCGAGAGCCAGATGGGCCGCTACCACTTTTCGAGCTGGACCCTCCACATGTCCAGCATCATTATTTTCGCGGCGCTCTGGGGCCTCGGCCTGCGGGAGTGGCGCGGCGCGAGCCGGCGCAGCCTGGTCCTTCTGACCGTCGGTCTCCTGGTGTTGGTGAGCTCCACCGTGGTCATTGGTTTGGGAAACGCCCTGGTGGCGCGGAGTTGAGATGCCGCGCTCAGCGAGTTGCAGCCGCGCGCAGCTGTGCTGGAGTTTTCCCCACGCGGGCTCGGAACACGGCGCCCATGTATTCCTGGTGTTTGAAGCCCGCCCGCTCGGCGATTTGGACGAGGGGGAGGTCTGTTCTGACGATGAGGTCACGAGCACGCTTGATGCGTGCGCCCAGGATCTCCTGGTGTACTGAGCGTTTGAGCAGGGCGCGAAAACGTCTCTGCAGGACACTGCGGGACAGACCGAGCTGGCGCGCGAGGGCATCGACTTTCAGTCCGGTATGCGCCTGTTCACGTATGAGCCGTAGTGCGGCGGCGACGATGGGGTCGGCAACCGCGAGGACATCAGTGGAGGGTCGGGCGATGATCTCTCGCGGCTCGACCAACAGAGGCTTCCTGGGAGTGGCTAGCCCTCGAAGCAACCCGTCGAGAAGCGCGGCCGCCTGATATCCCACGCTGGTATGGGCCGCCTCGATACTCGACAGCGGCGGCAGGCAGACCTCGCAGAGTGGCTCATCGTTATCGACTCCAATCACGGCAACTTCGTCCGGCACGGCTACACCGGCGCGGCGGCACGCCTCGAGAAACTGCGCGCCGCGTTGATCGCTGCAGACGAGCACGCCCACCGGCTTGGGAAGGGAGCTGATCCAGCGGGCGAGCTTGTTCTCGGCGCGCTCCCAGGAGCGCTTGCCACTGGTGTCGCGCGAGAGTTGGTAGACCGGCACCTGGCGCTGGACGCCGGCCACGGCGGAGCAAAATCCCGTGTAGCGTTGTTCCGACCAGCTTTCCCCCTGGATGCCGAAGAATCCGAAGTGCCGCAATCCCCGGTCGAGCAGGTGCTCGGCGGCCATGTGACCGATGGCGCCGTTATCGACGTGAACCAACGGAAAGCGTAGGTTGGGGACCAGTCCGAGAACATCGACTACCGGGATGCCGGTCGCGGCAAGCTCCCGGGCCATGCGGCGTGATTGGATGCGCGCAATGATGCCGTCCCCTTTCCAGTCGTGCAGCCAGCGTGGGACGGATTTCTCCAAACCGCGGGGCTCGTGGTACAGCGACCAGGGCTCGTGCTCGCGGACATAACGGGCGATACCGCGCAGAATATCCCTGCCCGAGGCCAGTGAAGTCTCTATCAGCAGGGCCACGTGCGAGCGGCCCCGATTTCTACAAGCTTTGACCGATTCTCTCATTGCGCGCGGCGATTGAAAGCGACACTGTAACGGGTCATCACGCCTCTTGGGGGGAGGATCGCTGACATGGTCTGTAAAACCGAGTTTCGCGGCATCCGGGTAGCGCTCGCGTGGCTGCTGCCGGGGCTGTTTCCGGGTCTGTCGCTTGGCCTGTCAGCTGGAGCGACACCCATGTCAGACTCCTCTTCTCACAGCTCGATCACCCACGCCTCCTTCGGCCAGACGAACGCTGGCACTCCTGTCGATCTGTACACCCTGAGGAATCACCGGGGGATGGAAGCCCGGATTGCGACTTATGGGGGGATCATCACGACGCTGACCGCGCCCGATCGCAAAGGGCACTATGCCGATGTCGTGCTCGGGTATGACACCCTACCGGAGTACATCAAGGGCACCTCCTACTTCGGTGCCCTGATCGGGCGCTACGGCAACCGGATCGCGCACGGACAGTTCACCCTCGATGGTAAGCAGTACAGCCTCGCCACCAACAACGGACCCAACTCGCTGCACGGCGGACGGGTCGGATTCGACCGGGTGGTCTGGCGGGTGGAGAAAGCAGCCGTGGTCGCGGAGGGCCCGCAACTGTCGCTGACCTACCTGAGCCACGATGGCGAGGAGGGCTATCCGGGGAATCTCAAAGTCAAAGCGGTCTATACCCTGAGCGAAGACAACTCGCTGCGGCTCGACTACACGGCTGTCACGGACAAGGACACCCCCGTGAATCTCACGCAGCACTCCTACTTCAACCTCCGTGGCCGGGGTGACGTGCTCGGCAACGTTTTACAGATCCCGGCTGACCAGTTCACGCCGGTGGATAGCACTCTCATCCCCTCGGGAGAGTTGCGGCCGGTGACCGGCACCCCGTTCGACTTCCGCCAGCCGACTGCGATCGGCGCACGGATCGGCGCGGCCGATGAGCAGCTCGAGTTCGGCAAGGGTTACGACCACAACTGGGTGATCGCGAAGCCCGCCGGAGCCCTGGCCGTCGTGGCGACGGTCTATGAGCCCGACACGGGACGCGTGCTCGAGGTGTCCTCCACCGAGCCCGGTGTGCAGTTCTACAGCGGCAATTTTCTCGACGGCAGCAGCGTAGGAAAGGGCGGTTGGGCGTACGCCCGCCACGATGGCCTGGCCCTGGAACCCCAACATTTTCCAGACTCTCCCAACCACGCCAATTTTCCGTCCGTCATCCTGAAGCCCGGACAGACCTACCACAACACCATCAGCTACCGGTTCTCGGTGCGGTAAGCCGCAAATCCTCTCATGCGCATCTCATTGAGCCTGGTCGATTACGCGGTCATCTTCATCTACTTCGCTTTTGTCATTGGCGTCGGCTGGGCTCTGAAACGTTCCATGAAGGGCAGCACCGACTTCCTGACCGCCGGGCGCTCGTTGCCCGCCTGGATCACAGGCCTGGCGTTCATTTCCGCCAACCTCGGCGCCCAGGAGGTCATCGGCATGGCCGCCTCCGGCGCCAAGTACGGCATCATGACCAGTCATTTTTATTGGATCGGGGCGATTCCCGCCATGGTATTCCTGGGACTGTTCATGCTCCGGTTCTACTACGGCTCGAAAGCGCGCTCGGTGCCGGAGTACCTGAAGCTCCGATTCGACGAAAAGACGCGCGGCTTCAATGCCGTGTCATTTGCCGTCATGACGGTTTTTTCTTCCGGGATTTCGATGCACGCGCTCGCCTCGTTGCTGCGGCTCCTGCTGGGGTGGCAGTACGACGCTTGTATCGCCGTGTCGGCCGGAATCGTGCTCCTCTATATCCTGCTGGGCGGTCTGAGCTCGGCGATCTACAACGAGGTGTTGCAGTTCTGCCTGATCGTCGCGGGATTTGCGCCCTTGGCCTATCTCGCTCTCAAAGATGTGGGGGGCTGGAGCGCCCTGCAGGCGAAGCTCATCCCGGTTGCAACCCGCCACGGGTATGCTCCGGGGACGTGGACCGAGTCGTGGTCCCACCTGGGCTCCGCGAACGCCAACCCGATGGGTGTGGAGTGGTTTGGCCTGGCGATGGGTCTGGGCTTCGTGGCGTCCTTCGGTTACTGGTGCACGGATTTCCTGGTGGTGCAGCGGGCGCTGGCGGCGAATTCGCTCTCGGCAGCGCGCCGCACGCCTTTGATCGCAGCAGTTCCGAAGATGTTGTTCCCAGCACTGCTCATCGTGCCCGGCATGATTGCGGTGGCGCTTCCAGCTGTCGCCGGCCATGCTTTTCTGCCCCTCGCGGCCGATGGCACACCGGACTACAACATGAGTATTCCGGCGCTGCTGGCCCGGTATTTCCCGGCGGGGCTGCTCGGTATCGGTCTTACGGCGCTCATCGCTTCTTTCATGTCGGGCATGGCGGGGAATGTCACAGCGTTCAACACTGTGTGGACTTACGATCTCTATCAAAGCTATATCGCCCCCGGCAGGTCCGATCGTCACTACCTGCGGATGGGGCAGGCTGCGACCGTATTCGGCGTCCTGCTCGGTGTGGCGGCTGCTTATCTCGCGGCGGCGTTCAACAACATCATGGATCTCCTGCAGCTGGTGTTCGCGTTCGTGAACGCCCCGGTGTTTGCGACCTTTCTGCTCGGTATGTTCTGGAAGCGCACGACCGGACACGGCGCGTTTTTCGGATTGCTGGCCGGTACTTTGAGCGCGGCGTTGTTCCACGGTCTGTCGTTACCCGCGAGCGCCGTGCCGGGGATCAAAGGGGGGTGGGTCACACCGGAGTTCGTATTCCGTAGCGAGATGGGGCAGAACTTTTATATCGCGATTGTCGCGTGGACCACGTGCTTTGTTCTCACGGTGCTGGTTTCTCTGGCGACTCCGCGGAACAAGACTGACGCAGAGCTTCACGGGCTCGTGTATTCGCTGACTCCCCGCGTGGCCTCGGAGGCCGGCGAACCGTGGTACAAGCGGCCGGTGCTGGTCGGTGTGATCGTGCTGCTTGCTACGATCCTCCTCAATATTCTGTTCCGGTGAGCGAGAGCGAGTCATGAGTTTCGATCTCAGAATAGCGATTGGAGGTCTCTTCACCGTCTATGGCGCGCTGTTGGCGCTGTACGGCCTCCTGGGCGACAAGTCACAGTACTCGCGCTCGCTCGGTCTGAACGTCAATCTGCTTTGGGGCATGGTGCTGCTGGCGTTCGGGCTATGCATGCTGCTGATCCGGCGACGGGTCCGGAAGAGTTGATGATGGACGACGTAGCGAAACGCGCGCGCCAAGCCTTCCAAACTCACTTCGGCCGTCCGCCACGGTGGCTCGCGAGCGCCCCGGGTAGAGTGAATCTCATTGGGGAGTTCACCGATTTCAACGATGGCTTTGTGCTGCCGATGGCCATCGAGCGTCGCACCGTGATCGTCGCGGCGCCTAACGACTCTTCCGACACAATCGGCTTGAGAAGCGAGGCGACGGGAGAGACGGTGAGCGTAAGCCTGAGGGAAACGTTGCACCCGGACGATAAAGGTCGCTGGACGAATTATCCAAAGGGAGTGCTGGCCGGCTTCCTGGAGAGCGGTTTGAGGCCTCGTGGCTTCGACGCCTTGATCCATTCGGACGTGCCCATCGGCGCCGGTCTTTCGAGCAGTGCCGCGTTGGAGACCGCCATGGCAAGCCTCCTCGAGGCTGTCGTTGGGGCCGCGCTCGACCCGGTGGACAAAATCCTGTTGTGTCAGAAAGCGGAGCATGTCTTCGCCGGCGTGCCGTGCGGGATCATGGATCAGTTCATCTCCGCCCTCGGACGCTGCGGGCAGGTTATGTTGCTCGATTGCCGCTCGAAAGTGCCGACCTGGTTGCCGTGGGCCGATCCATCGGTCGCCGTTCTCGTCATCAACACCAACGTGAAGCACGAGCTTTCCAGCAGCGGCTATGCCGACCGCCGCAGAAGTTGCGAAACCGCCGCGCGTCTCATGGGTGTGCCGTCTCTGCGGGAGGCGACGATGACGAAGCTGCGCGAGGTTTCGGGCTCCCTGGATGAGATGAGCGTGCGCTGCGCCCGCCATGTCATTGGAGAGATCGAGCGAACGAGGCAGGCCGCCGAATGCATCCGCCTCGGTGAGTGGGTCGACTTCGGCCGACTCATGGGTGAAAGCCATGTGTCATTGAGGGATGACTACGCCGTAAGCTGCTTCGAGCTCGATTCCGCGGTGGAGATTGCGAAGGGCATCGGTCGCGCCGGAGGCGTCTTCGGCTGTCGGATGACCGGCGGGGGATTTGGCGGCTGCGCCGTGGCTTTGATCGAAACCTCCTCGCAGGATGCTATTGTCCACGAGATCGCTGCCGCATACTTGCAGCGTACGGGGATCGAGGCCTCGCTTTTCGTTTCGCGCCCCGCGGAGGGTGCGAACGTGGTCGCGTTGTAATACATGTCGTTCGAAACGAACTCTCTGCTGTTGGATTCACCGCACCGGCGCTTCAACGCCTTGACGGGGGAGTGGGTCTTCGTCTCGCCGCATCGAAACCGGCGCCCCTGGCAGGGCAGGGTCGAACCCACGCCTGCTACGACTCGCCCCCAGTTCGACCCGCAATGTTATCTCTGTCCCGGTAACGCGCGCGCCAACGGCGAGCGCAATCCGCAGTACCCCTCGACATACGTTTTCACTAACGACTTCCCGACATTCCTTCCCGAGGCCGTCGAGCAGGATGCCACCCGGCATCCGTTACTTCAGGCGCATGTCCAAGCCGGCACCTGTCGCGTCGTCTGTTTTTCGCCTCGCCACGATCTGACGCTGGCGGAGCTGCCCGTTACAGAAATCCGCTCGGTCGTCGATACTTGGGCACATCAGGTGGTCGAGCTCGGTCAGCGCTGGCGTTGGGTGGAGGTGTTTGAGAATAAGGGCGAGCTCATGGGGTGTTCCAACCCCCATCCCCACGGGCAGATCTGGGCGAGCGACTTCGTACCTTCCGAGCCGCTCAAAGAGCTCACGCAGCAGCAGCTCTGGTTCGGGAGAAAGGGACGTTCGCTGTTGCTGGACTACGCCGAGACCGAATCTTCGGCTGGCGAGCGCCTCGTCACGCAGAATGCGGATTGGCTGGTGGTGGTGCCGTGGTGGGGTTTCTGGCCGTTCGAGACGCTGCTGTTGCCGCGACGGAGTGTGCAGAGCCTGGCGGATCTGACGGCTACGGAACGAGATTCGCTCGCCGACATTCTGAGTCGCCTCCTGGCGGGCTACGACCGTCTGTTCGAAGTCTCGTTTCCTTATTCATCCGGTTGGCACGGCGCGCCAACGGGCCGTCCCGACTCGCAGGACTCACCTGGGGCCTATCAACTGCATGCCCATTTCTATCCGCCGTTGTTGCGCTCGGCGACGGTGAAGAAGTTCCTGGCGGGCTACGAGATGTTTGGAGAGGCTCAGCGCGATACCACGCCCGAACAGGCGGCGGAGCGGTTGCGTAGCGTCGTTCGCTGACGCCGGGCGCGGGCGCCGCCGTCAGTTCGACGGATAAAACCACGAGCGCACGACATCCATATTTTGCTTCAAAAAAATCTGCGGATTGGACATCTGTTGGTATTGAGCGCCGCTGGGTCCGTTCAACACCGAGTCGATATCGCTACGCGATCGGGCATTGAGCATCCAATCCATTGAGGGGTCCTGCGAGCCCGCCTGGGCGGAGGGGAGCCGTAGTTCGGCGAAGTGCCGAGTGCAGCCGCCCACGAGCGAGCGCAGGTCCACCTGGGCGGTCACCCCTCGACCCCAGCGAGTGCTGAACGAGCCGAGCACCGGTGCCACGAAGTCAGGACCGGGCGGCCAGGGCTCGGGAGCGTCCGACATGTTGTTCTGGGGCTGCTCCCGGCGCTCGCCCGAGGGGTTACCCGGGATTGGCGCTGCACAGAGCAGATTCCCGCCGTAGGTCGGAGCGTTGTCCAGGATCAGGATGCGAACCTGATCCCACAGGACGTAGCAGTCGCCGGCGGGAATAACGGACGCCGAGGGCGGGGTGCCCGACGCGCTCGGCTCACCGCTACCACACGCGCCCGGCGTCCCGGCAGCGCGGATCAGTTTCTCGTCCGCCAGTGCTCGAATGATCTGCTCCAGCGTCAGGGCGCCGCTCGCCTCGACGTAGCCTCCATCTCCGAGGCGATCCCATGTCGAGTGGTCCTTCGCGAGTTCGACCATGCCCGCGGGACTGATATAGGGAAAGCGGGCGCTGTTATGAACCGCCTGCGCGAGCGTGAGTGACTTGGTTTCCAACCTCGGGTCGAGTATGTCGTAGGCGTCGGTACGCTGCAGAGTGAAGGTGTCCTGAAGTACAACCTGGCCGGCCCCAAGCGCCGTCGTAGACAGTGCCAACTCGGGCAGCCGGGCTCCCGAGCCACCGGGCGGGTAGAGTAAGGTGAATTCCCGCTGCCAGGGATTGGGCGCGGAGGCGGCCGCTCCACCGCATTTTTTCACGATGTCGTCCCAGTCGCGCGCCCAGACTTCCTCCAGGCCCCGGGAGCGATCCACAGCGGCGAACGCCTTGGGAATATATCTCTGCACCAGGTCTGGAAACAACATGAGCCCGACGACCGTCGACAGGTGGTCCATGCCGGTGAAGCTGTTGGCGACGTCGCGAACCTTGGAGCAGGGGCCCGAGGGACTCTTTCGGACCAGGTCGAGCGAGGTGACAAACGCTGCCGACCCCAGGCTGCCACCCGAAATTCCGCTGATGACAAAGATGTTGTCTGCAAAGGTACGGGAGCTACTGCGCGCTTCATCCTCCAGCTTGCCGAGAGAGGACGTGGTCCAATAGGCCGCGCGTGAAGCCCCGCCGGAGCTGGAAACGAAGATGACGGGTGCCTGTGGGTTGGGTCGATGGCGCAGCCAGTCGACGAACGCGGCGCCCAACTCCTGGCGCGGCGCGTTGACGATACCCGCCGCCGGAGCCGCGACCAGGTGATTCTCGTTCCAATGCCAGGAGACGAACAGGAGCACCACCACGATCCAGGTCGCCGCCGGAAAATGCCACGACTTGGGCACGTAGGTGAGAACGAGGCCGCCGAAAATATTCCACGACATCAGCGCGAAAAGGAGCAGAGCAGGCGCCCCGATCCAACGGGCGAAAGGGGACATCCAGATAGGGAGCGCAATCGCGATTCCAATGGAGGTGATGAAGAGAACGGCAATGAACACCTTGGCCCAACCCGCCAGGTCGTCGAAGCGCTCGATGTCCTCGAACTCCTTGCGATGCCACCTGGCCACCCACTCATGACCGTTGCGGCGTGCCCAGGAGCGGCGAAACACCAGCCCGACGAACAAGGCCACACAGATGATGCCCGCAGCGACACCAAGCCCCAGGAGTTGTGGAGTACGGAGCAGAAAAATCGCAATGGGCACACCCGCCGCCAGCGCCAGAATCCGCGGCAGATGCTTCGCGACGAACGTGGCGAATTGAGGCGAGTGGCATGCTCCGACCAGATCCGGGTCGAAGCGCTTACCTACCAACAGCCGGGCCACATACCACGCGGACATCATCCACATCGTGTAGGCGACCACGAAAGAGAAGGACTGTGGCGTGACGTGCCAGCGCGCTTCTGGACCGTCGTCAAACGCCCGCAGCGCTTCCTGTGCCTGGGAAACGTACAGGATCACGAGATTTCCCAAGATGACCGTTGCGAGCGGAAAGAAGCAGAGGTTGAGGATTCGCGCGAGATAGATCAGCCGTGGCAGACCTTCGGCGCGGGTACTGGCCGTCGCGGTCGGAACGGCGAGGTCGGGGGTGCTCATGGGTGGCACGCAGGTGGCTTCGGGCGACACGCCATTTTTCTTCCTCCCCGCCGCGCCCGGTTATGTTTGCGATATTGCGGGAGCGAGTCGTTACCGACTCATGAACTATAGCGTTGCCGGGGAGGATGGCAACTATGAACTCTCGTGTCAGTTGCCCGTGGCGACGTAGGGCCGCACCATCTTTGCCGGATCGACGACGCGGTCGAACTCGGCCTCGTCGACGAACCCGAGTTGCAGCGCCGCCGCCTTCAGGGTCAGGTCATGGTCCATGGCGTAGTGAGCGATCTTCGAGGCCTTGTCGTAACCGATGACCGGGGCGAGTGCGGTGACGAGCATGAGCGAGCGCTCGACATACTCCTTGATTTTCTTCAGGTTCGGCCGCGTTCCCTCGACCAGGAACTTGCGGAAGTTGGTGCAGCCGTCGCTCAGCAGGGTCATCGAGTGGGTGAGGTTGAAGATGATGAGCGGCTTGTAGACGTTCATCTCCAGGTAGCCGCTGGCGCCGCCGAACCCGACCGCGACGTCGTTGGCCATCACCTGCACGGCAATCATGGTGAGCGCTTCGGCCTGGGTCGGATTCACCTTGCCGGGCATGATGGAGGAGCCGGGCTCGTTCTCGGGGATCAGCAGCTCGGCGAAGCCAGCGCGCGGTCCGCAGGACAGCAGCCGGATGTCGTTGCCGATCTTGTACAGTGAAACGGCCAGTGTGCGCAGAGTGCCTGAGAGTTGCACCAGCGCATCGTGCGCGCCCTGTACCGTGTACTTGTTCGGGGCGCTGACAAAAGGCAGTCCGGCCAGCTTCGCAATCTGGGCCGCGGCTGCCTCGGCAAAGCCCGGGGCCGCGTTGATTCCCGTGCCCACGGCGGTGCCACCGAGCGCGAGGCGGTAGACGCCTTTCAGAGCGTCGTCGATACGCTCGAGATCATCCGCCAACATGCCCGAATAGCCGGACCATTCCTGGCCGAGGGTGATGGGCGTTGCATCCTGCATGTGAGTGCGGCCGATCTTGATGATGTCGTCCCACTCCCGCGCCTTGGCATCGATCGAATCATGTAACGCCTTTACGGCCGGTATGAGCCGTTGCTTTACACCGATGGCCGCCGCAATGTACATGGCCGAGGGAAACGTGTCGTTCGACGATTGCGACATGTTGACATGATCGTTCGGATGAACCGGTGTCTTGCTCCCCAGTGGCGTGCCCGCGAGTTGGCTGCAGCGGTTCGAGATCACCTCGTTCACGTTCATGTTGAACTGCGTGCCGCTGCCGGTCATCCAGACGTGCAGAGGAAACATGTCATGATGTTCGCCCGCGAGAATCTCATCGCAGGCCTTTACGATCAGCTCGTAGGCCCTGGCATCGAGGCGCTTACCGTCGTGGTTGGCGCTGGCGGCCGCTTTCTTCAGGATCGCGTAGGCGGTGATCATTTCGCGCGGAATGAGGTCTCGCCCTATGCTGAAATGCTCCAGCGAGCGCTGGGTCTGCGCGCCCCACAATTTATCGGCAGGGACCTCGACCTTTCCCAGGCTATCGGTTTCAACGCGCATGTTGGTCATTTGGGCTTGCCTCGCGGTGTGAGGGCGGTGATACCCCTATGGGCGGTCGGCTGTCAACGGTGTTAACATCGCGCCATGAGAAAAGAGAAGCTTCTGGTCTGGCTCGGGGTGGCGGTTTCCGTGATGGGCGGCTCGGCGACGTTCGCCATCGCCCCCGCCGCGGTGGCACGACTCGCGCAGCAGAATGCGCTTTTTGAAGAGCAGTATGAATCTGATCTCCGGGCTCATCCGGAGCTCGCGACCGCCTACGGGGATTATCGCTACAACGATCAGTTGAACGATTACTCCGTCGCCGGGAACACCGCCCAGCACGAGCGCGACGCGGATTTTCTCGCGCGATTGCAGCGAATCTCGGTTGCCGGGTTCCCGGAGCAGGACGCGTTGTCCCACCAGGTGCTGCAGCGGGTGCTCGAGCAACGCATCGCGAATTTCGACTTCAAGGAATACGAGATGCCGGTGAACCAGATGGACGGCCCGCAAGTCCACCTGGCCGATCTGCCGCTGGCGGTGCCCTTGGACACTGTGAAGGAGTATGAAGACTACATTGCGCGGCTTCACCAGATTCCGCGCGCATTCACGCAGACGGAGGAAGTCCTGCGCGCCGGCAAGAGTGACGGACTCATGCCCGTACGGTTTCTGCTCGAGAAGGTTCCCGGACAATGCCTGGGAGTGATTGCAGCGGATCCTTTCCTGCTGCCCACGAAGAAATTCCCGAGCGGCATCTCCGCCGAGGACCAACGGCGCCTCACCAGGGCGATCACCGAGACAGTCGTCAATGAGGTGCTGCCCTCTTACGTGGCTTTCAGCAATTTCATCGCGGACGAATACGCTCCCTATGGCCGCACCACGCTTGCCGTGACGGCGCTACCCGGTGGTCAGCAGCGCTATCTGAAAGACATTCGCAGCCGTACCACCCTGAGCAAGCTCACCCCGGACCAGATTCACGTGATCGGGCTGAACGAGATCGAGCGTATCGAGGCCGACATGGTGGCTATCGCGCATCACGAAGGCTTCGCGGATCTCGCCGCCTTCCGTGAGTCGCTGAAAACCAATCCCAAGTACCATCCGGCCTCGTCGGAGCAGATCGTCGACGACTTCCGCAAGTACATCGCACAGATGCAACCGAAGCTGGCGGAGCTGTTTGGTTTTATCCCGGGATCACCCGTGACGGTCGAGCCGATGCCGGATTTCGAGCCCGGCAATGCCACTCACTACCAGACAGGCACTCCCGACGGTAAGCGCCCGGGACGGGTGGTGGTGGCGACCGCGAATTTTGCGCAACGCTCGCTCATCGATGATGAGGCGACGGCGTATCACGAAGGCATACCGGGGCACCACATGCAGTTGTCGGTGGCGCAGAAGCTCCCCGATCTACCGAAGTTCCGCCGGCACGGCGGCAATTCCGGCTATGTCGAGGGCTGGGCGCTCTATTCCGAGCAACTCGGCAAGGAAGTGGGTTTCTACCAGGATCCGGTCAGCGACTACGGCCGTCTGTCCAGCGAGTTGTTTCGCGCGGTGCGTTTGGTGGTGGACACGGGCATCCATGCGCAAGGATGGACGCGCGAGCAGGTGGTGGATTTCTTCCGTAAATCCGCCGCCGTTGACGAGCCCACTCTCCAGGCCGAGACGGATCGCTACATCGCGTGGCCGGCGCAAGCGCTGTCCTACAAGCTCGGACAACTGAAGTTCCGCGAGCTGCGGGAACGGGCGCGTAAGGAGTTGGGAAGTCAGTTCGATATCCGCGGCTTTCACGATGAGATGTTGAGTGGCGGCGTGCTGCCCCTCGACCTGTTGGATTCCAGGACCAACAGCTGGATACGGCAGCAGCGGCATCGGCCCAGGGTAGCCGCGGCGAATTAGCGCTCCAGGCTCCTAGCGCTCCAGGTACCCATGGGCCGTCGCGTAGGCGGCGACCGCGGCGGCCGATCGAAGGCCGAGCTTTCTCATGAGGCTGCTGCGGTGCTTCTCAATGGTCTTGTGGCTCAGTGAGAGTTGCAGCGCGATTTCCCGGGTGCGCAGGCCGAGGGCGATTTTCCTCATGACCTGGCGCTCGCGCGCGCTGAGTGCGTCCGCCGCGTTGCGCCGCGAGGCGGGTGGTTGTCCCAGATACCCGCTGACGGCACGGTCGAACAAGGAGGGGCTGATATAACGCTTTTTATCCGCCACCGCATGAATCGCCGTCAGCAGCTCCGTGCGGCTGTCCGTTTTCAGCAGATAGCCGTCGGCGCCGGCGCGCAATGCGGCCTCGAAGAACTCGTCTTCACGCCGGAATGTCAGTACGAGCACGCGCGCTTCCGGCCAGCGGCTCTTGACGACGGCAACGGTCTCCGAGCCGTCCTGGCCGGGCATCGCGAATTCGAGTAGCACCACCTGAGGGCCCGTCTTCATTGCGGCATCGACGGGCTCGTCACCACTGCCGATCACGCCCAGCATTTCGAGGTCATCTTCGAGCTCGAGCAGAACCCGCAGCCCATCCCGCAAGAGGCTTTCCTGGTCGACGATCAGAATCCTGGTTTTGCGACGCATGAGTTGTTGTGATCATCGGGCGATGACGCGCTCGCGCCAGGGTGCTCCTTTCATAGAATAGGCCAAGCCCTGGATAAACACCCTACGGGAAAACACCCAGTGATGGGGGTGTGGTACTGCCGGTCCGCTAGCGCGTTGTACGCCTGTGCCGCGGGCTGACTTCCCGACTACACTCCACCGG
>DATMQL010000054.1:0-34327 GCA_035566815.1 Steroidobacteraceae bacterium | reverse complement strand
GTCATGTTGGTTGGCTGACGGAATTGTTAGTCACAATTCAGGTGCGATCGAGCAGGATGCAGACATGATCCTGTTGATTTACCGCGAGGAAGTCTACGATCGCCAGACGACCAAGAAAGGGCTGGCTGAGATCGACCTCGTGAAGCACCGTAACGGTGAAATCGGCACCTTCACTTTGACCTTCCAGGGTCAGTACACGCGATTCTCCAACTATGCGGCCGATTCCTACGCAGATGGTGTGAATCCAGGCGTAATGCGGTGAACCGGCTCATCCGCGCCGCGATCGATACACATGCTCTACGGCACAATCTAGGGGTGATTCGTGAACGGGCACGCGGTGCCCGGGTGATGGCCATGGTGAAGGCCAACGCCTACGGCCACGGCCTGGTGCCGACCGCGCTGGCGCTCGCGGACGCGGATGCGTTTGGAGTGGCGAGGCTCGAAGAGGGGCTCACGTTACGCGCTGCCGGTATCACTCAGCCGATCGTCTTGTTGGAAGGGGTCTTTGCCCCCGAGCACCTGTTGGAAGCGGCGCGACACGGTTTCGATCTCGTCGTCCACGATATGCTGCAGATCGAGTTGCTCGAGGAGAGCACCAGTCCGCAGCGCTTCCTGCTGTGGATCAAAATCGACACCGGCATGAACCGGCTCGGCTTTCGTCCGAGTGAGTTTGGCACGGCTCTCGAGCGCATCCGCCGGTTGCAACCCGCGCCGTTGGAAATACGCCTGATGACTCATCTCGCCCGCGCGGATGAGCAAAACAATGCGGAAACCCGCCGGCAGCTGGTGCGCTTCAAGGAGGCGATCGGCGACCTGGAGTATGCGCGCAGCATCGCGAACTCGGCGGGCATCTTCGGCACGGTGTCCCTGGGTTGCGATTGGGTGCGGCCGGGCCTAGCCCTGTACGGCGGCTCGCCTTTTGCCGATCGCTCCGGGGTCGAGTTGGGGTTACAGCCGGTGATGAGTCTGGAGACCTCGGTTATTGCGACTCGCAATGTGCCGCTGGGCGAGTCCGTTGGTTATGCGGGCGCCTGGAAGGCTCCGCGGGACTCGGTCGTTGCCATCATCGCCGCCGGCTACGGCGATGGTCTCGCCCGCAACCTGCCGAACGGCACTCCGGTACTGATCGACGGGCGTCGCGCTCCGTTGGTCGGGCGCGTGTCGATGGACATGATTGCCGTGGATGTCACAGACCTGAGCGGTGTGCACGTCGGCACGCCGGTCGTCCTTTGGGGGGCTGGACTGCCCGTCGAGGAAATTGCGCTGCACGCCGGGACAATTCCTTACGAGCTTCTCTGCGGCGTGAGTCAACGAGTACCGCTGGAGTTGCGCTAGGCGCCTCGTCTGGCTAGTGTCTCGGATGCATTCTCTGCAGGACGATGGAGCTATTCCGATGGCCAATGTACCGAAACTCGACCCGGCTTTCGTCGAAAAACAGCGTCAGCGCCTGAGCAAGGTCCGGGCGGAGTTGCTGGCCGCCGCGGGCGACGATGAGTCCGAAGAGGAAAGCGTCAGGTCCGAGAGCGCCGCCAGTGGGTCACGGGAATACGAAGACGACGCCCAGAGGCTCGACATGCTCGAGCGTGAGGGTAACCTGGTCGTGCGCGATGTCGCCCGGCTGGAACGGGTGGATCGCGCTCTGAAGAAGATCGAAGAGGGCACTTACGGAGTGTCGGACCAGAGCGGCGAGCCCATCCCGCGGGAGCGGCTGGAAGCTGTTCCCGAGTCGATTTACACCTTTGCCGAGGAAAAGGCCCGCGAGGGCAAGCGCTAGGCTCCTAGAGCCCGTCCTGGTGCACGTTCCCCGCCTCCGATAATTCACCTGTCGGACCGTATGTGAGGTTCGCCTTTCACCCCCTGCACCACGAAGCTAGGATCGAGTAGCGCGTAGGTAGGTACGTGGATCCCGCTGGGGGATAGGCCTGCTGCGCGCCGCTGATCGGTGTAAGTGGGCGATATCCTGGCCCAGGGGGACAACGATCGAGACGATCAGGTTACGTAAAGTCCGCCTCGAGGCGCAGCTGGCGCTACTCGTCTTGTGGGGCGTGCTCTTTTCCAGTGTCGCCGCGGCGGCAGGCAGTGATGTGGCTGACGCAGTCATGCGTCAGGATCAGGCACAACTCAACCAGCTCATCGCTGCGAAAGCGGACGTCAACTTCGCCCAGCCGGACGGAAGTACCGCGCTCCACTGGGCTGCGTATCACGGCGACACTCGGGCCCTGTCGCAGCTCCTGAAGGCTGGGGCAAATCCCAACGTGCGGACCGCTACAGGAATGACGCCGCTACTGCTGGCGTGTGAGGCGGGCAATGCCGAATTGGTTGCGCGGTTGCTGAGCGCGCATGCGGATCCCGCTCTAGCCCTGACCCACGGCGAAACACCATTGATGATGGCGGCCCGCACGGGGAATGTGCAGGTCATGAAGGCCCTCATCGAGAAGGGTGTGAAAGTCGACGCAAAGGAGCAGCTGCGTGGCACGACCGCGCTCATGTGGGCGGCCGCGAACTCGAACACCGAGGCTGTGCGCTTTCTGATTTCCAAAGGCGCTGATGTCAGCACGCGCTCCGCTACCACCAGGCCCGGGCGCGCGCCATATCTTGCGCCGTCGAGCCGTGACCGCATCAACGAGTTCGTTCACGGCTACGGCCTCGCAGGCCTCACCGTCGATGAGGACGCTCCCGACCCGACGAAGGGCACGCAAAAGGAGCGCGATGTGCAGGCAGCCAAACACAAAAAGCTCGAGGAGCAACGGGCTGCTGCGGCGAGAGTGTTGGATCAGCACCCTGGCGATGACGAGAACGCGCACAAGCTCGACAAGCAATGGGGCGGACTCACGCCGCTCATCTTTGCGACGCGCCAGGGGGATCTCGAGACGGTCAAGGTGCTGTTGGAGGCCAAGGCGGACGTCAACGAGACGAGTGAGTTCGGTTGGACGCCGCTGCTGGTCGCGACCCAGAACCGGTACTACAAGCTGGGTCTGTATCTGCTCGACCACGGGGCCAACCCCAACATCCAGAACGAGGGTGGCTGGAGTCCGCTTTATCTCGCCACCGACAACCGCAACATCGAGGGCGGTGACTATCCGACGCGCAAACCGGATATGGATCACCTCGACTACATCAAGCGGCTCCTGGCAGCCGGGGCCAATACCAATCTGCGGATGCGCTCGAGCACCGAGACCCGCACCGTCTTCACTCATCAGTGGCTGTTTGAAGACGGCGCTACGCCGTTCCTGCGCGCCGCTCAGTCCGGTGACCTCGTGCTGATGAAGTTGCTGCTGGAACATGGCGCCGACCCGAAGATCGCTACGATATGGAACGTGACGCCACTCATGGTCGCAAGCGGTATCGGCTGGGTGGAAGGCGTCACGTACGAATGGTCGCCGCAACAAACGTACGACGCAGTGAAGTTGCTGCTCGATCTCGGCGCCGACGCCAATGTGCAGGACACCCTCGATGAGCGCACTGCGCTCATGGGAGCGGCTCACAAGGGCCGTAACGACATTGTCGAACTTTTGGTCCAACACGGAGCCGATCTCTCCATACACGACATCGGCAGCCGTGACACTGTCCACGCTCTCTCTGGCATTACGTGGCAGGCGATCGACTATGCGGACGGGCTGGTTCGCGTCGGCGTTCAGTCGGCAGTGCCCCACCCGGAGACGTCCGCCCTCATCCGGCGACTCATGGTCGAGCGCCGGATGCCCGTGCCGAACCAGGGACGCACGCTCGCCTCCATCTGTGTAACGGACCTATGCAAGTGACACGTAAGCTCGGCGTAATTTCTCTTGGTGCCGGTGGTTTGCTGGCGCTGGGTACGGCACTCGCCGCCGACACGATGCCGCCGGCCGCGCAGCGCGCGCTCATCGACAAATACTGCATGGACTGCCACAACTACACCGATTACGCCGGGGGTGTGGAGTTCGAGATCTTCGACCCGGGTAAAGCTCACGAGGAGGCGAAACTGGTCGAGCGGATGCTCAGGAAGTTGCGTGCCGGAATGATGCCCCCAGCGGGTAAGCCACGGCCCGACTTTGAAACCATTCAGACGCTCGCGAGGTCGCTGGAGACCGACGTCGACAGTTACGCCAAGCCCGATCTGCACGAGCCGCAACTGCACCGCCTCAATCGCGCGGAGTATGCGAACGCCGTGCGGGACCTGCTCGGACTGGATATTGACTCGACGAAATTCCTGACCGCGGACGACTCGAGCCGCGGCTTCGACAATCAGGCTGGTGCGCTCACCGTGTCGCCGGCGCTCCTCGAGGCCTATCTTTCGGCTGCCGCGCGAGTGAGCGGCCTCGCAATGGGCACGGCGACGGCGCCCGCGCAGGTCACATATCGTGTTGCCGAGGACACCACCCAGAACTATCACGTTGCGGGGCTACCTTTCGGCACTCGCGGTGGCTTGAAGATTGACCACACATTCCCGGCCGACGGCGACTACACGTTGAAAGTGTTCTCGGTGAACCTCGGCAACATGGGCAATTTCCGGCCCTTTGGCGAGGTGCGCGGCGAGCAGCTGCTGTTTTTCATCGACGACCGGAAAGTGGCGGCGGTGGACTGGGACAAAGCCTTGCGCGTGGAGCGCAGGCTCGACGAGGATTTCCTGGGCAATGGCCAGCTCATGACCATTGATCTCAAACAGCACATCAAGGCCGGCTTGCATCACATTGGCGTGACCTTCCTCGCCACCGACTACGCCCCGGGCCTCGATCTCAACCATGCATTCGATCGCAGTACGATCGAGACCGGCGGACTTCCGGGTTTCACGTTCTATCCTCACGTCGGCAGCGTTCGCATCGATGGCCCGAGCGATGGCAAGGTCGCGACCGACTCCCCGACCCGCGAGCGGATACTCACCTGCCGTCCGACCAACAGTAGCGAAGAGGAGTCCTGCGCTCGCCAGATCGCAAGCACGCTCGCTCGGCGCGCCTATCGTGGCTATGCGACGCAAAAAGACATCGAAATCCTGATGAGATTCTACAGGGACGCCCGGCGTGAGGGCTCCTTCGACGGTGGCGTCGAGGCGATCCTGCAGCGGGCGTTGTCGGATCCGAAGTTTGTCTACCGTGTCGAATCGACGCCGGAAAACCTCGCGCCGGGGACTGCCTACAAGGTGAGTGAGCTCGATCTGGCGTCCCGACTGTCGTTCTTTCTGTGGAGCAGCATTCCGGATGACACGCTGTTACAGCTCGCGCAGTCCCACGAGTTGAGCACGCCGGCCGTGTTGCGTCAGCAGGTTCAGCGCATGCTCGCCGACTCACGCGCCAGCGCTCTGACGGCCAACTTCGCCGGACAGTGGCTGGGCCTGAGGAACCTGGCGGCGCATGCCCCGGTCGTGGACCAGTTCCCTGACTTCGACGATAACCTGCGCCAGGCCTTCCGCCGCGAGGTGGAGTTGTTGTTCCAGAGTCTGCTCGATGAGAATCGCAGCGTTCTCGACCTCCTGACAGCGGACTACACGTTCGTAAACGAGCGCCTCGCGGACTTCTACGGCATTCCTGGAGTCAAGGGCAGCTACTTCCGGCGAGTGAAGCTCGACGCCAGCGAGAGTGCGCGCTGGGGCCTCTTGGGCAAGGGCGCCGTTTTGACGATCTCCTCGCAACCTGGTCGAACATCACCCGTGATCCGTGGCAACTGGGTCTTGCGCAACGTGATCGGTGTGCCCGCACCGGACCCGCCGGCCAACGTGCCTGCGTTGCCCGTAAAGAAGGACGATGTTGCGGGCAACACACACATCCCGACGATGCGGGAGCAGATGGAGGAGCATCGCCGCAACCCGGCTTGCGCGGGCTGCCACAAGATGATGGATCCGATCGGCTTTGCGCTCGAGCCGTTTGATGCGATCGGGCATCTGCGTACGGAGGATCGGAGCAGTCCGATAGACGCGCGTAGCCAGATGTACGACGGTACTCCCGTGGACGGACCGGCCGGCGTACGCACCTTCCTGTTGAAGCATAAGGACCAGTATCTGCGCAACGTCACCGAGAATCTGATGACGTACGCGCTGGGACGCGGCATGGACTATGCCGACATGCCCGAGGTGCGCAAAGTCATGCAGAGTGCCGCGCCGGAGGGCTACAAGCTCAAAGCGCTTGTTACGGCCGTGGCGCTCAGCGACAACTTCAGTATGAACGTGGTCCCCGACGCCGATCCGGTGCCGGCCAAGACCGGAACTGCCGCCGCGCCGGCGCCGCCGCCGGCTGACGCAGCAGGAGGGTGAGACGCATGCGTCTCACGGGCGTTCCGCGAGGAACGCCCCGGACCGACGACGAGCAGGCAAGGCCTGCGCAGTAGGGTGAGACGCATGCGTCTCACGGGCGTCCCGCGGGGAGGCCCCGGACCGACGACGAGCAGGCAATGCCTGCGCAGTAGGGTGAGACGCATGCGTCTCACGGGCGTCCCGCGAGGGATGCCCCGGACCGACGACGAGCAGGCAAGGCCTGCGCAGTAGGAGGGGATGGTGTTTCTGACGAACCGCAAATTGCCGCGACGGATGTTTCTGCGCGGGCTGGGGACGACACTCGCTGTGCCGTTCCTGGAGTCCATGCTGCCTGCGATCGGCGCTCGCGCCTATGCGCAGCAGGTGTTGCCCACCCGTTTCGTCGGTGCTTTCGTACCCCATGGCGTCGGCCCGGGTTACTGGATCCCCGAATCGAGCGCACCCGGGTTCAAATTTCCCTACGTGTATGAGCCGCTCGAGCCGTTCCGCAAACACGTGGTTTTGACCAGCGGAATGTGGTCGCAGTCCTCGGAGAATCCTCCCGGTGTTACGGGAGCCGATCACTTCGTGGCGGCCGCCTACCTGACAGCAGTCAAGCCACGCAAGACAACGGGCTCCGACATTCAGGTCGGCGCATCCATCGACCAGGTCATCGCCGGGCAGATTGGCCGCAATACTCTGTTACCCTCCCTGCAACTGGGCCTCGAGGACCCGGGGGCGAATTCCACGAACTGCGGCGAGGGCTACAGCTGCGTCTATACCAACACCATCTCCTGGCAGTCGCCTACGCGGCCGCTGCCAATGGAGATCAACCCGCAAGTGGTGTTCGAGCGGATGTTCGGCGACGGCAGTTCACCCGAGTTGCGGCGCGCGCGTCGCGAGCGGGAGACCAGTATTCTCGATTCGGTGACCGGCAGCCTGAACGATCTCATGCCGCGGGTGTCGCACACGGACCGCGTGCGTCTCGAGCAATACACCGACGATGTGCGCGAGATCGAGCGACGCCTCACCATTGCGGCTAAGGCCGCGCAGGATGTACCGAATGTAGCGGTGCCCTACGGCGTGCCCGAGTCATTCCACGAGCACATTCAGATTCAGTTCGATCTGCTGGCGCTGGCCTTTCAGGCGGACATCACGCGCGTCGCGACTGTGTTGTATGCCCGTGATCTCACGGGCCGTGTGTACCCGGAAAGCGGCACCAACATCAGCTTCCACGGCGGCTCCCACCACGCGGAGGACCCCGGTCAGATCAAACGGTTCGCACAGCTCAATCGCTACCACGTGCAGATGCTCGGCTATCTGATCAAGAAGCTTGCAGAGCAGAAGGAGGGCGATGCGTCGTTACTCGACCGCTCGCTCGTTCTGTATGGTTCGAATATGGGAAATTCAAACCAACATCTGCACTACGATGTGCCGCATGTCCTGGTAGGTGGCGCGTCGGGAAAGCTCAAAGGAGACCGGCATCTTGCCTACGCCAGTCGCACGGTTCCCACGGGGAACCTGCTGTTGAGCATTCTCGACAAGTTCGATGTGCGCGCCGACAGTTTCGGCGACAGCACCGGTCGGCTCGAAGGGGTTTGAGGGACTGCTATTCCGTACGGGGGGTGCCTACCGGTTTTCCATTCACCGAAACTTTGATCAAGCTGCCGCCGTTGGAACCGTCCTTCAGGGGATGAATGACCATTTCAACCGCGTCGCCCGCGTTCAACGAGGAGCGCTTCCAGCCCTGGCGGCTCAAGCCATTGGGGCTGCCCCCTTCTATCGACCATTCGACGACGGCGCCGCTGGGCTCGCCCTTGACCAACACCTGCACCCAGATGTGGGGATTGGTCCACTGGACCTCCTTGATGGTTCCCACCAGGGTTTTTTGCTGTGTCTGGTCGAAGGTCGCAAATGAGTGATGCGCCTGGACCAGGCCGGCGACCGAGACCAGGACAGCGGCAACGAGTACTTTTGTCTTCACGTGTGACAGCCCCCTCAGCTGCGCGAAACAACCATCCGCGTAAACCTTATGAACCCCGCGCGCGAGGAGTGTCAAGCAACACCCGGTCCACTGTTCATTTTTTTGCGGGGTGGTCACATCTGGTGGGTGTCCGTACAGACGTTTTCCTTAATGTTCATGCCCGGCTGCTTCTTCAGGGTAAACGGGGTGGTCCAGGGCGCCGTGTAGTAGTCCGGATCGGTGAGGGTGACGGAGCCCTTGATGGTGTTGGGGTCCGACAGGGTGTAGCGTTCCTGCACTTTCAGCTTCTCTCCATGCGGCAGGCCGGAGTAGTCGAGCCAGGTCTTGTCGTTCAGGCCGATGGTGTCGATCACCAGGGTGGGCCCGTCGAAATGGGCAATCGAGTAGCCGAGATAATCCGGATCGGGATCGTCCGGAAAGCTCTTGTCCCAGTAGATGATCCGGAACGTGTGATTCGCTTCGTGCACGAAGTTCACACTGCGGGTGGTCTGAAGGATGAGAAAGGGGTAGGGCGCATACAGCAAGCGGGGCGTGCCGTGCATGATGCAGTCCCTGATGGGATCCACCTTTTTGTTGCCCGCCTGCAGCGCGGCCTGACGTTTGGCGTATTCGGCCTTTCCAGCGGCGTTGAGTGGGGGCTCCTTCCCGTCAGCGGTGAGGAGGTGCCTGACGAGCTTGGGCATCGCCCATTTGCCTGTCAGGTTGGGTGTGCCTGGCGCAGGCTGTTCGAATACTGGCGCATCATTTGCGGCAGCCGCCGCGGGTCCGGCCGTCGCAGCAGCTGCTGAAAAAGACGCCACGGCTAACAGCGCGATGCCCGCCAACGCGCCCGCCGGTCCAATTCTCCCCGTCACGCTTCGCGACCCAATCATTTCGCCACCGTAATGCCATCCTGCGGCGCATTCCGATTGTTCTCCTCGCAGGAGTACTCGGAAATCCGCATATCCCCACGCCACGGGAACAGCCGCTCCGCCGTCCAGGGCTCGGTGAAGTGCTCCGGATCCTCCAGCGTAATCCGGTCGCGCAGCTCCACGCCGCCGTACTTGTTGGTGAACTTGGTGATCCGTTCTGTGACCGTTAGTTTGAGGCCATGGGAGAGGGCCTCCTCGTCGATCTGGGTACGATCGTTGAAGTGGTCGGTGAACACGACCAGCGTGTTGCCTTCCCAATGTCCCACCGAGTATCCGAGGAACGTCCGCGGCGTGTCGGCGGGGGCCGGCTTGCCGTCCATGTGGATGTAGCGAACGTTGTGGGCTGTCTCATGGAGGATGGTGATCAGGCCCGGCGAATACACGTACTGCACGGGATACGGCGATGCGATGAGCCGCGGCACGCCGTGCGGGAAGCACTGCGTTGGAGCATCGGCAATCGGGGTGCCGGCCTTCTCCATATCGAGGTGGTGCTGGCGGCTCGCAGCCTCGGCTGGCGTCAGCGGGAGGAGCTTGGCTGCTTCGTTCGGCGAGAGCGGCGGATCGGTGACGGGACGGAAGGTGCGGTCATATCCTCGAGTCCACCAGACTCCGGAGAAGTCGCGCGGATCGGTCGGCGCCGGGTTTTTGTTCCACACTGCCGCATCCGCGGCGGCTTTCTTTTCCCGTGCCGTGGGAGCCGCGTACTCTTCTTGCGCGACCGCAACGAACGGCACCGCAAGCAGTCCGCTCACGAGGAGCAGGTATCCGGCGGCCCTCATTCCTGTATTCAGCCGTTTGGTCATCGCCCCCTCCAAACCGGTATCCTTGACTGCTACCCCCGAAAGGATAGTCGCGATGGCCGGAGCGGGCCAGAACAAGAGTTTTTCCTGGTGCTACGTCTGAGACTTCCCCGCACGGCCACTGCGCCGTTCTGTCCGTCCGAAGTACGCGGCAGCGTGCTCGTATCCGCCGATACACCCCTCTGGAGCCGCGTGCTGCGCATGGCCGGCCCGGGACTGCTGGTGTCGGTGGGCTATATGGACCCCGGGAACTGGGCGACCGATATCGAGGCCGGCTCGAAATATGGTTTCGCGCTGCTGTGGGTCGTCATCGTCTCGAGCATCTCGGCGATGTTATTGCAGACCCTGAGTCTGCGCCTGGGCCTGGTCGCCCGGTTGGATCTGGCGCGCGCCTGCCGCGCCCGCTATGCGGCACCGGTGAATCGTTTCTTATGGATCATGGCGGAAATCGCCATCGTGGCTTGCGATGTCGCGGAGGTACTGGGTAGCGCGCTGGCACTGCATTTGCTGTTTCATGTGTCGATACTCGTCGGCATTGGGATCACCGCCTTCGACACGGTGCTGGTGTTGGGACTGCAAGGTAAAGGGTTCCGCCAGGTCGAGGCCATTGTGCTGGGTCTCATTGTCACCATTGGCGCCTGTTTCGCCGTGGAGTTGGCGATGGTTCACCTGGACTGGCACGAGATGGCCCGCGGGCTGGCCATCAGGCCGGAATTCTGGCACGACCCGAGCCAGTTGTTTCTGGCCGTCGGCATCCTGGGTGCCACGGTGATGCCGCACAACCTGTACTTACATTCCTCCATCGTACAAACACGGCACTTCGCGAATGACGAGCGCAGCCGGCATGAGGCCATCCGGCTGTCGACGCTGGATACCGTCGTCTCACTGTCGCTGGCGTTGCTCATCAATGCGGCCATTCTCACGCTGGCCGCCGCGGCGTTTCATTCGACCGGACATCAGGGGGTCACCGACATCCAGGACGCCTATCACCTGCTCGATCCCCTCGTGGGCGGCGCGCTGGCGTCCGTACTTTTCGGGGTTGCCTTGCTGGCTTCGGGACAGAGTTCCACCTTCACGGGGACCATCGCCGGGCAAATCCTGATGGAGGGCTTTCTCGATCTGAAAATGCCGTGTTGGGAACGGCGTGTCATTACGCGCGGGCTGGCGCTGGTGCCGGCTTTCGGGGGTGTTCTGCTGTTAGGCGAAGCCGGGATCGGCAAGTTACTCGTGCTCAGCCAGGTCGCGCTCAGCTTCCAGTTGCCCTTCGCTATCTGGCCGCTCATTCAGCTGACGAGCGACCCTGCCGTCATGGGCCGTTATGCGAACAGTGTGTTGATGAAAGCGGTGGCTTGGAGTTTGTTTGCCGCGATCACCGTGGCAAATGTCTGGCTGGTAGGGCGCCTGTTGGCCTGACCCTGTAGCGGCGCTCGATCCCGCGGCGCCCACCCGAGCTCACTCGTCCGTCTTGGGCCAGCCGTTCTCGTACAACAGCGCCTCCAGCGGCCGCGGGTTGCGCCACTTTTCCAAAACCAACATCGGAGCGCTGTAGAACTGCTCCACATGCCCCAGACACAACACCGCAAGGGGCCGCACGTCAGCGGGGAACCCTAACAGCCGCGCCAGTGCCTGCGGATCGAAGATGGACACCCATCCGAGGCCCAAGCCTTCGGCGCGCGCCGCCAGCCACAGGTTTTGAATCGCACAGGCCGCCGAGGCCACATCCATCTCGGGCAAGGTACGGCGGCCAAAGATCTCGCCACCGGCAGAGCCATCGCGAAGCGCCACGACCAGCAGTTCACCGCATTCGAGCACGCCGTCGATTTTCAACCGGAGAAACTCTTCGCCGCGCTCTTTGAGAGCCTCCGCCGTGCGGGCGCGCTCCTGTTGCACGAGCTCGTGAATCTGGCGTCGTAGCTCGGGCAGGGTGATGCGGATGAAGCGCCAGGGTTGGCTCAAGCCAACACTGGGCGCGGCATGGGCGGCATCGAGTAGCCGCCGCAGCGTTTGTGGATCGACCGGGAGCGGCACGAAGTGCCGCATGTCGCGCCGCTCGTGGATGACACGATGGACGGCGGCGAGGGAGTCCGGGTCGTAGCGATGAACGGACTCAGTCATGGTGAGCGAGGATACTCGCGATCCGGGCGGACGGAGCGTTCCGTGCAGCCCGGATCAGCCGAACGTGGCAGGCGCTAAGTTACGAAGAACCCCATCTTCACGCCGGCCAGCTGAATCACATCGTTGTCATTCAGCCGTGTCGCCTGCGCGCCGATGGGCGAGCCGTTGACGAGCGGGAAGTCATCGCTCTTGCCGCTGTCGACATGGACGATGAAGTAGCCTTCGGCGCGCCGCGTGATCGCGGCGACCTGGATGCCCGGGCGGCCGAGCGTCGTGAGGGCTTTATTGAGCTCGAGTTCCCGGCCCGCGAACGCGCCGGAGAGAACCTGCAGTTTGGCCTTCTTCAGGGCCGCGGCGCCGTCGCTCGTGAGAGCGCGATTCTTCGCCGTTGCCGAGAGGGAAGGGGACGCCTTGTCGGCGACTTCCGCGGCGGTCCGCACCTTCTCGACCGGGCGGGCCGAGGGCTGGATCACCATGGTCTTTTCGAATTCGTCCTGGGCCTCGTCGTCCTCGACGAAGCGCAGCTGATGATGACCCACGGTGACCACGTCGCCGTGTTGCAGAGCGTGCTTCTTGATCAGCTTGCCGTTGACGTAGGTGCCATTCGTGCTGTTCAGATCCTCGAGGAACGAATCGTTGAGGATGTTGATGATCAGCGAGTGGTGACCGCTGACGGCTGCGTTGTCAATGCGGATGTCATTATCAGGGAGGCGGCCGATGGTGTACCGCTCCTTGTTCATGTTGTATTCCGCCATCACCTGGCCGTCCAGGCTCAAGACCAACCTTGCCATGTGCTTCGCCTCTGCTCGTGTCAGTGTCAGCCAAACCAGCCCAGGATCTTGTCGAAAATCTTGGTACGGGCCGGGAATGCGTCAATGACGTGCGCCATGACGACCGAGACGTTGTCCCGCCCCCCATTGTCATTCGCCAGTTGAATCAGCTGCTTGGCGACAGTATCCAGATTAGCACTAAAGGTGTTTATCGTTAAATGAATATCTTCGTCCTCAACCATGTCGGACAGGCCGTCCGAGCAGAGAATGAAGACTTCGCCCTTATTGACGGGCACTTCCTGGATTTCCACATCGACATTGGGCTCGACACCAAGCGCACGTGTGACGTAGTTCTTGTTGGCCGCGCGCTGCGCCTCTTCGGCGGAATAAAAGCCCCGGTCGACGAGCTCCTGCAGGAGGGAGTGGTCCATCGTGACCTGTTCCAGCTTGTCGCTGCGTTGGCGGTAGAGCCGGGAGTCGCCGACATGGGCGATGGTTATCTTGTTATCAAAGAACAGGGCGGCCACGACAGTGGTGCCCATCCCCTCGCATTGGGGCTGGGTGCGGGCCGTCTGATAGATGATCTTGTTCGCCCGAACGATGGCATCCCGCAGGATGATGGTCGGACGGGACAGGCCGGCGTCGCGGTCCTGGACGTTGAGGTCCTCCCGCTCCACCTGCTCTTTAACGAGGTTCACAATGGTCTTGACGGCGATGCCGCTCGCGACCTCGCCGGCGTTATAGCCGCCCATGCCATCGGCAAGCACCAGCAGACCGATGTCGGCGTCGACAGCAATCGTGTCCTCGTTGTGCTCGCGGACTTTGCCCGTATCGGTCAGCCCAACGCAGCGGAGCTTGGTTCTCAAGCTCATGCTGTGTCCTGACCCGTCTGCGGCCTATTAAATGTGATTCGCGTCACTTTCCCGTCCCCGATTCGAGCCGGCATAAGCTAGCATTGCCCGCAGTGCAGTCCCGGTCGCTGGTCACAAACCTGTCATTCGACCACCCTCGGGCGCGAATCCTAGCCAACTTGACTCCCCAACGACTAGATGGCTCGCACGAGTCCCGTATTTATTTGTAGTGCCTGCGGCCGCGACACCCCCAAATGGCAGGGGCAATGTCCCCATTGTGATGAATGGAACACACTCGAGGCCGGCATCGCCACACGCACGAAACCGGCCGCCGCCGGCCCTACACCTATCCCGCGTCCGCTGGATTCGACCTTGGGCGCGGGGCCGGAACGCCTCTCCTGCGGCCAGGACGAGCTCGATCGCGTTTTCGGCGCCGGTATCGTACCGGGGTCCGTGACGCTTTTGGGAGGCGATCCAGGCATAGGCAAGTCTACCCTGCTCCTGCAAGTTGCCGCACACGTTGCGGGCTCTCATGACGTGCTCTACGCCAGTGGTGAGGAGTCGGTTTCCCAGGTCGGTTTGCGTGCGCAGCGTCTGGGGCTTTCGGCCGCGAGCCTGAGTTGTGTCGCCGACAACGATCTGCAGGCGATCATTGCACTCGCCAACGAGAAAAAAGCGGCGTTGCTGGTGGTCGATTCGATTCAGACGGTGCAGTCGGCTGGCGTGGCGGGCAGCGCCGGCGGCGTCGCCCAGTTGCGTGAGTGTACGGCGGAGCTCGTGCGCTTCGCCAAGTCGACCGCGACAGCCGTCGTCATCATCGGGCATGTCACGAAGGAGGGCATGATCGCGGGCCCGCGCATGCTGGAGCACCTCGTCGACACTGTTCTCTACTTCGAGAGTGAGGCGGGCAGCCGTTACCGCATCGTGCGCGCCACGAAAAATCGCTTCGGGGCGGTGAACGAGCTCGGATTCTTTGCCATGACCGAGGGCGGGTTGAAGGAGGTGCGTAATCCTTCGGCGATCTTTCTGTCCCGGGCTCCTGAGCCGGCAGCGGGCAGCATTGTGACAGTGACCCGCGAGGGTGGCCGGCCCCTGCTGATCGAGTTGCAGGCGCTCGTGGACCGGATGCGGTTCGGCGCGCCGCGCCGCATTGCTCAAGGGCTCGATTCCAACCGCGTGGCCATGCTGTTGGCCGTGCTCAATCGCCACGCCGGGGTCTCCTTGCAGGAGCACGACGTGTTCGTGAACGTCGTGGGAGGCATCGAGATCGGCGAGACGGGGTGGGACTTGCCGGTGGTGATCGCCCTGGCGTCCAGCCTGTCCGACCGCACGGTGCCCAACTCGCTCATCTCGTTTGGCGAAATCGGGCTCACCGGGGAGGTCCGGCCCGTCGCCTACGGCGAGGAGCGTTTGAAGGAGGCTCAGAAGCAGGGGTTCAAACTGGCGATAGTTCCTAAAGAGAACGCGCCCAGGAAGCCGCTGCAGGGGTTGGACGTGGTGCCTGTGGGGCGGGTGGGTGAGGCATTGGAGGCGGCGTTTAAGAAGGCGCCCTGACGCGTTGGGGAGGCCACGCGGGGATGCCGGTTGAGACTCACGCCCCGGGCGCCTCTGTTTGCCCCGCCGTCACCACTGGCTTATCGGTTCCCTCCGCTTTGACACGCACCGTCTTGATCGCGTTGTCCGCGATCTGCAGGATCTCGAACTGATACGGCCCCACTTTCAACGCGGTGCCCGGGTCGGGAATCATCTCGAGTTGCTCCAGCAGCAGGCCGTTGAGTGTCTTCGGCCCATCGGTCGGAAGCTGCCACTGCAGCGCGCGGTTGAGGGCGCGGATGGTGGCACTGGCGTTGACGATGTACACGCCAGGGCGCTCGACGTGAACATCTTTGTGCGTGATCGATGCCGGGTCGCTCGTGAACTCGCCGACGATCTCCTCGAGGATGTCCTCCAGGGTCACGATTCCTTCTATATCGCCGTACTCGTTCACTACGAACGCGAGGCGCCGGCGGTTGCGCTGGAACTGCGAGAGTTGCACGTTGAGAGAGGTCTCTTCAGGTACAAAGTAGGGCTCGCGATTGCGGGCGATTTCGACGAGGCGGTCACGCGTCAGTGTGCCGCGCGCCAGCTCGTGTACGACGCGCTTCATATGCAGGATGCCGATGAGGTTATCCAGCTCACCATCGTAGACGGGCAGACGCGTATGGGGGGTCTGCCGCAGCTGATCCAGGATGTCGTCCCAGTTTTCCTGCACGTCGATGGCCGCGATTTCCTGCCTGGGGATCATGATGTCGTTCACCGTGATCTGCCCTAGGTCGAGGATCGACAACAGCATCTGTCGGTGACGCGCGGGGATCATGGTCCCGGCTTCAGCCACGACCGTACGGAGCTCCTCCGAGCTGAGCGCCTGACTCGCACGCGAAGACCGGCCGACGCCGAAGATGCGCAAAAATCCATACGCCATCTGGTTGGTGCACCAGAGCACCGGACGGGCCACGATCACCAGGAAGGTGTAGATACGTGCGGCGCCTAGAGCGACGAATTCCGGGTGGGTTGCGGCGTAGATTTTGGGCGCGAGCTCGCAGAAGACGATGACGATGACCGTGAGAAGGAAGCCGGTGATCGGCACGGCCCAGGTGTAGCCGGTACGCTGGGCGAGAATCGTCGCGGTTGCCGACGCGAATACGCTGGCGGCGGCGAGAATCACGAGGTTCGCGCCGAGCCAGTCGTCCGGCTTCAACAGCAGGCGCTCGAGCACCTTCGCGGTCGAGTGTCCCGACTGCGCACGGTGACGGATTCGATACCGATTGAGGGACAGCATGGCCACCTCGGTACCCGAGGAGAAGGCGATGATGACCAGCAAGGCGAGCAGCCCTAGCAACAGGGTGGTTGACGGAGCGTCATTCAAGGCAGCGTTCCTCGATCAGGGCGGTTCCCGCCTGGACACCGGAGGGGACGGCATCCCTGCGGGCGCTGGCGCCCGTTGTTCTTCCAAGAGCCTACGCTCCTAGCATAGGGGGAGGACGCGGTCCTGGAACATCGCGACAGGTGAAAGTTGCAATTGAGGGACCACCAGGCACCGATGCCCGCGAGCGATCGGTGCCGGAGAGCATCGCGCGGGAGGGCCTCGCTGCCCCCAGGATTGGCATCGGGAATCCGCTCCGCTTGCCCCTATAATTGAGTCAACCCTTCTCCCACCGGACCCCTTCATGTTCGACAATCTGACCGCTCGCCTGGCCCGCAGCATTGAAACCCTGCGGGGCAAGGGCCGAATCACGGACGAAAACGTCGCCGAGACCCTTCGCGAGGTTCGCGTAGCGCTGCTCGAAGCCGACGTGGCATTGCCGGTGGTGAAGACCTTCATTGACGGGGTCAAGGTCAAGGCGCTGGGCGCTGAGGTCGCCTCCAGCCTCACCCCTGGCCAGGCCTTCATCGGCATCCTGCATAAAGAACTCGTTGAGCTCATGGGCGGGCCGCGGGCCGGCTTCAACTTGCGTGCGCAGCCCCCGATCGTCGTGTTGCTTGCGGGTTTGCAGGGGGCGGGTAAAACGACTACCGCAGCCAAGCTTGCACGCTGGTTGATTGAGCGTGAGAAGAAGCGCGTCCTGCTCGTGAGCACGGACGTGCGGCGACCCGCTGCAATCCTGCAGCTCCAGCGCCTCTCCGAGCAGGTCGGTGCGCAGTTTTTCCCGTCCAGCTCGTCGGATCCGCCGGCGAATATCGCTCGCGACGCCCTGGAGGCGGCGAAGCGCGGGGTGTTCGACGTGCTCATCGTCGATACCGCCGGACGCCTGCACGTCGACGAGAGCCTCATGGACGAGGTGAAAGAAATTGACGCCGCCGTGCATTCGACCGAGCGCTTATTCGTAGTCGACTCCATGGCGGGTCAGGACGCAGTGAACGCTGCGCGTGCCTTCGGTGCGGCCCTCGATCTCACGGGCGTGATTCTTACCAAGGCCGATGGCGATGCCCGGGGTGGTGCGGCGCTTTCGGTGCGGAATATCACCGGTAAGCCCATCGTGTTTATGGGCGTCGGCGAGAAGACGGAGGCTCTCGAGCCATTCGATCCGGAGCGTATGGCGTCCCGCGTGCTCGGCATGGGCGACGTCGTCAGCCTCGTCGAGCAGGTGCATCGACAGGTCGATCACCAGGAAGCCCAGCGCCTGGCCAAGAAGGTGGTCAAGGGCAAGGGCTTCGATATGGCCGACCTCAAGAGCCAGCTCGAGCAGCTGCAGAAGATGGGCGGGGTCAGCGCACTGCTGGACAAGCTGCCGGCTGCGGCAGCCCAGAAGGGGGGCGTTAACGCCGATCAGGGCGACCGGGACCTGCGCCGCCAGATCGCGATCATCAATTCCATGACCCGGAAGGAGCGCCGCAACCCGGGGATCATCGACGGCTCCCGCCGCCGCCGGATCGCCGCCGGTTCTGGAACGCAGGTGCAGGACGTGAACCGCCTGATGAAGCAGTTCCTGGAGATGCAGCGGATGATGAAGAGCATGAAGGGCGGGAAGCTGCAGAGGATGCTCAGCGCGTTCAAGGGGCAGATGCCGCCAGGGTTTCCCGGGCGCTAGAGGTACGGTACGGTTCCGCACGGGCTATCGCCCGCGCTCATATTCCGGGGCGCCCCGTTCGGGTCGCCCGTGCGACGCATGCGTCGCACCCCTGGAGGCGCAACCCGGCCCGCCGTCCCTGGCGGGCGCTCGGCCCCGGTATGCCGGGGCCTCGCCCGTCGAAGTGCATGAAAAAATTGGCGTTACGGCCGTCCGTTGCGTAGAATCCGCGCTCTTTTTTGGGCCGCCCATTCCCGGGCGGGCACCGCATGTGAATTCGGGATGAGGCCCTCCGGCCGGCGCGCAGCGCCGCTAGATTTAGCGGGTCGCTTCGACCCGCAGGACAGTTGGGCGCAGCCCTAACTAGAGAGTAATTGCATGGTAACGATACGCCTGACACGGCGCGGGGCGACGAATCAGCCCTTTTATCACGTCGTCGTGACAGATAGCCGCAAGCGCCAGGGTGGCTTGAGCCTGGAGCACGTCGGCTTTTTCAACCCGATCGCCCGCAAGGGTGAGCAGAAGCTGCGGCTCGATCTGCCGCGCATCGACTACTGGGTGAGCAAGGGCGCGCAGCCTTCGGACCGCGTCGCCACACTCGTCTCGGACTACCGGAAGCAGGCGACGGCCTGAGAAGGGCGTCGCGAGCCGCTTCGCGCGCGTAAGAGGGGTGCGGCCAGGCCCGTGCAAGCTCAGGCCCTGTCGTGCGGCGCGCGCTCACAAGCGGCAGAGGTGACTCAGGTGCCCTCAGGGTGGATCGAGTTGGGTCGGGTTGGCGCTCCCTGGGGCGTCAAAGGCTGGGTCCACGTTGACTCGTACACCGACCCGCCCGATGGGATCCTGGAATACCGGCGGTGGATGTTGCGGCTCGGCTCGGGCGAGCGGGTTCCCCACCGGATCGCCGAAGGGCATCCCCACTCCGACCGGATCGTAGCGCGGCTCGAAGGGATCGAGGATCGCGATCGGGCTGCTGCGCTGACCGGTGCGGTAATCGAGGTGGATCGTGCGGAGTTACCGCCCACAGGTGAGCGAGAATATTACCAGGCGGACCTGATCGGTCTGCGGGTGCGCAACCTGGAAGGGGTGGACCTCGGGAAAGTGGCTTATTTCCTGGAGACGCCAACGGGTCCGATGATGGTGGTGCGAGGCGAGCGCGAGTACTGGATACCTGCGGTTCCCAAACACCTGAGCAAGGTGGACCTGGCGGCAGGTCTGATCCAGGTGAACTGGCCGGCGGAGCCCCTGGGCTGACGGCTCACAGGCGTCCAAGACGGCGGGGACGACTCCTATGAAGATCGAAGTCGTTACGCTGTTCCCGGAGATGATCTCGGGAGCGCTCGGATTCGGAATCGTCGGACGCGCGTTGGATCGCGGCCTGTTGAGTGTGGGAACCGAGGATCCGCGCGCGCACACGAGTGATGTGCACCGGACGGTCGACGATCGGCCCTACGGTGGCGGTCCGGGAATGGTGTTGAAGCCGGAGCCGTTGTTGGCGGCGATCCGTGCGGCGCATGCGCGGCTGCCCGCGGGCAGCCCGAGAATTTATCTCTCGGCGCAGGGCGAGCCGCTCGGACAGGCGCAGGCGCGCGAGCTCGCGGGCTTGCCGGGATTTCTGCTCGTAGCGGGACGCTACGAGGGTTTGGATGAGAGAGTGGTCGAGCTGGGAATCGACCGGGAATTGTCGATCGGTGACTACGTGCTGTCGGGCGGTGAGCTGCCCGCGCTGGTGGTGATCGATACGGTGGCGCGGCTGCTGCCGGGAGCCCTGGGCGATGAGCGCTCGAACGTCGAGGAGTCGTTCGTCGCGGGGCTGCTGGATTGGCCGCACTACACGCGACCGGAATTGTTTGAGGGTCTGGCGGTGCCGCCGGTGTTATTGTCAGGCAACCATGCCGACATCCGCCGCTGGCGCCTGGAGCAGGCTGTCGCCCGAACGCAGGTGCGGCGGCCCGACCTGCTCGCCAGGGGAGCGCTCGCGCCCGAGGTGAGCCGTTTGTTGAGTGAGTTTCTCGCCGCGCGTGCGCCGGGAACCGAGGATCGAGGATAATTCTATGAATATCGTTCAGCAGATTGAAAAAGAGCGCATGACCCGCAAGGTCCCGGACTTCAAGCCCGGCGATACCGTGGTCGTGCAGGTGAAGGTCGTCGAAGGCGACCGCGAGCGCGTCCAGGCGTATGAGGGCATCGTCATTGCCATCAGCAACCGCGGACTCAACTCGTCGTTCACCGTACGTAAGATTTCGCACGGCGAAGGCGTGGAGCGCGTGTTCCAGACCTACAGCCCCGCGATCAGCGAGATCACGATCAAGCGTCGTGGCAGCGTGCGTCGCGCAAAACTCTATTACCTGCGCGATCTGTCGGGTAAGGCTGCGAGGATCGAAGAGAAGCTCTAAACCCGGGACGGGCGATGAACATCCTGCGTTCGATTGTTTACGGGCTCTGGCGTGGCCTGGATGTGCTGCGCCGGTTTCTGCACCTCGTCGTGTTGTTGGTGGTGTTCGGCTTCGTCGTCGGAGCGCTGCGCGGCTCGGTGCCGACAGTGCCCCTGAAGGCGGCACTCCTCGTCGCACCCGAGGGCGACATCGTAGAGCAATCGAGCGGGGATGCCCTCGAGCGGGCTGTCCAGGAAGCCCGCGGGCAGGGCCACGCGGAAACGCTGCTGTGGGATCTGACCGACTCGATCCGCGCCGCCGCCAAAGACAAGCGCATCCAGGTTGTGGCGATCGACCTCGAGAAGTTCGATGGGGCGGGGCAGCCCACGCTCGAAGAGCTCGCCAAGGCCCTCCACGAGTTCCGCGCCAGCGGCAAGAAAGTCATCTCGTACGGCAACGAGATGACCCAGGAGCGCTACTACATAGCGGCGCAATCCGACGAGATCTACGTCGATCCGATGGGCTTCGTGCTCATAGACGGCTACGCCCGTTACCGGATGTTCTATAAGGAGGCGCTCGACAAGTTGGGCGTCGACATCAACGTGTTCCGTGTCGGCGCATACAAGAGCGCTGTTGAAGAATATACGCGCACGGACATGTCACCTGAGGATAAGCAGGAAAGCAGCGCCTATCTCAACGCGCTGTGGACGAGCTACCAGGAAGCCATCACGCGGGCGCGTAAGCTGCCGGCGGACGCGCTCAGCAAGTACGTCAACACCCTGGCGAAGACCGTGCCCGCCGCAGGTGGCAACGCCGCGCAGGTCGCGTTGGAAGCCGGGCTCGTCACGGGAATCAAATCCCGGCTCGATGTCGAGAAGCGGCTCATCGATCTCGTCGGTGGGGACGACACGACGGGATCGTTCAAGTCTGTTTCCACCGCCGACTACGCTCGTGTCGCGCACGCTGACATGAAAATTCACGCGGATGGCAAGCCGCGGGTGGGCGTGGTGGTGGCGTCCGGTGAGATCCTCGACGGCGATCAACCGCCGGGCACCGTGGGTGGTGATTCAACAGCGCGACTCATCCGGCAGGCGCGCCTCGACAAGAACATCAAAGCGGTCGTGTTGCGTGTCAACAGTCCGGGCGGAAGCGTGATGGCTTCCGAGGAAATCTATCGCGAGCTACTGGCGCTGCGCGCCGCCGGGAAGCCGGTCATCGTCTCGATGAGCACCCTGGCGGCCTCCGGTGGTTACTACATCTCGGCGCCCGCGGATGAGATCTGGGCCAGCCCCGCAACCCTGACGGGCTCCATCGGTATCTTCGCCATCATCCCCACCATCGATAAGACGTTGGGAAAAGTCGGAGTGACGGTTGACGGAGTGGGGACCACGCCGTTGGCGGGACAGCTGCGTATCGATCGGCCGATGAGCGATGACTCGCGCGCACTGTTGCAGTCACAGATCGGGCGTGGGTACGAAGAGTTTCTCTCCCGGGTCTCCACGGGCCGGAAGAAGACCCGCGAAGAGATCGATGCCATCGCGCAGGGGCGCGTGTGGGCGGGGACGGATGCCAAGCGGTTGGGGTTGGTTGACGAGCTCGGCTCATTCGATGATGCGGTGAAATCCGCGGCGCGTCGCGCGAAGCTGACCGACTATCAGCTCGAATTCGTGGAGCCGGAGCTGACCTGGGCGCAGCAGTTGGTGCTGCAGTTCAAGAGTAAGGCTGTGAAGGCCGTACTGTCGGGCGGTATGGATGAGAGGACGGCCGCGTTCGCACGGGTTGCGCAGAAATTCGATCCGCTCACCCGCGAGATCGAGCGCCTCAGCCGGTTCACGGAGCGCAACAAGGTTTACGCCTACTGTTTCTGCGGGGCGGAGTAGACGACTCGCTGCGAGAGCGGGCCCCGGTCCAACCGCCGGGGCGCGCATCCGATGCCACCTACAGCGTCGACCAATCGAGAATTACCTTCCCCGATTTCCCCGACCCCATGGTCTCGAACCCCTGCAGGTACTCCTGCACCGGGAAATGATGGGTGATGATGGGGTCGATGCTCAGTCCGCTCTGCAGGAGCGCTGACATCTTGTACCAGGTCTCGAACATCTCACGGCCGTAAATGCCCTTCAGGGTCAGGCCCTTGAAAATCACCTGGTTCCAGTCGATCGCAGTGTCGTCCGGCGGAATACCCAGGATGGCGATCGAGCCGCCGTGGTGCATGGTCCGGAGCATTTCACGGAAGGCGGCGGGATTGCCCGACATCTCCAGGCCGACGTCGAAGCCCTCCTGCATGTTGAGATCCTTCATGGTCTCGTCCAACGATTCGCGTGTGACATTCACCGCGCGCGTGGCCCCCAACTTGCGCGCGAGGTCGAGCCGATAGTCGTTTACGTCCGTGATGACCACATTACGCGCGCCGACGAAGCGTGCGATCGCGACGGCCATGATGCCGATCGGGCCGGCGCCGGTGATCAACACATCCTCGCCCACCATGTTGAAGGCGAGGGCGGTGTGAGTGGCGTTGCCGAACGGATCGAGAATCGAGGCGATGTCGTCGCGAATGGAGTCGGGCAGCTTGAAGGTGTTGTCGGCCGGGATCGAAAGATACTCGGCGAACGCGCCCGGACGATTCACGCCGACACCAACCGTATTGCGGCACAGATGGCGGCGGCCCGCACGGCAGTTGCGGCAGTAGCCGCAGGTGATGTGGCCTTCGCCGGAGACGCGATCGCCTGCCTTCAGGCCACGGACCTCGGAGCCGAGCTCAACGATGCGCCCGCAATACTCGTGGCCCACGGCCATCGGCACGGGGATCGTTTTCTGCGCCCAGGCATCCCACTTGTAGATGTGCATGTCGGTGCCGCAGATCGCCGTCTTGTCGATCTCGATGAGCACATCGTTCGGACCGACCTTGGGCTCGGGGACGTCATCGAGCCAGATACCGGGGGTTGCTTGTTTTTTGACCAGTGCTTTCATGTTGTGTGATCTTGAGGCCTGCTCAGTGGATGACGCCTAGCTCACGGCCGACGGCCGTGAACGCTGCGATGGCGCGGTCCAATTGCTCCCGGGTGAGGGCCGCGGACATCTGCGTGCGGATGCGCGCCTGTCCCTTGGGTACGACCGGGAAAGAAAAACCAATGACATAGATACCGCGTTGCAAAAGCTGATCGGCCATGCGGCTGGCCAGGGCGGCGTCGCCCAGCATCACCGGAATGATGGGGTGCTCGCCGGGTTTCAAGGTGAAGCCGGCACCTTCCAGCCCCGCGCGGAAATGACGAGCGTTCTCGAACAGGCGCGTGCGCAGCTCAGGGGAATCATCGAGAAGGTCGAGCACCCGCAGGCTGACACCGGCGACGACCGGCGGGATGCTGTTGGAAAAGAGATAGGGGCGTGAGCGCTGGCGCAGCCATTCGACGATTTCCTTGCGCGAGGCAATGTAACCGCCGCTGGCACCGCCGAGCGCCTTGCCGAGCGTGCCGGTGAGGATGTCGATCCGGTCCGCCACGCCGCAATGCTCAGGCGTCCCCCGCCCCGTCGCTCCCATGAAGCCCGTGGAGTGCGAGTCATCCACCATCACCAGGGCGTCATATTTATCGGCGAGATCGCAGATGGCGCGCAGGTTCGCGATCGTGCCATCCATCGAGAACACACCGTCGGTCGCAATCAGGCGTGTGCGTGCGCCGGCCGCCTGCTTGAGGCAGTTCTCTAGCTCGGCCATATCGTTGTTAGCGTAGCGGTACCGTTGCGCCTTGCAGAGGCGAATGCCGTCGATGATGCTCGCGTGGTTGAGCGCATCGGAGATGACGGCGTCGCTCTCGTCGAGGAGGGTTTCGAACAGGCCGCCGTTCGCGTCGAAGCACGAAGAGTAGAGAATCGTGTCCTCTTTGCTCAGAAACACACTCAGGCGGTCCTCGAGCTGCTTATGGACGCTCTGGGTGCCGCAGATGAAGCGCACCGATGCCATGCCGTAGCCGAAGCGGTCAATCGCGCGGTGGGCCGCTTCCCGGATGGATGAATGGTTGGCCAGGCCCAGGTAGTTGTTGGCGCAAAGATTGACGACCTCCCGATCGCCCGTGCGCACTACGCCTCCCTGGGGGCCTGCGAGCACGCGCTCGCTCTTGTACAGGCCCTGCTCTTTGAGGCCTTCCAGATCAGCGCGCAAGCGCTCGATGACAGCTTGTTTCATGGCTTGAATTATACTCGGCTCATGTCCGAAGATCGCACGGAAGAAGGCCCCGGAACTGCGCGCATCGATCGCTGGCTCTTTGGGGTGCGCCTGTTCAAATCCCGCTCCCTGGCGGCCCAGGCCGTTACGGGCGGCAAGGTGCATGTCAACGGCGACAGGGTGAAGCCCTCCCGTGAGATTCGTGCCGGCGACGTGGTGACGTTCGTAAGGTCTTCTGTGGAGTTCGAATGCACGGTGCTCGCCATTCCCGCGCGGCGCGGGCCGGCGGCCGAGGCCGCCCGTTGTTATGTAGAAAGCCCGGCGAGCGAGACCCGTCGCGTCGAATTCGCGCAACGGATGAAGATCGCCTCCGGACTGACGCCGCGGCCAGACCAGCGCCCGGATAAGCACGGTCGGCAGGCTCTGCGGCGCCTGCGCGGTCGTGATTGAACGCCCCGTTGGTCGCCGCAATACATGCTGCCAGGACCACATCGGACTGAAGATGCCCGCAGTGGGCGCCTCAGTGATGAGTAAATTCGCTACCGGTATTCCCGACCCAGGCTAACTCCATGACTCTGAGCGTTTTCGACATTTTCAAGGTCGGTATCGGCCCCTCGAGTTCTCACACCATGGGGCCGATGCGCGCTGCGCGTGAGTTCGCTCTCGGACTCGAGCGCGACGGCTTGCTGGCGCAGACCGATCAGATTGCCGTTCGCCTTTATGGGTCACTCGCCCTGACGGGTGCCGGTCACGGGACCGATCGCGCAATCCTGGCGGGGCTCGAAGGTGCCGAGCCGGAGAATGTCGATCCGGACAGTATCGATCCACTGTTGCAGCGCATTCGCTCCTCCGGCCGCATCAAACTCCTGGGCCGGCATGAGATCGCGTTCGATGAGCCCATGCAGTTGCTGTTCATGTATCACGAGCGCCTGCCGCGGCATTCGAATGGCATGCGTTTTACCGCCCTGGCGGGCGGCAAGGCCCCGGCGGGCGGCAAGGTGTTGCGCGAGGAGGAGTACTACTCCATTGGCGGCGGGTTTGTCGTGCGCGGTGATGAAGTCGAGTCGCACGAGACGAGTGTGCACAAGCCGCCGCCGTATCCGTTTAACTCGGGCGACGAGTTGCTCGCGCGCGCGCGGGAGAACGGCCTGGAGCTCTTCGAGCTCGTGTTGGCGAACGAGCGCACCTGGGCGACTGACAAGGAAATTCGCGAGAAGATCCTGCACATCTGGGGGGTCATGCAGGCGTGCGTGGAACGTGGTTTCCGACAGACGGGCGTGTTGCCTGGTGTGTTGAAGGTTAGGCGTCGCGCGCCGAAGCTTTACCGGGTGTTGACTGAGAGCACCGGGGATAAGTCGCTCGAGGTTATGGATTGGGTGAACGCTTACGCGCTTGCGGTGAACGAGGAGAATGCCGCCGGTGGGCGCGTCGTGACGGCGCCGACGAATGGCGCCGCGGGAATCGTCCCCGCGGTGCTGCATTTCTATCGGCGCTTCTACAAGGATTCGAGCGACGAGGGGGTTATCCGGTTCCTGCTGACCGCCGCGGCGATCGGCATGCTCTACAAGAAGAATGCATCGATCTCGGGCGCCGAGATGGGTTGCATGGGTGAGGTCGGCGTCGCGTGCTCGATGGCGGCGGCGGGCCTCGTGTCGGCCTTACATGGCACGAATGAGCAGATCGAGAACGCCGCCGAAATTGGTATGGAGCATAACCTCGGGCTCACCTGCGATCCGGTCGCGGGGCTGGTGCAGATCCCCTGCATCGAGCGCAACGCCATGGGATCGGTGAAGGCGATCAACGCCGCGCGCCTGGCTATGCGAGGCGATGGCACGCACAAGGTGTCGCTCGACCAGGTGATCGCGACCATGAAGCAGACGGGCGCGGACATGTCGACGATCTACAAGGAGACTTCGCAAGGAGGTCTCGCGGTGAACGTGCCGGAGTGCTAGGTACCGGACTTGACTTAGTGACTTTTGATCCACTGTGCCGTGAGCTTGGCGCTGAGCGTGCTCAAAAGTCACTAAGTCAAGTCCGGTACCTACGCAGCAGGGCTTACGCGAACAGACTGAACAACCCCGACGGGGACGGCGGCGTCTCGTTCATCGTACCCAGCACCAGGGAGGGCGCAATCGCCGACCACTGATCGATGTCGAACGTAATGCTGCACAGGGCGGCTGTGGCCAAGCCGCCGATCTCAGCGCGCGGCGCGAGCAGCTGCGCCACCTCCGAGATCCCGGGGTTATGCCCGATAATCATCAGGTGGGAGACGCGCGGACCAATGGTTCGCGCCAGCTTCAGAATTTCCTGCACTCCGCCCAGGTAGAGCGGCTCCTCGTAGCGGATGCTCCGTGGCAGTAACGAGAGCTCTTGCGCGAGGATCTCAGCGGTTTGCGTCGCTCGTCGGGCGGAGCTGGCGATGATCAAATCGGGAACCAACTTCAATTCCGTGAGCCGGCGAGCCATCGACTCGGCCTCGCTGTGACCTCTCCGGTTCAACGGGCGGGCGAAATCGTCGATCTCGGGGTCCTTCCACTGCGCGTCAGCATGCCGCATCAGTGTCAGGCGCTTCACGTGGGTGCCTCCACCAGGACGCGACCGCGCTCCTCACGCACCTTAAAGGTGCGAAGCGGCTCGTAAGCGGGAGGGGTGAGCGCCTCGCCCGTCCGGAGGCAGAAATGGGCACCATGCCGTGG
Source organism: Steroidobacteraceae bacterium (assembly GCA_035566815.1). Taxonomy (GTDB): domain Bacteria; phylum Pseudomonadota; class Gammaproteobacteria; order Steroidobacterales; family Steroidobacteraceae; genus 13-2-20CM-66-19. The sequence goes on along the minus strand of DATMQL010000054.1, from coordinate 6,920 downwards.
GCATACAATCTGACAAGCTTCCACTTCGGCCTCTCCCAGCGGCTCGCCGTCGTGTGTGCAACGGTCTTCTACCGCGTAAATGTCCGCGCCGCAGCGTACGACAACGATAGGGATGCCGTCGACCTCGGTGGAGAAGGGGGCCGTCTCGTTGACGGACTCACTGTCGCTGACATCGATCCACTCTGAGGTCATCGCTGCTTACAAATTCAGAACATGCCGGTCTGAAGGCGGGCCGCTTCAGACATCATCGTCTGGTTCCACGGCGGATCGAACGTAAGCGAAACGAGCGCCTCGCGAACGGTGGGGATCCGCTTTACTTTGTCTTTCACATCTTCCACGAGCACATCGCCCATCCCGCAGCCCGGCGCGGTGAGGGTGATCTCAATCTCAACAGTGCGCGTCCCGTCCTCGTTCGCTTTCACCTCGCAACCATAGACGAGACCGAGCTCCACGATGTTGATCGGGATCTCAGGATCGTAACAGGTGCGCATCTGGTCCCAAGCGAGCTTGCGGACGTCCTCTTCCGTCGCGTTGGGAGGTAACTCGGGCGCGCTCATCGGCTCTTTGCCGATGGCGTCGGCCTGCTCACCGGCAATCCGGAATAAGTTTCCTTCGATGTAGACCGTGAAACTGCCGCCGAGCGACTGCGTGATATAGCCGGCCTGGCCGGGCTTGAGATTCACTTCGACACCGGCGGGCACCATCACCGCGCGCACTTCGCGGTTTACGACAAAAGGCTCATTCTCGTGCGTACGCATCTATTCAACTACTCCGTGGAGACGGTGCTCGCGCCCCGATCGAGCGCGGCATTCAAGGTGTGCCAGCACAGGCTCGCGCACTTCACGCGCGAGGGAAACTCGCGCACTCCCTGGAGCGCCGCCAGCTTGCCTAATTCGGCGCCGGCCTCGGCATTCTGTTGGGTCAGGAGGGAGTGCACCTTTTCAAACAGTCTGCCGATCGCCGCCTTGTCCTTGCCCTTGACCGCTTCGGTCATCATCGACGCGGAGGCAGTGGAGATGGCGCAGCCTTTGCCTTCAAACTTCAGGTCCGCGATGCGGTCGCCGTCCATTTTCACGAACACGGACAGGCGATCGCCACACAGCGGATTGTGCCCGTCGGCCTGCGCGTCGGCAGGGTCGAGCCGCCCGAAGTTCCGCGGGTGTTTGTTGTGATCCAGGATCACGTCGCGATATAACTCTTTCAGGTCCATCAGCCGAATACCTCGCGCACTTTCTCGATCGCGGCGACGAGACTCGCGACGTCCCGCTCGGTGTTGTAGACACCGAACGTAGCGCGGGCGGTGGCCGGTATGCCGAAGAAAGTCATGACGGGCTGGGCGCAATGATGCCCCGTGCGCACCGCGACGCCCTCGGTGTCGAGGATCGTCCCGAGATCGTGGGGATGAACGCCCTTCAGTATAAACGACAGCACTGCTGCTTTATGGGCTGCCGTGCCGATGATCTCAATACCCGGGATCCGCTCGAGCGCGCTCGTCGCCAGCTGCAGGAGCCGGTGCTCGTGAGCCGCGATCTTATCGATGCCGAGGCCCTCGATGTAATCCATGGCGGCCGCCATGCCCACCGCACCGGAAATGTTCGGCGTGCCGGCCTCGAACTTGTAAGGCAGCTCGTTGTAAGTCGTCTTCTCGAACGACACCGACAGAATCATGTCGCCGCCGCCCTGCCACGGGGGCATGGCTTCGAGCAATTCCTCACGACCGTAGAGAACACCGACGCCGGTGGGGCCGTAGAGCTTGTGGCTCGAGAACGTGTAGAAGTCGCAGCCGAGCGCGCGAACATCGACGGCAGTGTGCGGTACCGCCTGTGCTCCGTCGATCAACACCACCGCGCCCTGTGCGTGGGCGGCGTCGATGATGCGCTTTACCGGGAGCACGGTACCCAGAGCGTTCGAGACGTGGGCGACCGCGACCAACTTCGTGCGCGGGGAAAGAAGCTTCAGGAACTCATCGAACACGAGCTCGCCACGACGGTCGATGGGCGCCACCTTCAAGGTGCAGCCGGTCTGCTCACAGACCATCTGCCACGGGACGATGTTGGCGTGATGCTCGAGTGCGGTGATGAGGATCTCGTCGCCCGCTTTGAAGCGGGGGCGGGCATAGGATTGCGCGACGAGATTGATGCCTTCGGTCGTGCCACGGACGAAGATGATCTCTTTCGTGGAACGGGCATTGATAAAGCGCCTGACGCGCTCCCGGGCGCCCTCGAACGCTTCGGTGGCGGCCTGGCTCAGCGCATGAACGCCCCGATGGACGTTGGCGTGCGAATGCGTCTCGTACTCTTCGACAGCGCGCAACACCTGCCGCGGTCGTTGCGAGGAGGCGCCGCTATCGAGATAAACGAGCGGACGACCATTGATCATGCGCTCGAGAATGGGGAAGTCTTTGCGGACGCGCTCGACATCGAGCGCCGGCTCGGTTTCGGGGTGGATCTTGGGTGCGATGGCCGCCATTTATAACAGCTCCTTCAAAGCGGCGGCTTCTTGCATCTGTCCGGCGAGGCTGCGCTCGATCTGCCGCCGCAGTTCGGGCACTTCGATTTTCGACACCACGTCTTCGAGGAACGCCCATTTCAGCAGGCGTTGCGCCGTGGCCGCGTCGATTCCGCGCGACAGGAGGTAGAACAACATGTTGTCGTCGAGTTTTCCGGCCGTCGCGCCGTGGGCGCAGCGGACGTCATCGGTGTAGATCTCGAGCTGCGGGCGGACATCGATCTCGGCATCGGGTCCGGCGAGCAAGCCGCGGAGAGACTGTTGCGAGTCGGTGCCCTGGGCGTCCTTACGGACCACGACCATTCCGTTGAAAGCGACTCGGGCGCGACCGGCGGCGATGCCACGGAATGTCTGCGTGGAATGCGCGCGGGGCGCTACGTGCTCGACGAGAACGAAGGCGTCTTGAATCTGCTGGCGGTCGCCCAGCGAAACCATGGAGATCGAGGCGTCGGCCCGCTCGCCCGCGAGTTGCACGTTGATGGTCGAGCGCGCGGAGAGGCCGCCGACGTTCACGCACTGGAGCTTATAGATCGCGTCTTGAGCGAGGACGGCTGAAAGAGTGTTGAACCAGACGGCTTTGGCGCCTGATTCCTGAACAAGGTAGTGATTAACCGTGGCGCCGCGAGCGATGTTGACGCGGACGGAGGCGTTCACGAAGTTCGCGCCGGTGCCGACACTTACGTGGCGCTCGATCAGTCCAACGCGCGCGCCGGCTTCGACATGCAACTCGACGCGGGGGTAGGAGGAGGCGGTCTGCGACTCGACCTGCGCGACGAACACGAGCTCGATGCAGGCGGGGCAGTCGGTGCCGGGGGCGACGCGGATCGACGCGCCATCGGTGGCGAAGGCGTCGTTCAGAAGGGCGAAGCGGGCGTCCTTGGACGGCGGCGTGAGGGCGGTGGAGGAGTGTGCACCACTTGGGCGAAGCGACGGCGCGGCCGTCGACTCAGCGCCGGCCGCAGTCCGCGAGTCGTGCAACGACGTGACCGTTATGCCCGTCTTTCCGACCGGTGATGACAACGCAGGGGCAAACACTCCGTCCACGAATACATACCGCGCGTAGCCTTCTACCGCAGCCGGGAGATCCGCCAGAGTTACGCTCGGCGACGAGCCCGCGGTTGTAGCCCCCGCGCCCGCGCCGATGCGCGGCGCGAACCGCACCTTATCGAGGGGCCGCAGGTTCGCATACTTCCAATTCTCATCGCGCGTCGTCGGCAGCCCTTCGGCGGTGAGAGTGTCGATCGCGCTCCGCCGACGCTCCCGGCTGACAACGTCGCCGGGTAGTGACGCCGCCGCCGCCGCGTGCTCCTCGGCGATACGTGTTGCAAGCGATGAGGCCATTACGCCGCCTCTTCGATGATCCAGTCGTAGCCGCGCTTCTCGAGCTCGAGCGCGAGCGACTTGTCACCGCTGCGGGCGATACGCCCCCTCACCAGGACGTGGACGAAATCGGGAACGATGTAATCGAGCAGCCGCTGATAGTGGGTCACGAGAACCACCGACCGCTCCGGTGAGCGCAGGGTGTTCACGCCGTTCGCCACGACCTTCAGCGCATCGATGTCGAGCCCGGAATCCGTCTCGTCGAGAATCGCGAGACGCGGCTCGAGCATGAGCATCTGCAGAATCTCATTGCGCTTCTTCTCGCCGCCGGAGAAACCCTCGTTCACGCCACGGGAGAGGAAGGCCTCGTCAATGTGCATGACCTTCATCTTCTCGCGCACGAGAGTGAGAAATTCAAACGCATCCACTTCGGGCAGGCCGCGATGCTTGCGCGCGGCGTTGAGCGCGGCCTTCAGCAGATACACATTGTTCACGCCCGGGATCTCGACCGGGTACTGGAACCCGAGAAACACGCCTTCGTGGGCGCGCTCTTCCGGCGCGAGGGCCAGGAGGTCCCGGTCGCCAAAAGTAACTTTGCCACCGGTGATCTCATAGCCCGGGCGCCCCGCGAGGGCGTAGGCGAGAGTGCTCTTCCCGGAGCCGTTCGGCCCCATGATCGCGTGCACCTCGCCGGCGTTCACCTCGAGGTCGATCCCATTCAGGATCTTCTTGCCGTCGACACTGACCTGCAAATTCTCAATTTTCAACATGATCAGCCCACCGCACCTTCGAGGCTTACCGCGAGCAAGGCCTGCGCCTCCACGGCGAACTCCATCGGCAGCTCCTTGAACACTGACTTGCAGAAGCCGCTCACAATCATATTCACCGCATCCTCTTGAGAAACGCCGCGTTGCAGGCAGTAGAAAAGCTGGTCGTCGCTGATTTTCGAGGTGCTCGCCTCGTGCTCCACCGTTGCCGACGGGTTCTTCACTTCGACATACGGGAACGTGTGGGCACCGCACTTTCCGCCCATCAGCAGTGAGTCACACTGGGTGAAGTTACGGGCGCCATGGGCGCTCGGCAGCATCTTCACCAGTCCCCGATAAGTGTTCTGGCCGTGGCCGGCCGAGATGCCCTTCGAGACGATCGTGCTGCGCGTGTTGGGACCGATGTGAATCATCTTCGTGCCGGTGTCGGCCTGCTGGTAGTTGTTCACCGTCGCCACGGAGTAGAACTCGCCGATCGAGCCCTCGCCCCGCAATACGCAACTCGGATATTTCCAGGTGATCGCCGAGCCCGTCTCGACCTGGGTCCAGGAGATGTGCGAGTTGCGGCCACGGCACTCGCCGCGCTTCGTGACGAAGTTGTAGATGCCGCCCACGCCATTCGCATCACCCGGGTACCAGTTCTGCACCGTCGAGTACTTGATGTGGGCGTCATCGAGAGCCACAAGCTCCACGACCGCCGCGTGCAGCTGATTCTCGTCGCGCATGGGAGCGGTACAGCCCTCGAGATAGCTCACATGGCTGCCGGCGTCGGCAATGATGAGCGTCCGCTCGAACTGCCCCGTCTTGGCGGCGTTTATGCGGAAATAAGTCGACAGCTCCATCGGGCAACGCACGCCCTTGGGCACGTAGACAAAGGACCCGTCCGTGAAGACCGCCGAGTTGAGGGCGGCGAAGAAATTATCCGACTGCGGTACGACGGTACCGAGATATTGCTCGATCAGCTCGGGATGTTTCTGCACAGCCTCGGAGAAGGGGCAGAAAATCACACCGGCAGCGTAGAGGCGCTCCTTGAACGTCGTCGCGACCGAGACGCTGTCGAATACCGCATCCACGGCCACGCCAGCGAGCCGAGCGCGCTCGTGGAGAGGGACCCCTAGCTTCGCGTAGGTTTCCAGCAGCTTCGGGTCGACCTCTTCGAGGCTCTTCGGGCCGTCCGTCTTGGCGCGCGGCGAGGAGTAGTAGGAGATCGCCTGGTAGTCGATCGGGGCGACCTTCACATGAGCCCAATGAGGCTCATCCATCTCCAGCCAGTGGCGTAGCGCCTTGAGCCGCCATTCCGTCAGGAAGGAGGGCTCGTTCTTTTTTCGCGAGATGAGCCGTACGACGCTCTCATCCAACCCGGGCGGGACGGTGTCCGACTCGATATCGGTCACGAAGCCATGCTGGTAGCCGCGTGCGATCAGACTTTCTAACTGTTTTGCGGATTCGCTCATAAGGTATGTCGAAGCAGTAATTCGGTGATCACGACCGGACCGGCGCGCGCGGCGTGGCCAGCTTCACTTCGCGCTCGAGTGTCGGCAGGCGTACATGCGCGGAGTCGATGCCGGCCAGCTGCGCCAGGCTGACGTCGTGTAAGGAGCGGCGAATGGCGAGGTTCAGGCGTTGCCAGACGCGGCCGACGCGGCAGGTTTCCTCGATTTCGCAATGACCCTGGCCGGCGGCGCAGTCGGTCAGGGCTACCGGGCCCTCCAGGGCATCGAGGATCGCAGCCGCGCTGATCTGCGCGGCGGGCCTCGCGAGCTGGTAGCCGCCGTGGAGCCCCCGCGTGGAAATCACGAGGTTCGCCCGTTGGAGCTGTTTAAGGAGCTTGCTCACCGTCGGTGCCGCGATCCGCGTCTGCTCCGCGAGCGAGGTAGCGGTCTGCACGCGCTCTGGCTGCTCGGCGAGCGTGGCCAGAACGACGGTGGCGTAATCGGTGAGCCGGCTAATACGCAGCATGGCTTGGGGCGCTAATGGGGGTTTCTGAAACTAGGACTATTTTAGTACTAATTGCACCGAGAACCAAGCGGGGACCTGGAGGCGGCCCGCGGGAACTGTTTCCCAGCCGTGGCGACTAAGCTACACCTCCACTGCGGGCGAGCGCCGCGGGCGAGGAATATTCATCAGTAACTCGTAAGGTTATCTAGGGAATCGAGCGGGACCATTGCATCGTTAGTTTGGTATTCTTGCCGCCGCGAAATTTGTCCAAGAACGGTGGGCCGCCCGCGACAGGCACCGATTGCCGCTCGTTGACGCGCCCGGCCCACTCATGCTGGAGGATCTGACGATGAACCGTACCGAGCTCGCACGTATCGCGAACGCGAT
>DATMQL010000053.1:0-20383 GCA_035566815.1 Steroidobacteraceae bacterium | reverse complement strand
GGGCCGTCAGCCCGCGCGCGGATATCCGCGATGAGCGCTATGAATACCCCCGCCTCGGACAAATCGAGCGCCGCCCGATAGGCCTCGTCGCAAGCAGTGATCACGACCGCGCGAGAGCCGGGCACCGCGCCGTAACGGTTTACATAGGTGCGCGCCGCACCGGCCAACATGATTCCAGGCCGGTCATTGCCGGGAAACACCAGCGGTCGCTCGATGGCGCCGGCGGCGAGCACGACTTCTTTCGCCCGAACCTGCCATTGGCGCTCGCGCGGCGACTCGGGATCCGGTTGGGCGAGGTGGTCCGTGAGCCGTTCGTTGAGCCCCACCATGTTATGTGGGAAATATCCAAACGCTATGGTGCGCGTCAGGATCGTAACGCGTGGGTTGCGCTTCAGGGTTTCGACCGCGCGCTCGACCCATGTCGACGCAGGTACGCCTTCAATTTGCGCGGCTCGTGGGCCCGCGGGCTCCGCCAGCAGCGAGCCGCCGAACTCGGCCTGTTCATCGCAGATGATGACGCGCGCGCCGGAGGCGGCGGCCGCCAGCGCCGCGGCGAGCCCGGCTGGGCCCGCTCCAACAACCAGCACGTCGCAATGGGCGAAGCGATTCGTATAACGGTCCGGGTCCGCCAGCGTGGGCGATTTCCCCAGGCCCGCGGCGGCCCGGATGCGCGGCTCGTAGAGCGATTTCCACGCGCCCCGCGGCCACATGAACGTCTTGTAGTAGAACCCTGCCGGAATGAACGGCGAGAGGAGGCTGTTGATGCCTCCAAGATCGAACCCGAGACTGGGCCACCGGTTCTGACTGTGCGCCTCGAGCCCCTCATACAACTCAATCTGCGTCGCCCGCAGATTGGGTGTGTAGCGTGCGTCATCGCGCCGCACGCCAACGAGCGCATTCGGTTCTTCCGCGCCGGCAGCCAGGATGCCGCGAGGGCGGTGATATTTGAAGGATCGCCCGACGAGGTGTATGCCATTGCGTAACAACGCCGAAGCCAACGTATCACCTTCGAAACCGGTCAACTCGCGACCGTCGAATGTGAAGCGGATCGTTCGTGCCCGGTCGACGCGTCCGAGACTCTCCACGGATGTGGCGTGCTTCACGGGCTCACCTTTGTGGCAACGCCCGACACGTCCGCCGCGCCCGGCACTGCCGCCGCGCCCGAAGCTGCAGCCCCGCCCGCACGCGCCACCGCCGGCGCCGGCTCACCTGCCTTGTAGGTGGCAATAAAGTGATCGGTCGTGGTGTCGCGCAGCGCATTGAAGAATCGGGCGCAACCATAGGTATGCCGCCAGCGCTCGGCATGGACGCCCTTGATGTTGCCACGCATGTAGAGGAAGTCCGTCCATTCCTCCACCGAGACCTCGGAAGGGTTTTTGGCACGGGCGATGTGCGCCTGGCCGGCGTGACTGAATTCCAACTCCGGGCGCTTGCCGCAATAAGGGCATTCGATCAGCAACATGACTCGTTATCTTCCGTGCTCAGTGCGCCACGGCCGCTGCGGCCGCTTCGTCGATGAGGTGGCCGTCGCGGAAACGCTCGATCGTGAAGGGCGCGTTGATCGGGTGGGGCTCGTCGCGAGCAATGGTGTGTGCGAACACGTGTGCCGAGCCCGGCGTAGCCTTGAACCCACCCGTACCCCAGCCGCAGTTCACATAGAGGCCCGGAATCGGTGTCTTCGCGATGATGGGGGAGCGGTCCGGCGTCACATCGACGATGCCGCCCCAGTTGCGCAGCATGCGCAGGCGACGAAACATCGGAAACAACTCGCAGATCGCTTCGAGGGCGTGGTTGTCGATGTGGAGTCCACCACGCTGGGTGTACGAGGTGTAGGCGTCGGTGCCCGCACCGATCACGAGCTCGCCTTTGTCGGACTGGCTGATGTAGGCGTGGATGGTGTTGGACATGACCACGCACGGAAAAATGGGTTTGACGGGCTCGGAGACCAGTGCTTGTAGCGGAAAGCTCTCGAGCGGCAATTGCAGGCCCACCATCTTCATGACCACGCTGGTGTGACCCGCCGCCGAGACGCCGATTTTCGGGGTGCGGATCAACCCCCGGGTCGTCTCGACTGCCTCTATCGCGCCCTTCGCATCGCGCCGGATGCCGGTCACTTCGCAATTTTCGATGATATCGACTCCGAGGGCGTCGGCTGCGCGGGCAAAGCCCCAGGCCACGGCATCGTGGCGGGCCGTCCCGCCGCGCCTCTGTAAGGCGGCGCCGAGCACCGGGTAGCGGATGTCGTCAATATTCAGGACCGGGCAGAACGCCTGCGCCTGCTCCGGGGTCAGCCATTCGTTGTCGACACCAGCCGCGCGGTTCGCATGGATATGGCGCTTCGACACCTGCATGTCGTGCACGGTGTGCGCGAGCATCATCACGCCCCGCTGCGAAAACATAACGTTGTAGTTGAGCTCCTGGGACAGGGTCTCCCACAACTTCAGCGAATGGTCGTAGAGCGCCGCGCTTTCATCGAACAGGTAGTTCGAGCGGATGATGGTGGTGTTACGGCCGGTGTTGCCGCCGCCAATCCAGCCTTTTTCCAGCACGGCAATGTTCTTGAGGCCATGCTCCTTGGCTAGGTAGTACGAAGCGCCGAGTCCGTGGCCGCCACCGCCGACAATGACCGCGTCATAGGACGCCTTGGGCTCCGCTCTACGCCACTGTTGGGTCCAGCCCCGCTGGCCTGACAAACCGCGTCGTAGCAGCGACAGGCCAGAGAAGGGTTGCATCGCAAAGGTTCCTGGTAGGTTCGAGGGCGCCGTGAAGAGGCGCCGGTATGATGCCGGCCACGCTAGCGATCTACGAGCATACGCCCGCCGACCCGCTTGAATATATGCGACAAGGCGGGCGCACGGATTCAATCGGAGCTGGTGCGGTGACCGCCCGCCTTCGCAGAGCGGCCGTTCGGATAGCGCTGAGGCGCGAAGCGGAGCGAGCAGGACGCTGAACGGAGCCGCCTATTGGGGCGCCTGGGCCGCTCCCTTAATAGCCGTCCGCGGATTGATGTGCCGCACGAACTCGGCGACATAGTCGTTGGCAGGCCTTTCCACGATGTCCTGCGCGGTGCCGGTCTGGACGATGCGGCCGCCTTCGAGGATGGTGATCTTGTCGCCGAGCTTCAGGGCTTCGTCGAGGTCGTGGCTGACGAACAGGATGGTTTTCTTCACCCGCTCTTGCAGAGCCAGCAACTCGTCCTGCAGCTTGCGGCGGATGAGCGGGTCGAGCGCCGAGAAGGGCTCGTCCATCAGCAGAATGTCCGCGTCCGTCGCGAAGGCCCGCGCGAGGCCGACGCGCTGCTGCATGCCTCCGGAAAGCTCGCTGCAGTAACGATCGCCCCATTGCGTGAGACCGACGAGCTCGAGCTGCTCGTCGATGATGCGGCGGCGCTTATCCGCAGGCTCACCCCGCAACTCGAGGCCAAAGCCGACATTGTCCCGCACCGTTCTCCACGGGAGCAGCCCGAACTGCTGAAACACCATCGCGATACGAAGGCGGCGCACTCGGCGCAGAGTGGTCGCGTCGCATTTAGCGATATCCACGACGTCGGCTCCGTCGCCGACCAGGACCTGGCCGCGCGTTACTGGCGTGATGCCGTTCGCCGCACGAAGCAAAGTGGACTTGCCGGATCCCGACAAGCCCATGAGAACCGAAATCTCGCCGCGCTCGACGGTCAGGCTGGCATTGGCGACACCGATGACGACCCCTGTCTTCTCGGAGATCTCGGTGCGCGTGCCGCCGGCATCGAGTGCCGCGAGCGCCTGTTGGATCGCGCCATTGAGGCGGCGGTTACCCTTGGCGCCGAAAACGATATCCACACTGCGAAATTCGAGGGCGACGCTCATGTGCCGCTCTCCTTCTGCGCAAGCTTGCGCTTGCTCGCCGTCGATCCGGGGCGTCCCTTGCGGGCCGCCCGTGCGACGTCATGCGTCGCACCCTTCTCAGCAGGGCGACTGATCCTATCGAGCATGATGGCAAGGAGGACGATGACAAAGCCCGCTTCGAAACCCATGCCGACCTGTACCGTGTTGAGCGCGCGGACGACGGGCACTCCGAGCCCGCCCGCGCCCACCAGTGCTGCGATCACCACCATCGAGAGACTCAGCATGATGCATTGGGTGATGCCGGCGATGATGGTCGGAGCTGCGCTCGGGAGCTCCACCTTCCACAGCATCTGCATGCGAGTGGCGCCGAAAGCCTCACCCGCTTCGAGCAGGGGCTTGGGCACCGAGCTGATGCCGAGCTGCGTCAGGCGGATCGGCGCTGGCAGCGCAAAAATGACCGTGGAAATGAGCCCGGGGACGACACCCAGGCCGAACAACACCAGGGTGGGAATCAGGTAGACGAACGTGGGTAGGGTTTGCATGAGATCCAGTACGGGGCGCAGCACCGCGTAGAGCCTTGGCCTATGGGCGGCCGCTATCCCGAGCGGGACACCCACGAGGGCGGACACCAGTGCCGCCGCGATGACCAGCGACAGCGTCTCCAGGGTGGGGATCCAATAACCCTGGTTCATGATGAAAAGCAGAGCCGCCGTGACGAACGCAACGAGCGTGAAGGAGCGCCGCAGCGCCCATGTCAGGGCGGCGATGGCGAGAATCAGCACCGGGGACGGGATGGCGACCAACAGGAAAGTCAGGCCATTCACACTGCCACGGATGAGTGCCGAGACGCCATCGAAGAACAAGCGGCCGTGCGCTTTGACATAGTCGATCAGTGAGGCAACCGTTTCCCCGACGGGGATCTTGTGGTCGCTGACCCAATGCTCGAAGCTCCAATCGCCGGCGCTCTTGCCCACCCGCACGGCCTCCAGAGCAGGCCGGCCGTCGAAGGTGTAGACGCCTGAGAGCCAACTTGCGACGACCCGGGGATTGGCCTGAATCCAGGCCGCCGCGGCGGCTTCGGGCTGTTGGTGCTGATCCAACATCGCCGCCATGATCTGACTCTCGCCGCGTGGCGTGAATTTCAGATTCCGCAGCAGGCGGCCCATGTTGGGACATTCGGCGGCATAACCGGTACGGATGACTGTGTAGACCGTGGCGCCACCGAAGTTAGGCCCGAACACCGCATCGCCGCCCGCGAGGTAGCGCAGATCGAAGCGCATGTTCATCGGGTGCGGATCCCAGGCGAGAAAGACGATGGGCGTTTTTGTATGTCCCATGCGCTCGACCTCGGCTAGCATCCCCTGCTCGCTGGACTCCACGATCTTGAAGTCCCCGAGGCCGAACAGGTTCTGTTTCAGCATTCCCAGGATGAGCCGATTCCCGTCGTTGCCTGGCTCGATGCCGTAGATGGAATTCTTGAGCTGGGCTCCGAAATTCTTGATGTCGTTGAAGTCGCGCAAGCCCATGGCGTAGGCGTACGCCGGGACGGCGAGGGTGTACTTGGCGCCGGTGAGGTTCGGGCCGAGGACTTCCACCGAGCCGTCCGTCAGGAAGGGCCTGATGTCGCCCTCCTGGGTGGGCATCCAATCGCCCAGGAAGGCATCGATGTCCTTGTTCTTCATCGACGCGTACGTGACCGGCACCGACAGCACGGTCGTCTGGGGCAGATAGCCCAGGGACTTGAGCAGAACGGTGAGCGTCGCGGTCGTCGCGGTCACGTCGGTCCAGCCGACGTCGGAAAGTCTCACGGCCTGGCAGGAGGGCGGCTCGCCCGTCGCCTCCGCCGCCCGCGTCTGCGCAGTGGTCAGAATCGCACACCCGAGCAACGCAACAACCGCACCGATGCGGGTGAAGCCTGCCCAGCACCGGGGGGCACGCACGCAGTGCCCGCCAGGACGCTCGATTTCGTGAGACCCGGTCGACCCCGCAGGCGCCATACGCGCTCCAATCATTGTAGTTGAATGTCGGACTTGACCCACCCGAGCTGTCACTTCATCATCTCGGCGCTGTCTTGAATAGCCGTTTAATGCAGCGTCTGTCAAGCACGTGCGGGCCGGGGCAAATACCTGATGACAAAAGAACTATCGGCGCGCCACCGCTGCACCAGGAGAGCCCGGACGCGACCCTTTCCGCCGCCTTTCGGAGCATCACGTTGAACAGGCAATCAATCCCTCCCGGAGCCGCCCTGGGCGCACTGCCACGGGATGAGGTGGAGGAGGCCCGCACCCGCCAGCTCATCGAGGTCACGATCGACAGTCTCGCCGAGGTCGGTTTCGTCGGCAGCACTCTCGCACAGATCGCAAGTCGGGCGGGAGTCTCACCCGGCCTGGTCGCGCATTACTTCGGGGACAAAGACGGCCTGTTGGAGGCGACCTTCCGCACGCTCTCGCGCCGCATCAGCGAGCGGGTGAAGTTGCGGTTTGCCGCCGCGCATACGCCGCGTGGCCGCATCCAGGCGGTCATCGATGCCAACCTGGCGGCGGAGGAATTCGATAAGCGCACCGGAACCGCATGGCTCGCGTTCTGGGGCCAGGTTCTGCACGTCCACGGTTTGAAGCGGGTGCAGACGGTTTATCAGCGCCGCATGCTGTCGAATCTCTCCAACGCGTTGCAGAAGCTGATGCCCGCGGTCGAGGCGCGCAGTCTCTCGGCCATGATCGCGGCGATGATCGATGGCGTCTGGCTTCGCGCCGCGCTTTCGGATTGGAAGGAAGCCGACAGCGAGAGCGCGCGCGCTTTGTTGACCGCCTTCGTGAGCGGCCGGTTGAAAGAAAGCGCGCACTACGATGGCCTGGTACCGGTTGCTGATGCGACCGTCGGTGTTGTGTCACAACCGCAGCCGTTCGGCAAGAGCGCGACGTTCGCGACTCTCAACCCGGCGACCGGGGAGGTGTTGGCCCATATCGAGGTGGCGGGCCCGGCCGCGGTGGATGCTGCCGTCGCCAAGGCTCGTGTCGCTCAAAAGAAATGGGCGACGCTGACGGGGACCGAACGCGGACGGATCCTGCGGCGGGCCGCCGACATTCTGCGCGCCCGTAACCAGGAACTCGCCGAGCTCGAGACTCGCGATACCGGCAAGCCGATCCAGGAAACGAGTGTCGTCGACGTCATCTCGGGTGCTGACTGCTTCGAATACTACGCAGGGGTCGCGCCGACTCTCTCGGGTGAGCACCTGGACCTGGGTCCACAGGCTTTCGGTTACACGAGGCGCGAGCCGCTCGGTGTCGTTGCCGGCATCGGCGCCTGGAACTATCCACTGCAGATCGCCTGTTGGAAGACCGCGCCGGCGCTCGCCTGCGGTAACGCGATGATCTTCAAGCCAGCCGATCTGACTCCGCTGACTGCCATCCGCCTGCGCGAGGTTCTGAATGAGGCCGGTGTGCCGGAGGGCGTGTTCCAGGTCGTGCAGGGACTCGCCGACACGGGCCGTCTCCTCACCCAGCATCCGGGTATCAACAAGGTTTCTCTGACCGGCGCGGTGAGCACGGGCAAGGCCGTCATGGCCGCGGCATCACCGTCTCTCAAACACGTGACCCTCGAGCTCGGCGGCAAGTCGCCGCTCATCATTTTCGACGACGCGCGACTCGACAACGCGGTGTCGGGGGCGCTGCTCGGAAATTTCTATTCCGCCGGCGAAGTCTGCTCGAACGGCACACGGGTCTTCGTCCATCGTAAGATCAAAGAGGCCTTCCTGGAGCGGGTCGTCGCGCGCACGAACGCGATGCGCATTGGCGATCCGATGGATCCCCGCACGCAGGTCGGCTCGTTGATTTCCCACGCGCACATGGAGAAAGTGCTCGCCTATATCGGGCGCGGCCGTGCCGAGGGCGCCCGGGTCCTGACCGGTGGACATCGTGTGACGACGGCGGACCTGGCGAATGGATTTTTCGTGGCCCCCACGGTGTTCGATGGCTGTCACGATGACATGGCGATCGTCCGCGAGGAGATCTTCGGCCCCGTCATGGCGGTGCTGGAGTTCGACGACGAGGAGGAGGTGATCGCCCGCGCGAACGCCACCGATTACGGCCTCGCCGCGGCCGTGTTCACGAACGACCTCACGCGGGCGCATCGCGTGATCGCCCGGCTCGAGGCCGGCACCTGCTGGATCAATCAATACAACATCACACCGATCGAGCTGCCGTTCGGTGGGGTGAAACTTTCCGGATTGGGGCGCGAGAACGGGCGTGCCGCGATCGAGCACTACACACAACTTAAGAGCGTGTACGTCGCGATGGGCGACATCGACGCGCCGTACTGACGGGACGATTCTTGAGCGACGAGCCAGTCTTGAACGAAGAAATATTCGATTACGTGATAGTCGGCGCGGGCTCGGCGGGCTGCGTGCTGGCCAACCGTCTCACCGAGGACGGCAAGCACACGGTGCTGCTGCTGGAGTACGGCGGCTCCGATCGGTCGGTGTTCATCCAGATGCCGACCGCGCTGTCGATTCCGATGAACATGCCCAAGTACACCTGGCCGTATCGCAGCGAGCCGGAGCCGAATCTCGGTGGCCGCCGCATTTTTACACCGCGAGGCCGGGTGCTCGGCGGCTCCTCGTCGATCAACGGCCTGGTGTACGTTCGTGGCAATGCATTTGATTTCGAGCGCTGGGAATCCGAAGGCGCGGCGGGTTGGGGTTATGGCAACGTTCTGCCGTATTTCAAGCGAGCGGAGCGACGTGCCGGCGGCGGTGACGAGTATCACGGTGCGGACGGAATGCTCGCCACCCAACGCGGGTTATTGACGAATCCACTCCACGAAGCCTGGCTGGCCGCCGGTTGCGAGGCGGGCTATCCCATCACGGAGGATATGAACGGCTTTCAACAGGAAGGTCTGGGTCGCATGGATATGACCGTTGGAGAAGGGCGCCGTTGTAGCGCCGCCAACGGATATCTGCGACCGGCGATGGCTAGAAGCAATCTGACCGTGCGGACCCACGCACTGGCGACGAAGATTCTGTTCGAGCGCCGGCGGGCGCTCGGTGTTCGCTATCGCCGTGGAGATTCGGACCAGGTCGCGCGCGCGCGGCGTGAAGTGATCCTCAGCGGGGGACCGGTGAATTCGCCGCAGCTGCTGAAGCTGTCCGGTGTCGGACCGGCCTCCGAGCTCGCGGATCACGGCATTGCGATAGTCCATGAGCTACCGGGGGTTGGCGAGAATCTCCAGGACCACCTGGAGTTCTACTTCCAGGTGGCCAGCAAAGAGCCCGTCACGCTGTTCACGCACATGACGCCGTTCCGCAAGGCGCTCATCGGGGCGCGCTGGATTCTGGCCAAGAACGGACTGGGCTCGACCAACCACTTCGAGACCGGTGGGTTCATCCGCAGTCGGGCCGGCGTGCGCTATCCCGACATCCAATTCCATTTCCTGCCGATGGCTGTGAATTACGACGGCTCATCACTCGCGCGCGAGCACGGTTTCCAGGCGCACGTAGGACCCATGCGCTCGAAGAGCAGGGGATGGGTTCGTCTCGCCTCCGCCAATCCGTTGGATCATCCGAAGCTCTTTTTCAACTACCTGTCGCATCCGGACGATTGGTCGGAGATGCGGGCCTGCGTAAGACTGACTCGCGAGATCTTTGGGCAGCCGGCGTTCGCTCGCTATCACGCGCGCGAGATGCAACCCGGCGCGGATGTGCAAACGGACGAACAGATTGACGCATTCATCCGCAAGCACGTGGAAACTGCGTATCACCCGTCCTGCACTTGTAAGATGGGTCGCGATGACGATCCGCTGGCGGTCGTCGATTCACAGACACGGGTGCGGGGGATCGAGTCGCTCCGCGTCGTCGACTCGTCGATCATGCCGTCAATCACCAACGGCAATCTCAACGCGCCGACGATCATGATCGCGGAAAAGGCGGCGGATCACATCCTGGGTAAGGCGCTCCTGCCGGAGTCGAGCGCCCCGTTCTACGTCGCGCCCCGCTGGGAAAGCTCCCAGCGGTAGCGCTCCGCTTCAGTGTTTCAGAACTTGTAGCCGAACTGCGCGCCCAACACGCGCGGCCGCAGGGGCGTCTGCGCGACGATGAACTGATCCGTGCTGACGAACGTGCTGGCGTTCGAGTTGCTGAGGTTCTCCCCGAACAGGTTCACGTACCAGTTGTCCTTCGAGACGCCGATTGACGCATCCACGGTCGTGTAAGCCGGATTCTCGAACCGTAGCCGGCCGGTGCTTATTCCGCCTGCTTCTACGATCGTCGGATTCGAGCCCGCCTGCGTAAAGGAATGCCCGCTGTGAGTCAGGCCGACCTGGACGTACGGCACGTATCCGGCCATGGCCCACTCATAGCGGGCCCGCGCGCTGAACTGGATCGGCGGCGCGTTGGCGCTCGGCGAGCCGACAGGGCCGAACGGGTTGGTGATCGGTGCGCAATTGGTACCGGTGGCGCTGCAACTCTGCGTGATCGGCTGACCGTGGTTCGGGTTCGCGGGATTATTGTCGAGCAGCACGGGCGAATTCGTCTGCCGGCTTTGATTCCACGAGGCCGCTCCCTGCACCGTCAACCCGCTGACGACGCGAGCCGACAAGGACGTCTCGATACCCTTGATGAGGAAGTTCTGGCCGTTGGTGTTATAGAAGATGTTGCCGACCAGGCCGGGGTCGAAGAAGGCGACCTGGACATTGTCCCAGTTCTCCCGGTAGATGGCGCCATTCCATTGCAGGCGGTGATTGAAGAATTCCGTCTTCCAGCCGATTTCGTTGTTGGTCAACTTGTCGGACTGGTAGGAGCTGGGGATCAGGTACTGTGGCGTACCAGTGCTGTCAGGGGCGTGCGTCGTACCGCCGTTCTGGTTGAAGCCACCGGGGCGGAAGCCCTGGGAGAATGTGTAGTACACCATGAGGTCCGGCGTGATATGCCAGGTAATGTTGCCGCGGCTCTTGAAGCCGGACTCGGTGTCACGGAGATTCTGGTGGTTCAGGTTGTAGTTGTCGTTGAGACAGCCGCCAACCGGTACGCCGCTCTCGAAGCAGAAGAAGCTGCCGGAGACACTGCCCGCCGAGGAGTTCTGGAACAGGAAATGCCGTGTTCCGGCGGTGATTGTCAACACCTTCGGAATGATGTCGTAGTCGACCGACACGAAGAAGGCGGTCTGCTTCGTCTCTCGCACCGTGTCCTGGTAGAAGGAGAGGGGGGCGCCGTGCACGCCCGGGTTCACGACAGTCGCGCCCGGCGCCGTGCCGATGTCTGAGAAACAGCCGCTATTGCCGCCTGTGCCGGCCGGATCGTTCGTGGTGCACGAAGGAACGGTCTTGTAGTTCCAGCCGCCCTGGTCGTACAGGATGTTGGCTTCCCAGAAGGCACCCGCGATGGCGCGCAAGCGCCAGTCGTCGGGCGTGCTGAAGCGGAGCTCGTGCTGCTGGTGAGTGTTGCGCTCGTTCTCGAACCAGGTGGAGCTCGGGGAGAAGCAGGTCGGCTTGAGGTTCGGATCGCCGACGGTCGGCCCGAAGCATTGGTAGTAGTCCGCGTACACGCCGCGTGCGTAATTCGTGTAGTCGCCAACCTGCTCGACGTTGCGCACGAGGTAGCCACCGGTGTAGACGGCCTTCACCGGGCCGACCTTGCCGTTAAACGTCCACGAAGTGCTCTCGAACTTATCCTTGTCGAAGGCGCTGTTGAACAACGTGACTTCGAGCGGATTCAGTTTCGCGCCATCCGAGGCGGTGGGCTGTTGGTAGAACACGCCCTGCGAGTTCATGTTCTGGTAGGACTGGGTGAACAGGAAGTCCCAGTCTTCATTGAACTTGTACAGCACCTCGGCGCGGATACCCTGGTAGGTGACCGGGTTGATGGCCCGGCCGGCGAAGGCGTTGTTATTGATGCTCGGGCTCCCCGGAGGCACGCAATAACCGGCGTTGGGCAAGCCATCCGGGCAGGACCCATCGGCCGCGGCCGGATATTGGGCGTAGTGGATGCCGATGTCGGTGTTCTTGCGCGTAAAGGTCGCCGGCACGTTGTCGATGTAGCCGCCGCGCTTGTCGTCGTAGATCACCGCGCGCACCGCCAGGGTGTCAGGGATCAGGGGCACGTTCAGCACCGCGGTCACGTCGGAATTCGGATCGCCGTGGGCGGTTACGCCGTAACCGGCCTTGATGCTCCCCTCGGTCACATCGAGCTTCGGCGCGTTCGTGATGTAGCGGATCACGCCAGCCTCGGCGCCGGAGCCGAACAGGGTTCCTTGCGGACCCTCCAGGACCTCGATGCGATTCAGATCCGCAGCGTAGATGTCGAGGTTGCGATTCGGCAGTTGGCCCGATTGGTTATCGAGGTAAATGGCGACGTTAGGCCACAAGCCGGTCGAGGCGCTGCCCTGGCTGGGTTGCGAGCCGGCGCTCAAGCCCCGCATGAACACTTCGTTCTGGCCCGGGCCGTTGTTGGCCGTCGTCACGTTCGGCAGGAACTTGATGTAGTCGTCGAGCGTCGAGACGTTGAGTTGTTGCAGCGTCTCGGCAGTCATGGCCTGCATGGAGATCGGGACGTTCTGGATGTTCTCCGAGCGCCGTGTCGCGGTGACGGTGACCTCTTCGAGGGCGACCGCGCCCGCGTCATTACTTTCGGCCGCCGGCTGCTCAGCGGCGGTCGCCGCGAAGCCCGTGCCTCCCAATATGGCCGCTACCGCGTATGAGACCTTTGATTTCATTCTTAACCCTTCCCCAGTTCGCCGTCGAGACCGTGTCAACAGCATCCGGTTCCACGACCGGTTGTTGGCATTAGATACGACGCGTCCGTCAGTTCGATTGAACGGACGCGCCATCCGCCTGTTATGGTTGCGCCTACTCGAAGACGCGCGCGCGCGCGGCGTCGCCGTTTAAGGGGCGATCGGGTTGCAGCCGCCGGGTTGATGGCGAGAGCCCGTAAGCATCTTTGAACTGACGCGAGAAGTGCGCGCAGTCAGCGAAGCCGGCCTCGATCGCAATCTCCGTCACGGACCTGTCGGTATTCTCGATCAACCAGTTCGCATAACGCATACGCAGTTGGCGATACAGGGAGGCCGGCCCGAGGCCAACGTGTTCGCGACAGAGCCGCTCGAGCTGTCGCACTGACATGCCGAGCTCGTCCGCGACTGCCGCGATGGCGATGGGGCGGTTGAGATTCTGCTCCATCAGGAGCAATGCGCGCCGCACGCGCGGCTCGCTGACTGTTTCCGACATCGGCGGATGAGGTTGCGCATCGCTTCCGGAGCGGGGCTTATCAAACAACAGCACCTGGCTTGCCTTCTGTGCGACGGCCGAGCCGAGGTGGCGCTCGATCAGATGCGTGGCCAGAGCAGCGGCCCCCGCGCCGCCGGCGCAGGTGATTCGAGGACCGTCGGCGAGGAAGAGGCGGTCAGCCACCACGCCGTGATCCGGAAAGGCTTCGAGGAAATCCTGGTAGTGATACCAGCTCACACAGGAGCGCCGTCCGCGCATGAGACCCGCGCGGCACAGGATGAAGCTCCCTGTGCAGATGCCGATCAACGGCACCCGCGTCTCGGCCACTTCGCGCAGATAACGTGTCGTCGCGTCGTCGATCTGTGGGCCGGCATGGAGGAGGCCGCCGATGACGACGACATAGTCGAGGGATTCGGGTGGCAGAAAGCGGGTCGTCGGCTCGATCATGACCCCGCAACTCGCGGGCACCGATTCCTGCCGGCTCGCCATGATCGACCATTGCACGTTCAGCGGTCGGCTGCGGTCGCCCTCATCGGCGGCCAGCCGCAAGTGGTCAATGAAAACGGCGAAAGCGGAGAGCGTGAAGTGCTCCGCCAGGATGACGCCCACACGCAACGGTTCGCGCACCGCACGTATGCCTGAGGTTGCTTTCAGACCGCCGCCAGATTGGGGCATTGAATAGCCACTCAATAACATGGGCCCCCCCACGCAGCTATATTCCATCAAGGCTGGGGCCGATGCAAGGGTTAACGGATGGTGACCATAAACGGAATCATTATCAATAAGATAGTTATTTATTATAATCTAACTTATAGCATGAAAACGCATTTAATGGCGTTGAATGGCTATTCAGACAGCCTGCCGATGAGGGCGGGTGGAGGCGCTGTGTTTTGGAGCGTCCACGCGCTGTTGGGGCGCGAGCGTGAGGCGGGCGCCACAACGGTGGTGCGGCGAGGGTGATTGACCGGTGCCGCGATGGGGGTGCGACGCGTGCGTAACCGGGTGGAGCCACAAGGCCACGCCCTGGTCCGGACTGTGGGCGCGCGAAGTACGCGCAGCAGACGGCGGTGCAGCCGCGACTTCCGCTATCGCGATAGTGCGGCGGGGACGGTACCGCTGAACTGGGCTCGCTGTTAGCGCAGTACCGCGAGTCGCGCGAGATTCGCCTGTACTGTTTTGTCGTGTACGGCGTTCTGCGCGTACCAACGGCGAGCCGCCTCGACGAGAATGCCGCAGGTCTCGACAGCATTCGAGCCTTCCGGAGGGAGAGTCCTGCTGCGTCCGGCGTTGAATCCCCGCGGTGGCGTTCGCACGAGCCGCCTCAGGCGAAGTCGCTTCAGAGCGAGGGAGGGAACAGCCGCGCTGTCGTTTCCCGAGGCGCGCGCGATGACCGTCGCGCTGACCCGCTCATAGTCGGCGCCACGCTCGTTTCGATCTGGATCTTCCGGACGAATCCACTCATCGCACCAGCCCTTCAGGCGCTCGGCGGAGACACTCAGTTGCGGATCGCCCAACGCGACCGCGAGCTGCGGCAGATCCAACGCCTCGCGCAAAGCGGCTTCCCACTGTTGCTCATCGAGCAGTTGCTCGATGTCAGACAGATAACTGGTGAGCATGCGAGAGCTCGACGGAGCGACCCGCGTTTTTGTACCAGGGGCGGCCGCGCCTTCGCGCGCCGTGCTTTCACGGGTTCGCTGATCTTGCATACTCGACTCTCCGAAAGAAAACTTCAGCTCGCGGGTGCGCGTCAGGTCCCGTGTTCGACCGCAGCGCCATTCGTCGCGCTGTCCAGTGTACCGAGTTCTTCTGAATTGGCTGCCGGTGTCGTTGCAAATGACTCGGGTGCTTTGGGGTCCTCAGCAGGAGCTGCGGTGGAACTTTGTGCGGACCCGTTCGTACGCTTGCGGGACTTCTCGACCGTGCGCTTCACGCTCGGTACCGAGGTCCGCTTCTTCGTCGGCTTGGCTTTGGTCTTGTTTTTCGGGGCCGGTGTTTTGGCGGCCGGCGCCGGTGCGGCTGCTTTGCGGGACTTTTTGGTCGCCGGCTTGCTTTTCTTCGCCGTGGCGGCGGGACGCTTGGATTTTTTCGCCTTGCCGGGCGCCGCCTGTTTGTTGGCAACAGCGTCTTCGCTGGCACGCCGCTCCTGCTTCCATTCCTTATGTGCGGCCGCTGCTTGCTTGCGGGCGCGTTTCGCTTCCCGCTTCGCTTCTTTCAAGCGCTTACGCGCGCGCTTCAACTCTTCTTTCGCGATGCGCACACGTTGTTTCGCTACATCTGCCTGCAATCGCGCGCGCTCCACGGGCTCCGCTGGGGGGGCCTTGCTTTGTTCTGTTTCGTCGGGCGCAATTTCGCTGCCTGTCTTCTTCATCCGCGGGCCTGCGAAGTGAGCGAAGGGGCGCAGTCTCACACAAGCGCGGCGCGGTTTCCACTGCAGTGGTGGAATCCGGCGCGGCCGCCGGTCACTTCACTTATCCACAGAATTTGTGCATAACCCTGTGGGCAGAAGTGCCTTCAGCGCGCAAAGCGCAGTCGCTCCAAGGGCTTGCGTCAGTCTGCGCGACTTTTCGCCACCGGGGCGGGTTTGCCTTTCGATGTGCCGGGCGGCGTCTCCTGGAGGATGGTGGCCGTCACGCGGTTGCGCCCGGCGTGTTTGCTTTTATAAAGCGCGGCGTCGGCGACCTTCAGCATGTGCTCGGGAATCTTGCGCTCACCGACGGGCACACGGTCGAGCCCGCACAGCCCGAAGCTGGCGGTGATGGCGGACTGTTTGCCATGGACATCGAAGGGTTTGTTTGCCACACCGGCGCGCAGCTTGCGCGCCGTTTCGAGTGCAGGCTCGTAGCCGGTTTCGGGCAACACGATGGCGAACTCTTCGCCGCCGATGCGTGCCACCCAGTCGACGCCGCGGCGCAAAAGCTGCTGCAGCCGGGCCCCGAATTGTGCAAGCACCTGGTCGCCGCCGGCGTGTCCGAGCGTATCGTTGACCGTCTTGAAAAAGTCGATGTCGCACAGGATCAGCGACAACGGGCGGCCATAACGCGCCGCGCGCTCCACCTCGCGCGGAAAATGTTTGCGAAAGAAGCGCCGACTCGCCACTCGTGTCAGGTCATCCGTCGTCGAGAGCTTGCGATTTTCGATCAACGCAATGCGTAGCACCGCTTCGAGCTCGGCGATCCGGCGTGCGGCTCCAACACGCGCGCGCAGTTCGGTCTCCGGCGAGCGGCGCCCGACGCAGTCATCGGCACCGGCGATGAGGCCGGATTCGCGCTCACCGCCTTCGTCGAGCTCGGCAATGTAGAGAACGAACGGCGCGCGATCCGCCTGTTGTGAGCGCAGGCGGCGAATCAACTCCAGGCTGTCCGTCAGCACGACGGGCCGGAATTCGGTCTTGAATAGCTCGATGGCCGTGCCATCGTCGTCGGCGATCTCGAAGTCGAGGATGTCCGGCGTAATACGGCTTTGAATCTGATCGGATAGCCCGATGTCGCCGACGGCGAGGAGGGCACGCGGCGGGGGCAGGCAGCGCAACATCACGGCAATCGTCGAGGACGTGTCGTCCTCGATGGTCGGCGGCTGCTGCGCGCGCCGCTCCAGCACGCGCTGGATGACGGTGGTTTGGCCGCCTGTCCGCATTTAACGTTCCCCGCTTAGTCGTCGACCCTATCGGGGTTCAGATTACAGATAGTTTACGGATAAGCCTGTGATGCCCTCGACCAACGGCTCAAAAAAGCGCGGAGTCTATGTTGCACCGCATTGTGGTGACCCACGCTCCCCGGGCTTCTCATGCGGATCCAGCGGTCGCACTGTGATGAGCTCCACAGCTGGAGGTGGGAGCCGTTCGGTGATGTGCACCGCAGCATCGGGGGCGATCACCGTACGGAGCGGCTTGAAATCATCCTGCGCGGTGATCCGGCAGCGCTCGATGACATACGAGCGGTCGGTGGCGAGATGCTGCACCGTGAGGTCGAAGCCGCCGTTATCGTGGTAGTCGACATCGCGCCTCGACAACAGGCGCACGTCGAAGACCGGCGGCACATGCAACACGTCGTCGCCCTTGCGACGTCCGAGCAGTTGCGCGGGGATCTGATAATTGCTGATGAGGATCCGCACGAGCCGACCGTCGCTGGACCGTCCGGCCTCGACCGCGAAGCCGTCCGCGTCGGCGCCAACAACCTCGAGGCGCGCTGGCGTGGCCTTCATCTGCCCGAGTGCGATGAGTGCCTGCCCCGTCTTGTCAGGTGTAGCCCCGTCGGGGCCAAACACATTGTCCGCGCGGTAGAGCGTGGCTGCATCGATTGGCGCGTCCTGCATATAGATGAGGGCGCTCGTTACGAAGCTCGCGCGCACGAGTGGCGTGGGGGGCGGATCTGAGAGCCCGTAATTCCACTCTGTTAGAAAGGATCGAGTGCGGGTGAGGCCATAGTTGTCCAGGCGGGTTCGCAGGTCCGCGGCGATACGATTGAAGTCGCGCGGATCGTTCGAGTCGGTCGCGTACCAGTGCCAGGAGTAGAAATCCAGCGGCGTATGGGTCGCGCGGGTCTCGCGCATGAACTCGTCGCGATAAGGCGTGTCGTCGTTCGGTTTGGCGATCGCCGGTCCACCGACGAGCGCCTGGGGGTCCGCTGACTTTATGGCGCGAGCCAGCTTTCCGTAGAGGCTGAAGTATTGTTGAGGGGTATCGGTCCAGAACAGCTTGCCGAGGTCCGGCTCATTCCAGATCTCCCAGTAGCGGATGCCATAGTGGAAGCCATTCGCCCAGCCCTGGTTGTAGTGGAGCACGATGTGCTTGACGATCGCGGCGTAACGGTCGAAGTCGGCCGGTGGCCTGGGATCGGCGCCCTCGCTGCGCCCGACACGAAACAGCACTTGCGCGCCGACCTTTTCGATCGAGCTGATGAGCTTGTCCGTGGGCCCGAAACGGTAGCTCGCGGGGTTGTCGGGATCGGCGCTGGGGTCCGGAAAAAGGGTGAACACATCCCGTCGCGCGGAAATGAGGGCGCCGCCCGGAGCCTCCGCGCTCTCGAATTTCGCATCGATGTCGCCGGGACCGTAGCCGTCATGGGTGCGAACGAGGTCGATATGGGCACGCCGGTAGCCCGCCGAGGCGTCGACGTCGTCCTTCATGTTCCAACCGCCGAAGGTGAAGTTTTCGGGCTTGTGTCCGCCGGGGCCCGGCGCACCGTCCACTCCCTGGAGCGAGCGCAAGGCGCCCGTGGTCACGGCCGCATCTACAGTGATTTTTCGTAGCGTAGATTGTCTTAAACTAGGCGGCGCCGCTTGCGCGGCTGCGGCCGCGACGCTTGCCACGGCGAGGACGATGAGACGTGACACTGAATGAGCTCCGACGGGACTGGAAATGAGGAGACGCAAATTATGAGCCGAACCTCGGGTCGCCTGCCGTCGCTCTATATTCCTCACGGCGGAGGGCCATGCTTTTTCATGGATACACCGCCGGGATTGCCGCGGGATCTGTGGGATCGGATGGCGGCCTATTTGCGGGGCATCGACGCCTCGTTGGGCTCACGGCCGAGCAGCGTGCTCGTGGTCTCAGGGCATTGGGAAACGGAACGGCCGACGGTAAACACCGCGACACGGCCGCCGCTGCTATTCGATTACTACGGTTTCCCTGAGCATACGTATCGCCTCGCTTATCCCGTTGCGGGTGACCCACCGCTCGCACGGCGCGTGCGGGAGTTGCTCGCCGCGGCAGACATTCCGTCTGACGAGGAACCTGAGCGAGGTCTCGATCACGGCGTCTTCATCCCGTTCAAGCTCGTCTATCCGGATGCGGATGTGCCGATGGTGCAGATGTCGTTGAATCGTAATCTGGATGCGGCGACTCACTTGAGTCTGGGTCGCGCCCTGGCGCCGTTGCGCGATGAGGGTGTTCTGATTGTTGGCAGCGGTATGAGCTATCACAATCTGCGCGACCTCTATAGTAGTGATCCGCGCGCTCTGCGTGCCGCGACAGACTTCGATAGCTGGCTGAATGACGCGGTGACCGACTCGGATTCCGCGGCGCGCGAACGCAAGCTCGCGGCATGGCATCAAGCGCCCGGCGCTCGTGCCGCGCATCCCCGCCCCGAACACCTGATTCCCCTCATGGTTGCAGCGGGTGCCGCGGGTGAGGATCGCGGGCGCCGCACCTACAGCGAGCCGCTGCTCGGGAAGCCCATCTCCGGGTTTCAGTTTGGTTGATTGTTTGCGGTTGTTGTGTAGGGGCTTGCTATCATTGCGCAATGGAAGCTCCCGCCGTAACCCGTTACCGCCGCCCGTTTCTCGCACCCGTCTGGCTCACCATGCTGGCGGTCGTTTTTGCGCTCATCGTGGCTTTCGTTATTTATCGCTCTGCCACGACCACCGTGGTGGTGCTCGTGCGTCCGGTTGAGAAAGAAGCTGGCACTATTGATGACCCGCCTCTTTCGCCCGATGGCGAGCAGCGCGCGGAGAGGCTCGCCGAGATGCTTGGTGAGAAGACCGGGGTAGGGCGTATCGATGCCATCTACGTAAGTGATGCACGCCATGCGCAGCAGGTGATCACACCTCTCGCTGACCGTCTCGGCCAACGACCGGTTGTCATTCCGAGTGGCGACGTTGGCGCGATGGCGAGCCGCCTGACGCGAGGACACGATAGAGAGTCGGTCCTGTTCGTGGGCAATGGAAATAACGTGCCGCAACTCGTGCAGGAGCTGAGTGGTATGGAGGTCGGACCCGTGACGGAGAAAGAGCACGACACTCTGTACGTGGTGAGCATCCCGAGGTTCGGACGCGCCAGTGTCCTGCGGCTGATTAATTGAATGGGTGCGGGTCGAGACGCGCACCACAAAACTCCATTGGACGTCCCGGATTGCGCTGGCTAGAATCGCCGCCCTTGTCGTGGGGCGGTAGCTCAGTTGGGAGAGCGTCGCGTTCGCAATGCGAAGGTCGAGGGTTCGATCCCCTTCCGCTCCACCAATTTCCCCCGGGTCGAAAATCATCGTCCCCGTAGCTCAGCGGATAGAGCACTCGCCTCCTAAGCGAGGGGTCGCCGGTTCAATTCCGGCCGGGGACGCCACTTCTTCCTTACCCCGGGGTACCGCGCCGCTACCCCTCGTCCGGAGGGTGACACGTGACCGCGGCGGGAGGCTATGATCGGAACTAAAGACGCCTTGCAGTGGTAGGTAGCCGGGGAGTCGGGGCATGCTGGATTTGGGTGGTCGAGCACCAGAATTTACTCTGCCGGATCACACGGG
Source organism: Steroidobacteraceae bacterium (assembly GCA_035566815.1). GTDB lineage: Bacteria > Pseudomonadota > Gammaproteobacteria > Steroidobacterales > Steroidobacteraceae > 13-2-20CM-66-19. The sequence continues at coordinate 114 of DATMQL010000053.1, read as the reverse complement.
ACAGCCCGTGTCGCTGAGCACGCTGTTACGGCGCGGGGCGCTGATCCTGTATTTTTATCCAGCCGACTTCACACCGGGCTGCACGAAGGAAGCGTGCTCCATCCGCGACCTGCA
>DATMQL010000052.1:0-14722 GCA_035566815.1 Steroidobacteraceae bacterium | reverse complement strand
CTGCTCGAGGGCCAGTCGGCTGGTAGCCAGCTCGATAGCGTTGTTGCGAAATACGACGACCGCCCGCGCCATCTCGCCGATTTCATCCTGCTGGTCCGTCCCGTTGACCCGGATACCGGTCTCGTTGGCGGCGAGCTTGTGCATCCGGGCTACCAGGTCCAGTACGGGTCCTGAGATCGAGCCGCGTACATAGATCATCGCGCACGCCACGGCTGTCCCTGCCAGGGCTATGGTAAGCATGATGAGCCATTGCACTCGCAGGTAGACTGCGGCGGAGCGTGAGCTCGCCTCGCGCGCGCTTTCGACGTTGCTTTCATTGAGCAGGTCGAAGGTATGGCTGGCCAGATCGTAGGCTCTTTTAGAGGTGGTGTTGTAGAGCGCACGTGCGGCTTCAGGGTCGCCTGTGGCGGCCAGCATCCTGACCTGCTGCGCGACGGTCCGATATTCGCTCCACTGTGCCCAGAACTTCGAGTGGAGCGCATCCTGGTCGGCACTGCGAGGCATCCGCGCATAGGCGCTCTCGCTCTTGTGAATGTTTCGGTCCAACTCGTCGAGTTGTCGCTCGCCCGCCGCGAGCTCGTTGGCGTTGGTTGCGAGCAGAATCGAAGCTTCGGCCACGCGGTGGTCTGAAGTGAGATTGTTCAAATCTCCGAGGACCCGGGTGCTCGGCAGCCAACGATCACGGATCTGCGAAGAGGCCGCATTGAAATAGCTCAAGCTGCCGATGTCGAACATCCCCAGCAGAATGACGAGCAGGAGGAGAAACAGGAACACCAGGGACAGCCGCAGCGAGATCGAGCGCGTCTGCTTCATGGGGGCCTCCGCAGTGGCCGGGCGTCCGCTGTGTGCTGCAAATATTAACCTGTTCATTACGCGCCCGGTGCTAGCGTATTGACTCACGGGAGTTGCTGTCTACGGCAGATATGAAAGCGGGTGCAAATAAGGTTCTTTGCGTCGAGGACGACCGCGAAGCGGCCGCGTTGATCGCCGAGGACCTCACCGATCGGGGCTACTGCGTCCGGCTGGCTCATGACGGCCGCGAAGGCCTGGAACTGCTGTTGGACGAGCCCCCGGACCTGGCCCTGGTGGACATCAACATGCCCGGCATGTCCGGCCTCGAGCTGCTCGAGCGGGTGAGCGCGCTTGCCCCGAGATTCGAGCGCATGCCGTTCGTGTTTCTGACGGCACTTTGTGATCGGGAAACGGAGCTTACCGCCTGGCGGCTCGGTGCCGACGACTACGTGACCAAACCAGTCGACTTCGAGGTGCTGGGCGCTTTGATCGAAGCCCGGCTGCGCCGCGTCCCGCGCGTCGAGCGGCAACCGATGCGCACCGATCTCGTACAGCGGGAACTCGAGACACTCACCTGGGCGGCGCGGGGTAAGACCTCGGCAGAGATCGCCGAGATTCTGGGTCTCAGCAAGCGCACCGTCGACTTTCACATCGAGCGGGCTCGCGGCAAGCTCGGCGTCGCCACCCGGGTGCAGGCGGTGATGAAGGCTACTTCGGGCCAGCTCATCAACCCCTGACTGAGCCGGAGCGGCGCTAAAACCGGCGGTGTATTGAATTTCCATCGAGCACGCTTCGGGTGGCATTGTGATTTGCAACAGCGCCTCCGATAGGGACCAGGCCGGCCGGTGGCCGGCGGTTCCCGGGCACTCCGTTCGACGCGACAGACTGAGGGCCTGTCACGCCGCGACCCGCAGCGATGGCGCTCGGCGCAATGGGTTGAGTGCCGGGCACACGGCCGGTTGCGGCGATGGAGCTCGGCGCGACGGGTTGAGTACCTGACACATGGCCGCCTGGGGTGATGGCGCTCGGCGACCCTGTGCTCAACGGCAGTCCTTGCGCCGAATTCGGCGCATTGCCGCCGGGGGTGGGGTTGTGATGTGCAATCGTCTTGCCGGCCATCGGCGGGTGTCTCAGACCTCCTCCGCGCGCTGGAGCGCGCAATGTCGAGCGCAGCGCCTCACCGTTACTATGCACCGGGTGTTGCAGCCCCCGCGCCGGCGTTACCGATCCGGGCCTGGGGCGCGTCGTCGCCCGTGGGCGTCGCTCGGGCGTATTGGGAGCGCGGACGTCCCTGGCGGGGACCGTGCCGCGTGGTTCGGTCGCCGCGGCGAAGGTGGCGACCGATAGGGCGCAGGCGAACGTGAATGCCATCGCCATCGCAACAACCCTGATCGACATCCTCATGAGGTGCTCTCCGCGGACACTGCGGCAGCCTGAGTCGATGCGTCGCTCTTCCCAGCCACGAGCAAGCGTAGCGCAGGCACGATGATCAGCAGCATGATGGGTCCTATCAACATGCCACCGACGACCACTGTCGCCAGGGGGCGTTGCACCTGACTGCCGATTCCGTGCGACAGCGCCGCGGGAAACAGGCCGATGCAGGCCGACAAGGCGGTCATCAGCATCGGGCGCATCCTGCGCTCCGCCGCGTGATACATCGCGTCGGGTACTGGCATGCCCTCCAGTTTGAGGGAGTTGTAATAGGTGAACATCAGGATGCCGTGCATAACCGATACGCCGAGCAGCGACACGAAACCGATTGCCGCGGAGATGCTGAAGGGCTGGCCTGAAACGAACAGCGCCAGAATACCTCCGCCGACGGCGAAGGGAATCCCGGCCAGAGCAAACAGGCTGTCTTTCAACGAGTTGAACAGCGCGTAGAGCAACACGAGAATCAAGAGGAGGGCGATGGGTACGACCACCGCGAGGCGCTGCTGCGCGAGCCTCAAATCCTCGAACTCTCCCGCCCATTCGATGTGGTAGCCGAGCGGCAGCTTCAGGTTGTGATCGATCTGTGTCTGAATATCGGCAACAGTGCTTCCCAGGTCCCGGCCGCGGACGCTGAACTTGACGGCGATATTGCGCCTCGTGGTCTCGTGATAGATATACGAGGCCCCGGTATCCAGCGTGATGGTCGCAAGCTCGCGCAATGGAATGTAGGCGTTCGCGCCGGTGCTGGTCTGGTAGCCGACCTTGATGTTGCCGACTGCTTCCGCGTTGTCACGATATTGTGGGGCGAAACGTACGGTGAGGTTGAAGGAGCGGTCCCCTTCCAGCACCTGGCTGGCGACCGCGCCGCCCATGGCGGCCTGGATCACCGTGTTGATATCGCCTGAGTTCAGACCGTAGCGCGCGGCCCTCTGGCGGTCGATCCTTATATTGAGGTTCGGTTGTCCGACCACGTGAAATACACCCAGGTCGGCGACGCCGCGTACGTGAGCCATCTGCGCCATCACCTGCGCGGCGATATCCTCCAGCACATTCAGGTTTGGACCGATGATCTTGACGGAGTTCGCGCCTTTGACCCCGGAGATCGCCTCCTCGATGTTGTCCTGGATGTTCTGCGAGAAGTTGAAGCCGACCCCCGGCAGTGCGGCCTGGAACTCCTGCTGGAGCTGCGCGGTCAGTTTTTCCTTCGTCAGGCCCCTCGGCCATTCGTCGAAAGACTTCAGCGGTACGAACAATTCCACGTTGGAAAAGGGAGAGGGGTCGCTCCCATTGTCCGGCCGGCCGTGCTGGGAGACCGCAGTGATCACCTCCGGATGGCGTAGCAGAATCTCCCGCAGCTTGCGCGTGGCCTCGGTACCGTCGTCGAGCGTCATGCTGGGTGGGAGCGATGCGCGGATCCAGAAGTTGCCTTCCTCCAGGGCGGGCAAAAACTCGCTGCCGAGGCGGGTTCCCAGGAATCCGGTGATCACGATGAACGCGGCGCCGACTGCGACTACGAGTTTCTGATGTGCCAGCGCGTACCGCAACACGGGCGAGTAGGTGTCGCGCAACCACTGCACCACGGCCGTCTCTGTCTCCTTCACGTGCTCGGGGATTAAGAGGGACGCGAGAACGGGCGTCACCGTGAAGGTCGCGATCAGTGCGCCGGCGAGCGCGTAGCCGTAGGTTCGTGCCATCGGCCCGAAGATCTGACCCTCCACCCCCTGCATCGTGAACAGCGGAACGAATGCAGCTACGGTGATCGTGGCCGAGAAGAACACCGCGCGGTCGACCTGCAGCACGCTCACCAGGATGAGCCGCAATCGCTCGGTCCATCCGGGCATGAACCGGGCTCCGGAAGGGTTGGACGGATCGGCACCAAAATGCCCCTCCGAGAGGTTCTCGAGGAGGTTGCGCCGCTCCTGGGGTGTCGACTGGAAGTTGCGAAACAGATTCTCGATAACGATCACGGCCGAATCGACAATGATGCCGAAGTCGACCGCTCCGACCGACAGCAGATTCGCTTCCTCGCCCAGCAGTACCAGGAGAATGACGGAAAAGAACAGCGCGAAGGGAATGTTCACCCCGACGATGACAGCGCTGCGCAGATCACCGAGAAAGATCCACTGGATGAAGAAGACCAACAGGCAGCCGAAAATCAGGTTGTGCAGGACCGTGTGGGTCGTGACACTGACGAGGCCCGTCCTGTCGTAGTAGGGGACGATCTTTACACCCGGCGGCAGTGAGCCGTCATGGTTCATCGCCTCGACAGCCGCGCTGATCCGCGGGACCACGTCGTTCGTGTGATATGTCCGGCCCATAACCACGATAGCAGTGATGGTATCGTCGTCGTGATCCCGTCCTACTATTCCCATTCTCGGCATATGGCCGACGTAACAGCGCGCCACGTCCTTGATCAGCACGGGGGTCCCGTTGACCTGTGAGAGCACGACGTTCTCGATGTCGGAGACCTTATATCCCTTTGCCAGATCATCTGCGCCGCCGCTGTCGATGAGGCCGATGCCGCGGATATTGATTGACTGCTGACCGACGCTGATCTCACGGCCGCCGACGTTGACATTGGCGTTTGCCAGGGCCGTCAACATCTGGGGAATCGTGATGTTGTAGGCTTGCAGCTTGCGCTGATCGGCTTCGACTTCGAATTCCTTGGTCGGGCCGCCGAAGCTGTTGACCTGAACGACGCCCGGGATGGTCGACAGCCGCCGCAGGACGATCCAGTCCTGAACCGTCCTCAGGTTGGTCAGGCCGAAGGACTTCGGCCCGGTGACCTGGTAGCGATACACTTCGCCGATGAGGCTCGACTGCTGGATCGTGGGCTGCTGGTTGCCAGGTAGCGATACGTTCTGCTGGAAAGCCAGCGCCAGCTGGGTTTGAGCGAAGTAAAACTCCACCCCCCACTTGAATGTAATTCGCAGGTAGGAAAGACCATAGAACGAGGTGGAACGTACGTTGGCGATCCCTGGCGTGGAGTAGGCCGCTATCTCCATCGGGACGGTGTAGTACCGCTCCATCTCTTCGGCGGACAGGCCGGGAGCTTGTGCGGTGACCTCGATGATCACCGGCGCCGGGTTGGGATAGGCCTCGATGTTGAGCTTCGAGAAGGCGATGAGGCCGGCGCCGCAGAATATCGCCAGGCCCAGGATGACGATCGCGCGGCGGGTGAGACCGAAGGCGAGCAGGTTCTTCAACACTGATTGCTGCTCGCTGCTACGACAGGCCGCCACTGGCGAGGTTGTCGAGGAATATGGCCCCCTTGGTCACGACCTTCTCGCCGGGTCGCACTCCCTCCAGGATCTGGTCATAACCCTCGTGTTGCAATCCGATTTTCACCGGGCGCTTGGTGAAATGACGCCGGTCGGTGGTGACCCAGACAGTCATCGAGCCGTCTCCCTCCCGGATCACGCCGTCCAGGGGAACCGCCGCGGTGCTCACCGGCTCCCCGGTGGCGATGATGAACGAGGCAAACATCCCGGGCAGCAGCTCGTGTTTCGGGTCGTCGATCTCGGCGCGTACCATGCCACGATGCAGTTGCGGGTCCACACTGGCGCCCACAGTGGAGATCTCTCCACGGAACACCCTGTTGGGAAACGCCAGGATCGAGACCTGGACCTTTTGTCCCTTGCGGACCAGGGGCATGTCACTTTCCGTGACACTTGCGTTCATCCATACCCGCGAGATATCCGCGACAGAGTAGGGTGCCGGTGCGTTGCCGGGCTGAACGAACAGTCCAGGGGCCGCATTGCGTGCGGTGATCCGGCCGGAGATGGGACTGCGTACGACCAGGTAGGGGTCGATTTCCCGCGTCTTGACCATGCGGTCGATCTCTCCCGGGCCCTTGCCGAACACCTCGACTGCATTGCGTGCCGCCTTCAAGGCGCCCTCGGCAGTTTGTTGGTCGGATATGGCCTGCTGCAGATCCTTCTCGGCGATGCCCTGCACCTTGTAGAGTTCCTTGGCTCGCTCGAGCGCGCGGGTCGTGAGATCCAACACTCCGGCTGCGGCGATGAGTGTCGAGTCCGCCTGGATCAGATCGGGGCTTTCAATAGTGAAAAGAACCTCGTCCCTGGAGACGTTGTCGCCAAGTCTGGCGAACAGCTTTACGATCCGGCCTTGATAGGGAGTGAAGACCTGGGTGGAAAGATCTTCGTTGAAATCGATGCTGCCGACCGCGTCCCTCTGCAGGGGGAAGGCGCGCTCGGACACCGTCGCCACATCGATCGACTCGGTCTGCGATGCGGCCAGCTCCACGTTTTCCGGATCGATGACAGCGCCGGCACGGACTTCCTGCTTGCGTGTATCGTCCGCGCGCGCGCTGAAGTAGGCACCTCCGGCCAGAGTCAGTGCGACCACGGTGGCGGCGGTGACCGCGATTTTAATGCGCATACTTCACTCCAAAACGGTGCAATGAGCCGCGGCTGTCCGTATGGGCAGGTAAGCTCAGCGGCACACAATGCCGCTGCGGAGTAGTGCTGGCTACTGTCATTCGTGACAGTTTCCGCGGGCCGGTGGCGGCGTCAGAATGGACACCTCATGAAAGGTGCATTCCTGTCTGCGGGTGTAGTGTTGCTCTCGGCTTGCGCAGTCGGGCCTCAATTCCACCGCCCCGAGGCGCCGCGCAACGCCGGGTTCGCCCCCGCGCCTCTGCCGGAGGCTACTTCCTCCACGAGGGTCCACGGCGGTGAGACGCAACATTTGATACCTGGCGCGGATGTGTCGTTCGAATGGTGGCGGGCCTTCGGGTCAGCGGCGCTCGACGCGCTCGTGGAGCGCTCGTTCAAGGCCAATCCAACTCTTCCGGCCGCCCAGGCAGCACTGCGCCAGGCTCATGAGCTGGTTTCGGCGCAGCGCGGATTCTTCTTTCCGACGTTCGATGCGGTCTACCAGGGTGAGCGGCACAAGGTGTCCGGTAACACGGAGAACAGCGAGACCCCGGGAGTGCAGGCCAGCGGTACCAACCTGCTGCCACGGCAGGGCACTGATGGGAATCCGGTGCCAGCGCCCGTGTACTACACTTTTCAGACCGCCGAGCTGACTGTCGGTTTCGTACCCGATGTGTTCGGCGGCAACCGGCGGCAGGTGGAGTCTCTGGCCGCACAGGCTGAGGCCCAGCAATTCACGCTCGAAGCGACCTATGTCACGTTGGCGGCCAACGTCGTCGCCGCGGTGATCCAGGAAGCATCCCTACGCGCCGAGATCGAGGCAACACGACAGATCGTTGCGGCCGACAGCCAGTCTCTGCGGATCCTGCAGGAGCAGTTCCGTCTCGGGTACGTGACGCGTATCGATGTCGCTACCCAGGAGGCCGCACTGGCGGAGGTCGAGACAACCTTGCCGCCCTTGCAGCAACGTCTCGAGCAGACTCGCGATCTCATCAGGGCTCTGGCCGGCAGTTTGCCGAACGACGAGGTAGGATCCTTTGAGCTCGACACCCTGACACTTCCGGCAGAGCTGCCCGTCAGCCTTCCATCGAAAATTATCCAGCAGCGTCCGGATGTTCGAGCCGCCGAAGCACAACTCCATGCGGCGAACGCCCAGGTAGGCGTGGCCGTCGCGGCTATGCTGCCGCAATTTTCGATCAGCGGCGTTTATGGGGGCAATGCGACACAGATCTCCCAGATGTTCAGCGCCGGCGGGCCGTTCTGGAGCCTGTTCGCTAATGCTACACAGCCCCTCTTTCACGGGGGGACGCTGTTACATCAGAAGCGCGCTGCTGATCGGGCTCTCAGACAAGCTGGCGCCCAGTACCGAACGACGGTGATTAGCGCCTATCAGAACGTGGCAGACGCGCTTCACGCGTCACTTTCCGATGCCGATGAGCTCAGTGCGGATGTAGATGCGGAGGACGCTGCGAAAGTTACGTTCGATCTGACCCGCCGGCAAATGGAAGCCGGTTACACGAGTTCTCTTCCCCTGTTGAGTGCGCAATCCGCGTATCAGCAGGCCGTACTCACGCGCGTGCAGGCTCAGGCAATGCGCTTTGGGGATACCGTCGCGCTGTTTCAGGCATTGGGTGGTGGTTGGTGGAATCGCACAGAGAGGCTATCGTGGCGTTGAGCCGGGCGACGCTCCGTGGCGTCATACTCAGCACCTGCGCGGCATTGTGCGCGAGCTGCGCGGTTGGTCCGCGTTTCCATAAACCCGAGGCGCCGCCCGACGCCGGTTATGCTCCGACGGCACTGCCGGAGTCGAGCGCTACGGCGGATATCCACGGCGGTGAGACCCAGCACTTCATCGCGGGGCGCGACCTGCCGTACGAGTGGTGGGAGTTATTCCAGTCCCCGGCGCTCGACGCCCTCATCAAACGGGCGTTCAAAGCCAACCCGACCGTCGCTGCGGCACAGGCGTCTCTGGGGCAGGCCCAGGAGCTCGTCTATGCACAGCAGGGATACTATTACCCGACCGTCGACACGGAATATCAATTCGAGCGCCACAAGATCTCCGGCAACCTGACCAACGACCAGGCGCCGGGTGTGCAGGGTGACGGCCACAATCTGCTACCGCCTCTGCAGAATCCGAACGGCCCGCCTTACACCGCACCGTTGTATTACGATTTCCACACGGCCGAGGTGACTGTAGGTTTCGTACCGGATGTGTTCGGTGGCAACCGGCGCCAGGTGGAATCGCTCGCTGCCCAGGCTGAGGCTCAGCGGTTCGCTCTCGAAGCGACTTACATCACATTGGCTTCCAACGTGGCCGCCGCAGCCATCCAGGAGGCCTCTGTGCGTGCCCAACTCCGGGCAACCCGCGAGATCATTGCGGTCAATACCAAGTCGCTCCAGGTGTTGCGTGACCAGTTTCGCCTGGGTCTTGCGATGCGCATCGACGTCGCCGCGCAGGAAGCCGCGTTGGCGCAGGCCAGGGCCGCCTCGCCGCCGCTGCAGAAGCAGTTTGAGCAGACGCGCGATCTCATCCGGGCGCTCGTCGGCAATCTGCCGAACGAAGACGTCGCGGAAACATTTGACCTGGACGCCCTGCAGCTTCCACAGGAATTGCCGCTCAGCCTCCCCGGCAAACTCATCGGGCAGCGCCCGGATGTCCGCGCGGCCGAAGCGCAACTTCATTCGTTGAATGCCCAGGTTGGGGTCGCGGTCGCTGCGATGCTGCCGCAGTTTTCCATTACAGGCTCGATAGGGGGTAACGCGGATGAGATCCCTTGGCTGTTCCGTACGGGCGGCACATTCTGGAACCTGGTCGGCGATGTCAGTCAGCCTGTGTTTCACGGAGGTACATTGCTGCATCAGAAGCGTGCCGCAGAACAGGCCTTGAAACAGGCGGCGGCACAATATCGCAGCACCGTGATCACCGCCTACCAGAACGTTGCCGACTCGTTGCATGCAACTCTGTCGGACGCAGATGCGTTAGCCGCCGATTGGGAAGCGGAGAAGGCAGCGAAAGTCACCCTGGATCTTACCCAGCGACAGATGGACGTGGGCTATGTGAATTACCTGGCGCTGCTCAGCGCGGAGACGGCGTACCAGCAAGCTCTGCTCAACCGCGTGCAGGCGCAAGCCGCGCGCTTCTCCGATACGGTCGCGCTGTTCCAGGCGTTGGGCGGGGGTTGGTGGAACCGGGCGCAACGACCGTAACACCCGATGGGCCGCCCGCGCGGTAGCTCGCGCATCAGGGTCGCCCCCTGCGCTGTTAGGAAGATGTTAATTTTTGGGTAGACCCCTCCCGGGGGCGATTCTGCCGGCCTGACCCTTGCTAGGCTGGCGGTTCCGGGTCTTGAAGGAGTGGGGTGTGATCTTGCAGCAGCGGGACTTCGTGTCCATGGCATCCCACGAGTTGCGCACCCTGCTGGCGCAGATCGATGGGCATGCGCAGCGGATGATCTCGATGCAGGAGCGCTTGACGGCCGCGGAAATAGCCGAAAGGGCACATCGAATCAGGGGCGCCGTGCGTGGCATGACCCAACTCGTCGATGATCTCGTCGGTTCCGCCCAGCTCGTTGACGGGCGAGGTGATGTCCACTATCGGCCGACTGAGGTCGACCTGGCTGTGATCCTGAGTGAGGTCTGCGATCTGCAGCGCGAGCTGACACCTCATGCCTTGATTCGTGAGGTGGCTTCCCCGCAGCCCTTTTTCGTGCAGGGGGATGCCACGCTGCTGCGCCAGGCGTTCGGCAACATCCTGTCGAATGCAGTCCGCTATTCACCGCAGGCGGCCCTGGTGGATGTGAGTATCGCGCGCGAAAAAGACGAAATCGCTGTCTTGATCCAAGACCGCGGGGTCGGAGTGCCAGAACATGAGCGTCAACTGGTGTTCCAGCGGTGCTACCGGGGCAGCAACACCGCTGGGGTCCCGGGTAGCGGCGTCGGACTGTACGTGGTCAAGACACTAATCGACCTTCACGAAGGCAACGTAGCAGTACACGGTCGCGAGGGAGGCGGTTCGAGGTTCGAGGTCCGATTGCCGTCGGTCGGCGGGGTAGCCTCGTTTTCTTGATACCGGCTCTCCGTCGCGCATGTTGTTGGAGCGCAACACCACGATTTCTTAACGGCATTTGGTCTAGGCACGGTTTCTCCCTTACGTACGATGTCGGTTTGTCGATAAGACGAACTGAGCTAACGGGAGGGTTCAATGACGATTCAACAGTGCCTGCGTGGAGCATTGCTTTCTGCGCTGGCGGGCGGCGCCGTGCTGCCAGCAGTGCAGGCCGCCGAGCCGGCCACGGGGAGCACTAGAGAGGCTTATGGGGCGATCGTAGGCGTTGTGACCAACGCCGCGAACCTGCCAGTGGCCCACGCGACCGTTACGGCGGTGCGGCGCGATGGCGGTGGCATTCGCGCCACCATTTCCGCGAGTGACGGTACCTACTCGTTCGCTGACTTACCTCCTGGATCATGGGCGATCACTTCGGAAGTAGCGGGCTACCCCGAGGTCGCGGCGCCCCCACTTGACGTTCGAGCCAACAAAGCGACTCGATATGACATCGTAATGGCTGGTGCGCCCGCGGTGTCGGCACCTGCAGTGGCCGCGGCTGCCGCGCCAGCAGCCGCTGCGCCGGCCGCACAGACTGCTCAGACTGTCCCGACGGCTCTTACGGCGCCCGATGCTACGGAGGGCGTGGACAATCAAACGCCATTTGCGTTCGGCGACTTCACCTGGCTGAACGGCAGCCCTCGCAACCATCAGCCCGTGTTCGACACGAAGTTCTTCACGCCCGATATCCGCCTGGATTCGAGCTTCATCGAGGAGTTCGCCAAGCCCAAGGACCACACGATCGTCGGTTCCACCGAGGCGTTCCGTTCGGGCGAAGTACAGCTCGAGCAGGTGAGCTTCGGCGGCGACTTCCACTGGGATAACGTGCGCGCTCGCTTCCTCTCGATGTTCGGCATGTTTGCCACGACGACACCTCGTAACGATGCGAGCGCCGGAGTGGGGCAGTGGGATCTTCGGGACGCTTATCGATATCTGTCGGAAGCCAATGCCGGCTATCACTGGGATGTGAGCCACGGCCTCAACGTCGACGCGGGAATTTTCGTGTCGTATATCGGGCTGTTCAGCTATTACAACTACGACAACTGGACCTACCAGCCGTCCTTTGTCTCGTCGAACACACCGTGGTTCTTCAATGGCGTGCGCATCCAGTGGTTCCCGACCAATAAGCTGAAGATCGAGCCGTGGATCATCAATGGCTGGCAATCCTATGCCCGTTTCAACGGCCACCTGGGTTTTGGCGGGCAGATTCTTTATCAGCCCACTGACTCGCTCAAACTTGTCTTCAACAACTATGGCGTCGGCGAGGACAACCTGGGACTGCCTCACACCGAGCGCATTCACACGGACGACAGCATCGAGTTCAAATATTACGACAACAAGGATAACGGCAAGGGGCCGTCCAAGATGGCGTTCTCCTACACCGTCGACTGGGGTTGTCAGTACGGTGGTGGTCTGAATTGTACGGGTGGGCCCAACCGAAGCGAGTTCTTCGGGATGATGCTCTACAACCGTGTGTGGTTCGATCACGACCGCTATGCATTGACCCTCGGTGGCGGCTTCATGAGCAACCCCGGCCGTTATCTCACGCTGTTGCCGCCGATCAACGGGGCGGACGCTGTTTCGGGCTCGCCTTACTTCACCGAGAACCCGGGCCAGACGGCCAACATGTGGGACACCACGCTCAACCTGCAGTACATGCCGAAGGAATGGATCACCTTCTGGACGGAATTCGGCTATCGGCATTCGAACGTCCCGTACTTCTCGGGCCCCGGTGGCGTGACACCGCCTGGCGGCAACAACGGCTCGCCGGCGAACTATGTGTGCTCTTCGGGCGCCACGGCGGGCACGAATAGCCTGCAGCAGGCCAATGCCAATTGCGGTGGCGAGGGCAATGTCTGGTTCCCGGACCTGCAGAAGACGCAGATGAGCTGGTCGGCCGGTATCCTGGTGAAATTCTAGCGGACGCAGCGGGCGCGCGATCGGTCTCAGGCCGGGACCGTTCGCGCGCCGGAGCGACCGGGGCACCGCGCTGGTGGGCGATTGGAGCAGCGATGCGCCGTGGCTCCCCACCGCCGTCGCGATTCCCGGTGAAATTTTGGAGCGGTTGATCCGGTCTACTCCGGGGAGAGCATCACGACGAGGACTTTCCCATGGCATTGCCGCTGCGACTCCTTTGGGCGATGGCCGCTTTTCCTGGCTTCGCAGCTCTCGCGCACGCGGAGCCTCGTCCGGCCGTGATCGAGCTGTTTACCTCCGAGGGGTGTAACTCGTGCCCCCCCGCGGAGGCGTATGTCGGCGAGCTCGCCGCCCGCCGCGACGTGCTCGCGCTGTCGTTCCATGTCGACTACTGGGACGACCTGGGCTGGCGTGATCGATACGGCTTGAGCCAGTCAGTCGAGCGACAGCGCACTTACGCACGAAGCTTGCGGCTGTCAGGGGTGTACACGCCGCAGGTCGTCATCGATGGTCGTGCGGACTATGTCGGTTCCAACCGGAGTGCCATTGATCGGGCGTTGCAGTCGAACCGGGATGGCGTGCCCGTTTCGCTATCCGTGATCGATGGCGAGGCAAGGGTTCGATTGGATCCGCCGGGCGGACCGGGTGGGTCGCGCGGGAATGCGCTCCAGAACGGGCAGGCCGAAAAGTCGCAACCCGCGAAAGGGCAGCCGGCCGATGTTGTGCTCGTCGCTTACCTGCGCAAGGCAGTCTCCCCCATCGGACGCGGCGAGAATGCCGGCCGTACGCTCGAGGAATTCAACATCGTGCGCGCGGTCCAACCCCTGGGACACTGGGACGGCTCCGCACAGGAGTTTCGCACCAAGCTGGCGTCGTTGCCCCAGGACACGACAGACGTGGCTGTGTTGGTGCAATCGCCAGGGCAGGGTGGGATCGTGGCGGCGGCCACGCAGCGGGTGCGTTGACTTCCAGTTCGGTTTGTCCGAAATTGTTGCCACTATGACCGGTGGCATTCGCGTTCGAACCCTGCAGACGCTCGGTGAGAGTGAGATCCTGGGTTTGTGCGACGTCCTCATTGACTGTGTCGAGGGCGGCGCCTCGGTGAGCTTCATGCTTCCGATGACTCGTGCCAAGACCGAGGCTTACTGGCAGAGCATTGCGGAGAGCATGGGGCGAGGCGAGCGGAAGGTGCTGGCCGCGGAAGATGCGGAAGGCGTGATGGTCGGGACGGTCCAGGTAGTGCTGGATCAGCCGGAAAATCAACCTCACCGGGGAGAAGTCGCGAAGATGCTCGTGCATCGACGAGCCCGTAAACAGGGCGTCGGCGCGGCGCTGCTGTCGGCGGCGGAGCGTTGCGCGCTGGAGTCGGGGAAGACGCTTCTCGTACTCGACACGGTCACCGGTAGCGATGGCTATCGCCTGTACACGAGGCAGGGGTGGCAGCGAGTCGGCGAGATACCGAATTACGCGCTATGGCCAGATGGGCGACTGTGCCCGACGACGGTGTTTTACAAGTCGCTCGCCGGGTGATGCGCCGGCGCCCACCCGAGACGCCGGGGCCCCAGGCTTCAACTGGCGCCGGCCAGCGGCACCGGGTCTCAACGCGTCTCTAGATTTCGACTGACACCCGCGCCGAACCTGCACTCATAGCGCCAACAACCGCGGCTCCCTCAAACCCCTGCCGCTCGAACGTCTTCATAACTTCATCCACGGCGTCCTGCGAGCACGCCACCAACAGCCCTCCCGACGTCTGCGGATCGCACAGGAGCGCCTGCTGCGCGCTCGTGACACCAGGAGCGAGGTGGACAGAGTCACCGTAGGACGCCCAGTTCCGCCCCGACGCGCCCGTGACTAACCCGCTCTCTGCCATGGCGAGAACCCCGCCAAGGAGCGGAACGCTCGACATCCGCACATGTGCGGCCAATTTCGCGCCACGGCACAGTTCGAGTAAATGACCGAGAAGTCCAAATCCCGTCACATCCGTTATAGCGTGAACCCCTGAAAGTCTGGCAAGGTCCGCGCCCGGACGATTCAGGCGCGTGGTGACGTCGATCATCGCAGCGTAGCCGGAGGCATCCAGTTG
>DATMQL010000051.1:0-15954 GCA_035566815.1 Steroidobacteraceae bacterium | reverse complement strand
TACCCGGCGGACAAGAAGGTAACCGTAATTAAAGTGATCCGTGAAATCACGGGTCTGGGCCTGAAGGAAGCCAAAGATCTCGTCGAGGGCGTGCCCTCGCTCGTGAAGGAAGGCGTCAACAAGGCCGATTCGGATGCCATGAAGAAGAAGCTCGAGGATGCCGGCGCGAAGGTGGAGATCAAGTAATCCCCGCCTCGTGCTCATCCCCTCGTCTGTCGAAGGTAGCCGCCGCGGTCGCAAGACCGCGGGGGCTCTTTGGCGTCGGGGGGATGTTTGTCTCGATTGATTTGATGTTTCGCGCGCCCACTGCTTCGTTATCCGTTTTGAGGTGACCCGATGGCTTATTCCTTTACCGAGAAGAAGCGCATCCGCAAGAATTTCGGCAAGCAGGCGACCGTTCTGGATACGCCCTACCTGCTCGCCATTCAGCTCGACTCCTATCGCTCGTTCCTGCAAGCGGACAAGCCGGAAGAGTCGCGCAACCAAGTCGGGTTGCACGCTGCATTCAAGAGCGTGTTTCCGATCTCGAGCTACTCGGGGAACGCCTCGCTCGAGTACGTGAGCTACCGTCTCGGCGAGCCCGTATTCGACGTGAAAGAGTGCCAGCTGCGTGGACTCACTTACGCTGCCCCGCTACGTGTGAAAGTGCGCCTCATCGTTCTCGATAAGGAAGCAGCCGGCGCCAAGAAGCCGGTGAAGGACGTGCGCGAGCAGGAGGTCTACCTCGGCGAGCTGCCCCTGATGACCGACAACGGTACGTTCATCATCAACGGCACCGAGCGCGTCATCGTTTCCCAGCTGCACCGTTCGCCGGGCGTGTTCTTCGATCACGACCGCGGCAAGACGCATTCGTCCGGCAAGCTGCTGTTCTCCGCGCGCATCATTCCTTACCGTGGCTCGTGGCTCGATTTCGAGTTCGACCCGAAGGACTGCGTGTTCGCGCGTATCGATCGTCGCCGCAAGCTGCCGGTGACCATCATCCTGCGCGCGCTCGGCATGAACGAGACCGAGATCCTGGCCACGTTCTTCGACACCAACACCTTCTTTATCAGCCGCGATGAAGTCGCGCTGCAGTTGGTGCCACAGCGTCTGCGCGGTGAAACCGCCACCTTCGAGATCCGCATCGGCGATACGGTAGTCGTCGAAGAGGGTCGCCGCATCACGGCGCGTCATGTGCGCCAGCTCGAGGATGCGAAGGTCACGCGCCTGCGCGTTCCGCGTGAGTACTCGTACGGTAAGGTCCTGGCTCACGACGTTGTGAACACCGAGACCGGCGAGATCATTGCCAAGGCGAACGAGGTGCTGACGGCGGCTTCCGTCGAGAAGCTCATCGAAGCCAACATCACCCAGGTGAACACGCTCTACACGAACGACTTGGATCGTGGTGCGTACATCTCGGACACGCTGCGTATCGATCCGACGAAGACCCGCCTCGAGGCGCTCGTCGAAATCTACCGCATGATGCGCCCGGGCGAGCCGCCCACAAAGGACGCCGCGGAAAACCTGTTCGCGAACCTGTTCTTCAACTCCGAGCGCTACGACCTGTCGGCCGTGGGCCGTATGAAGTTCAACCGTCGCGTGGGCCGGAAGGAAATCACTGGCACGGGCATCCTGTACGACTCGAAGTACTTCAGCACCCGTACCGACGAAGGTTCCAAGAAGCTCATCGCGGCGTACGGCGATACTTCGGACATCCTCGATGTTCTGAAGGTGCTCATCGATATCCGTAACGGCAACGGCCAGGTGGACGACATCGATCACCTCGGCAACCGCCGTGTCCGTAGCGTCGGCGAGATGGCGGAGAACGCCTTCCGCGTCGGCCTCGTGCGTGTCGAGCGCGCCGTGAAGGAGCGCCTGACGATCGCGGAGACCGAGCCGCTGATGCCGCAGGAAATGATCAACGCGAAGCCCGTCGCGGCGGCCGTGAAGGAATTCTTCGGCTCCTCGCAGCTTTCGCAGTTCATGGACCAGAACAACCCGCTCTCCGAGGTCACGCACAAGCGTCGTGTCTCGGCACTGGGCCCGGGTGGTTTGACCCGCGAGCGCGCGGGATTCGAAGTCCGCGACGTGCACCCGACCCACTACGGTCGTGTGTGCCCGATCGAGACGCCTGAAGGTCCGAACATCGGTCTCATCAACTCGCTGTCCGTGTACGCGCGTACGAACCAGTACGGCTTCCTCGAGACGCCCTATCGGCGCGTAGAGAACGGCAAGGTGACGAGCCACATCGACTATCTGTCGGCCATCGAGGAAGGTGAGTTCGCGGTCGCGCAGGCGAACACCGTGCTCGGTCCCGACGGCGAGGTCACGGACGAGCTGGTTTCCTGCCGGTTCCAGAATGAGTTCACCCTGATGCCCCGTGAGCGCATCAATTACATGGATGTGAGCCCGAAGCAGATCGTGTCGGTCGCGGCCTCGCTCATCCCGTTCCTCGAGCATGACGACGCGAACCGCGCCCTCATGGGCTCGAACATGCAGCGCCAGGCGGTGCCGACCCTGCGTTCCGAAGTGCCGCTCGTTGGCACGGGTATGGAGCGTCCGGTCGCTATCGACTCGGGAGTTACGGTCGTCGCGAAGCGTGGCGGTCTGGTGGACTCCGTCGATGCGTCCCGCATCGTCGTGCGTGTGAACGATAACGAGACCACGGCCGGCGAGCCTGGTGTCGACATCTACAACCTCACGAAGTACACGCGTTCGAACCAGAACACTTGTATCAACCAGCGTCCGCTGGTGAACGCGGGTGATCAGATCTCGCGTGGCGACGTGCTGGCCGACGGCCCGTCGACCCACCTCGGCGAGCTCGCGCTCGGGCAGAACCTGCTCGTCGCGTTCATGCCGTGGAACGGTTACAACTTCGAGGACTCGATCCTCATCTCCGAGCGCGTCGTGCAGGAAGACCGCTTCACCACGATTCACATCGAGGAGCTCACGTGCGTCGCGCGTGACACGAAGCTCGGACCTGAGGAAATCACGGCGGATATTCCGAACGTGGGTGACGCCGCCCTGGCGAAGCTCGATGAGGCGGGTATCGCGTTCATCGGCGCCGAAGTGAAGGCTGGCGACATCCTCGTGGGTAAGGTCACGCCGAAGGGCGAGACCCAGCTCACCCCGGAAGAGAAGCTGCTGCGCGCGATCTTCGGTGAGAAAGCTTCGGACGTGAAGGATACGAGCCTGCGTGTACCGCCCGGAATGGACGGCACCGTGATCGACGTGCGCGTGTTCACACGCGACGGCGTTGATAAAGACTCGCGTGCCCTGTCGATCGAGAAGGCGGAAGTCGAGCGGGTTCGTAAGGACTTCGCCGACCAGCAGCGCATCCTGGAAGACGATCTCTTCCAGCGCGTGCGTGGCCTGCTCGTGGGGCAGAGCGTCGCGGGCGGACCGAAGAAGCTCAAGGCCGGCACGAAGATCACCACCGAGTATCTCGATGAGCTGCCTCGCGAGGAGTGGTTCGAAATCCGTCTCGAGGACGAGGAAGCCAACTCGCAGCTCGAGCAGACCTCGGAGCGTCTGAAGCTCCAGCGCAAGGCGTTCGAGAAGCGTCTCGACGACAAGCGAGCCAAGATCACGGCCGGCGACGACCTCGCCCCGGGCGTGCTCAAGATGGTGAAGGTGTACCTCGCGGTGAAGCGCCGCGTGCAGCCTGGCGACAAGATGGCCGGCCGTCACGGTAACAAGGGTGTTATTTCCACGATCGTTCCGGTCGAGGACATGCCCTACGGTGCCGATGGCAACCCGGTCGACATCGTGCTCAACCCGCTGGGCGTGCCTTCGCGCATGAACATCGGCCAGGTGTTGGAGACTCACCTGGGCTGGGCGGCGAAAGGCGTCGGTCTGAAGATCGGCCGGATGGTCGAGGCACAGGCAGCGGTGGTCGAGCTGCGCGCGTTCATGAAGCGGGTCTACAACGAGACCGGTGGACAGCACGAGGACATCGACAGCCTCAACGACGCCGAAATCATGGAGCTGGCGAAGAATCTGTCGAACGGCGTGCCGATGGCGACGCCGGTATTCGACGGCGCGGCCGAGGAGGAAATCAAGAAGATGTTGGCGCTAGCCGACCTCCCGACCAACGGCCAGACGCATCTGTACGACGGCCGTACGGGCGAGCGCTTCGAGCGCCAGGTGACGGTGGGCTACATGTACATGTTGAAGCTCAACCACCTCGTCGACGACAAGATGCACGCCCGCTCGACCGGACCGTACAGCCTCGTGACCCAGCAGCCGCTGGGCGGCAAGGCGCAGTTCGGTGGCCAGCGCTTCGGTGAGATGGAGGTCTGGGCGCTCGAGGCCTACGGCGCCGCCTACACCTTGCAGGAGATGTTGACCGTCAAGTCCGACGACGTGAACGGCCGTACGAAGATGTACAAGAACATCGTCGACGGCAATCACCAGATGGATGCCGGTATGCCTGAATCCTTCAACGTACTCGTGAAGGAAATCAGGTCGCTCGGCATCAACATGGAACTGGAGCAGGATTAATCTATGAAAGACCTTCTCAAGCTCTTCAAACAGCATGCTCCGGTCGAGCATTTTGACTCGATCAAGATCGGTCTCGCCTCGCCGGAGATGATCCGTGCGTGGTCCTACGGCGAAGTGAAGAAGCCGGAGACCATCAACTATCGTACGTTCAAGCCCGAACGCGACGGACTCTTCTGCGCGAAGATCTTCGGGCCGGTGAAGGACTACGAGTGCCTGTGCGGTAAGTACAAGCGGCTCAAGCACCGCGGCGTCGTCTGCGAGAAGTGCGGCGTCGAAGTCACGCAGTCGAAAGTGCGCCGCGAGCGCATGGGACACATCGAGCTCGCCAGCCCGACCGCGCACATCTGGTTCCTGAAGTCGCTGCCGTCACGTATCGGCCTCATGCTCGACATGACGCTGCGTGAGATCGAGCGCGTGCTGTACTTCGAGGCCTTCGTGGTCATCGACCCAGGCATGACCCCGATGCAGCGTGGGCAGTTGCTCACGGACGAGATGTACCTCGAGTCCATCGAGGAGCACGGCGATGAGTTCGACGCTCGCATGGGCGCCGAGGCTGTATTCGAGTTGCTGAAGACGATCGATCTCGCCTCCGAAATGACGAAGGTGCGCGAGGAGATGGCGGCGACTTCGTCCGAGACGAAGTTGAAGCGTCTGTCGAAGCGTCTAAAGCTCATCGAGTCGTTCATCGAGTCGGGCAACAAGCCGGAATGGATGGTCATGACCGTCCTGCCGGTGCTGCCGCCCGATCTGCGTCCGCTCGTCCCCTTGGACGGTGGTCGCTTCGCGACGTCAGACCTGAACGATCTGTATCGCCGCGTCATCAACCGTAACAACCGTCTGCGCCGGCTCCTCGAGCTGAACGCGCCTGACATCATCGTGCGCAACGAAAAGCGCATGTTGCAGGAGGCGGTGGACGCCCTGTTGGACAACGGCCGCCGCGGCCGCGCCATCACGGGTACCAACAAGCGCCCCCTGAAGTCCCTCGCGGACATGATCAAGGGCAAGCAGGGCCGGTTCCGCCAGAACCTGCTCGGCAAGCGCGTCGACTACTCTGGCCGCTCGGTCATCGTGGTGGGTCCGCAGCTCCGTCTGCACCAGTGCGGTCTGCCGAAGAAGATGGCGCTCGAGCTCTTCAAGCCCTTCATCTTCCAGAAACTGCAGCTGCGTGGCGAAGCGTCGACCATCAAGGCGGCGAAGCGTCTCGTCGAGCGTGAAGGACCTGAGGTGTGGGACATCCTCGAAGAGGTGATCCGCGAGCATCCCGTGCTCCTGAACCGCGCACCGACTCTGCACCGCCTGGGCATCCAGGCGTTCGAGCCGCTGCTCGTCGAGGGTAAGGCGATCCAACTGCATCCGTTGGTCTGTACGGCGTTCAACGCCGACTTCGACGGTGACCAGATGGCCGTGCACGTGCCTCTGTCGCTGGAGTCACAGCTCGAAGCCCGCGCCCTGATGATGTCGTCGAACAACATCCTCTCGCCGGCGAACGGTGATCCGATCATCGTCCCGTCTCAGGACGTCGTTCTCGGCCTCTACTACATGACTCGCGAGCGTGTTGGCGCCGTGGGTGAAGGTATGTTCTTCGCCGACGTGTCGGAAGCCCATCGCGCCTATGAGAGCCGTACGGTATCTCTGCAGGCGAAGGTGAAGGTGCGTCTGCGTGACGCCGTGCGTGGCGAAGGCGGAGTGATCCAGGAGCGTCGGCGTCTCGTGCAGACGACCGTCGGCCGCGCGTTGTTGTCGGAGATCCTGCCTCACGGCTTGCCCTTCGACATCATCAACCAGGACATGACGAAGAAGAACATCTCCGCGACCATCAACGCGTGTTACCGCGCGCTGGGTCTGAAAGAGACGGTGGTGTTCGCCGACCAGCTCATGTACACGGGCTTCCAGTACGCCACCCGGTCGGGCATCTCCTTCGGTATCGACGACATCGTCATTCCGGAGCAGAAGACGCGGATCGTCGCGGCTGCCGACACCGAAGTGAAGGAGATCCAGGACCAGTACTCGTCCGGTCTCGTCACCAACGGCGAGCGCTACAACAAGGTCGTCGATATCTGGTCACGTGCTAACGACCAGGTCGCGAAGGTCATGATGGAGAAGCTCGGCTCGGAAGAGGCGACCGACTCCAAGGGCGCGAAGCAGAAGCAGAAGTCGTTCAACTCGATCTTCATGATGGCTGACTCCGGTGCGCGCGGTTCAGCTGCGCAGATCCGACAGCTCGCCGGTATGCGCGGCCTGATGGCCAAGCCTGACGGCTCGATCATCGAGACCCCGATCACGGCGAACTTCCGTGAAGGTCTGAACGTTCTGCAGTACTTCATCTCGACGCACGGCGCTCGTAAGGGTCTGGCCGACACCGCGTTGAAGACGGCGAACTCGGGTTACCTGACCCGTCGCCTCGTCGACGTGGCGCAGGATCTGGTCGTCACCGAGATCGATTGCGGTACGTCCCGCGGCTTGTCCATGGCTCCGCTCGTCGAGGGTGGTGACGTCGTGGAGCAGCTCGGCGAGCGAGTGCTCGGCCGCGTTATCGCGGAAGACATTTTGAAGCCAGGCACCGAAGAAGTGTTGATCTCCAAGGGCACGTTGCTCGATGAGAAGATGGTGCGCCAGCTCGAAATCGATGGCGTGGACCAGATGATGGTGCGTTCGCCGATCAGCTGTCAGACACGCTATGGCGTCTGCTCGTCCTGCTACGGGCGCGATCTTGCCCGCGGCCGTCCGATCAGCATCGGTGAGGCGGTTGGTGTTATCGCGGCGCAGTCGATCGGTGAGCCTGGAACGCAGCTCACGATGCGTACGTTCCACATCGGTGGCGCGGCGTCTCGAGCGGCGGCGGCAAGCAGCGTTGAGGTCCGAAACAAGGGTCTCATCCGCTTCCACCACATCAAGACGGTGCAGCATGAGAAGGGGCACCTGGTGGCGGTGTCCCGCTCGGGCGAAATCGGCGTGGTCGATGATTTCGGCCGTGAGCGCGAGCGCTACAAGATCCCGTACGGCGCCATGATCAACGTGAAAGAAGGTGACATGGTGGCGGCGGGCCAGGTCTGTGCGACTTGGGATCCGCATACCCACCCGGTCGTGACCGAAGTGGCGGGCTTCTTGAAGTTCCAGGACTTCGTCGACGGCATGACGGTGACGTCACAGGTTGACGAGGTGACGGGTCTGTCGAGCACCGTGGTGCTCGATACGAAACAGCGCGGTGGTAAGGACGTGCGCGCGACCATGAAACTCGTGAACGCGAAGGGTAAAGAAGTGACCTTCGCCAACACCGAGATTCCGGCCGTGTACACGCTGCCTTCCGGCGCGTTGGTGAGCCTCGAGGACGGTGCGAAAGTGTCGGTTGGCGACGTTATCGCGCGCATCCCGCAGGAGTCTTCGAAGACTCGTGACATCACCGGCGGTCTGCCCCGCGTTGCCGACCTGTTCGAAGCTCGTAAGCCGAAGGACCCCGCGATTCTCGCGGAGAAGTCCGGTACGGTGAGCTTCGGTAAGGAGACGAAGGGCAAGCGGCGTCTGATCATCACTGGCGATGACAGTGACAAGTACGAGGAGCTGATTCCGAAGTGGCGCCAGCTCAACGTGTTCGAGGGTGAAACCGTCGAGCGCGGTGAGGTTATTGCGGACGGCGAGCCGAACCCGCATGACATTCTGCGATTGCAGGGTGTGGCGGCGCTGGCGAACTACCTCGTGCGCGAGATCCAGGACGTCTACCGTCTGCAGGGCGTGAAGATCAACGACAAGCACATCGAGGTGATCATCCGTCAGATGCTGCGTAAGACCGAGGTGCAGGCGACGGGCGAGACCACTCTCCTCCGTGGCGAGCAGCTCGACCGTGCGCGCGCGTTGGCGATCAACGATGCCGCGGAGAAAGCGGGCAAGGGACCGGCGACATTGCAGCCTGTCCTGCTCGGTATCACCAAGGCGTCGCTGGCGACGGAATCGTTCATCTCCGCAGCGTCGTTCCAGGAGACGACCCGCGTGCTCACGGAAGCCGCGGTACGTGGTCTGAAGGACGATCTGCGCGGCTTGAAGGAGAACGTCATCGTCGGCCGGCTCATCCCGGCGGGCACGGGCTTCGCGGCCCATGCCTCGCGCCGTCGCAAGACCGAAGGGGTCGAGCGCCGGAGCTTCATGGACGTCGGAGGCGGGTTGCCCGACTCCGAGGATTCGAGCGTCGGAGAAGAGTCGGAGAGCGCGGCTAGCTAATAGCGGCTACAGCGCTGCGTAAGTAGCGACGGGCTGGTGAGGCGAGAGCTTCACCAGCCCGTTTTTTTGTGGGCGCGCACGCCTTGTGCGTGCTGCGCGAAGCGTCAGCGTTATTTGAAAGGCAGCTCTGCGAAGGCGGGGGTCACCGCAGAGGGTTCTATCGCCTCCGTGCGCCCGCCTCTTGCCAGACTTTCAACATGTCCGGGGAGCCCTGGGCGCGGACGTCGTTGTCGTTGAGGATGTCTTCTGTGGCGGCGACGGCTTCGGCGCGGGGGAAGACGATGCCTTCACCCGCTTCGCCATCGAACTCGAATGTCACGAAATCGTCCTTCAAGTCGCGCAAGACGGCAACGAGGTGGGCGAGGCTGTGGATCTTGGTGCCGTTCACAGCGGCGACCACACATCCTGACGGGTTGGAGTATCCCTTCGAGAGCTTGTGCGGGAAAAGAGGCGAGGACACGACGACCAGCTCCTCGCGGTCGGCGTCCGGCGGGTCGCCGATGCGGGTCACGAGCGGACTGTGAACGAAACCCAGCACGCTCGCGAATCCGCCGCGGGCGCCGGTCGACTGGGTGAATTGCAAGGTCGCCTTGCTGAACACCACCGGCCCATAGATGAAGTAGGGCGGATATTCGCCGTTCAGACTGGGAACCATCATCGGCCGTGTTGGCGGCGCGGGCACCTGGATCTGCAGCGGCTTTCCGGCACGCACCACGGTCAGCGGCACCTTGCCGTTCACCGTGACGTTCTGAATGAGATAGCGGAAATCAACGCGCAGATTGTTACCCATCTTGATCATGCCCTCGTCGTCGATGGGCGTGTCAGCAATCCGGGTGATGACGTCCCACTCCTTCAATGGATAGGCCGCCGTGGTGCCAAAGGGACGATGAACGACCATGCCCTGCACTGAAGGCTCGGCTTTCAGGTACGCACGCAGGGCCGGGTTCTCCAGAGTCTGCAACTCGTCGTAGATCGCCGGTTTGCCGTCATAATGGCCGTCAGCGACATCCTTGAGGAACAGCTCGATCTCCTCGTTGGGAATGATGTAGCCGATGTTCTGTGCGTTGTTGAGAGTACTGAAGGCGAGGCCGATCATCTTGTCGCCGGCGACCGCCGGGCCGCCGCTGTTGCCCGGGTTGATGGCGGCATCGATCTGGATCCGCAGGCCCGACACCGGGAAGTTGTAGGGCACGAACTCGATGCGCGAGACGATGCCCTTGGTGATGGACAGTGACGTTCCGCCAGTTGGAAAGCCATAGGCCAGCACCGGGTCCTTGATCTGCGGCAGCACGCTTGCGCGCGGCAGGGGCGGCCGGGAATCGAAGAAGGATTTGTCGTCCACTTTCAGAACGGCGAGATCGATGCCCGGCGCGATCGCCACGACGGTGGCGAAGACCTTGTCACCCGCCTGGTTTCCCTGCACCTGCACCTGGCTGGCGTAGCTCACCACGTGGGCATTCGTCAGAATCCGGTGCCCTTCGATGACCACACCGGAGCCCGTGGCTTCCTGGGACGACTGTTTGGTCCACGGCTTCGAGAGGTCCGGATGCCGGATGGTCGAGAAAACCTTCACGACCGCGCTTTCCGCGTCATGGGCAATAGCCGCGGTCGGCTCCGACGAGGGAGTAGCCGCGACCACCGAGCCCGCGTCTTGGCTGGCTTCGCCTGCCGGTGGAGCCTCTGACGCCGCGAGGGTCGTTGAAAGCAGTAACGCGAGCAAACCGCTGCAGAAAAGCGAGAACAGTGAGCGTGTCATAAGAATGTTTTACTTGGTTACAATCCGGCCCGAATCTTCCGCAGGATTCTGGCACAGATTGCAACGCCCCTTCCCGGGCGCAGTCCACGCGATTGTCAGGCGGTGGCCGGTCCCCCCTCGGGCGCGTCCTTGCGCCCGGACTTTCCCGAAGAGATCAGCTAACCGGTTCGAGCGTTTTGGCCGGCGGTGCGCCTCCATTCACTCCATTGCGGTCGCGTATGACACTGGCCAGTAGAACGTCTACCAACGTACCGCCTCCGAGCGAACCCCCGCCCGCCACGATGTCCGGAACGAGCTTCACTCCAGCATTGGCGAGTGCCTGGGCCACCTGTACCAAGGCGTAGTTGCCGGACTCCATCGAAGCGATCTTCAGCTTGATGACTTCGGCCTCGGCGCCGCCGACGGCCTGGGTCTTCGCGGCTTCAGCATCGCCCACGGTGCGGAGCACCGTTGCATCCGCATCGGCGTTGATTTTCTTCGCCTGCGACTGTCCCTCCGCAGACTTCACGCTGGCACGCGCGTTGAATTCCGCGATCGCCACCTGCCGTTCGGCATCTACGACTTTCGCCTGCGTCGCCGCGAGCGCGGTCGCCTGCTCGAGCTGTTGCTTCACCTCCTGCGCCTGGCGTTGCGTCTCGTACGTTACCCGCTCCTGCTCGGCGATCTTCCGGTCGGTCAGAGTCTTCATGAGCTGATCCGGCGGCACGATGTCACCGATGAGGGTATCCACCGCGCCCACGTTGTATTCGCGTAGAGCCACGGCGATCGCCGCCCGCGCCTCTTCCTGACGCGTCGACCGATGTTTCAGGAAGTCGATGATGTCGGAGCCCTGGGCGGCATTACGGAAGTAGTTGCCGATAGTGGGCTCCAGCACCTGCGTTACCAGCGCCGACATGTCACCGAAGCGTGCGATGACCTTCGGAGCATCGTTGCGAGGGATGTGAATGATCTGCGAGACATCCAGGTTGAATTTGAAGCCGTCGGCTGAGCGCACCGAGATGGTGGACAGGTTCGCGTCCAGCTTGTGAGCCTCCGTCTTGCCCGTCGCCCAGTTCAGCACGACGTTCGCTGTCGGCACGTTGATGACCTTATGGGTATAGGGGTTGATGGGATACTTACCTGGATCCAACGGCTCGACCCACACACCTTTCTCTCCTTTGCTCACGAGATTGCCGTGCCGGAACTGCTCGCCGGTCACGTCCCGACCCTCCTTGCCAACGAAGGCGACGACGACGCCAACGTGTGCGATCGGCACCTCGGTCATGTTGACGAGCTCAACCGTCGCGAAGCGAGGGTTGATGAAGTAGCGGCCGGCCAGCAGCGCCTGCTCCTGCAGTCCTTTGCTGCCGTGTTGGTCGATGAAGGACTGCGGGTTCTGGAACATGTTGTGACCTGCCACCACCGGTCCCGCGATCTCGCCCGTCGCCAGGGCGGCGCCTTCCCGTGTCGTGACGATACCTACCTTGTTTTCCGAGATATCGACCACGTCGGTCAACTGCACGGAGAACAGCAACGGGTTGATGCGATAGGTGCCCGGGGCAATGATCGCCATCTGCGGGCCTCGCTCGCCGCCGCCCGACATGAAGGCATGCGGATTCTGGAAGGAATCGCATTCGACATGCCGCGCGATGATGCGCCCGGCGGGCAGGGGCTTGCCGTCGCGAGCCTCCACGACACCGATTTTTCCCGGCGGAATGATCACGGCCTCCGTGATCGTCACCGAGAACAGGAGCGGATTGACCCGGTAGGTGCCGGGCGGAATGAGTTGCATCTGCGGCCCACGCTGCCCGTTATTTTCAAGGAAGGCGCGCGCATCCTGGAAGGCGTCACAATCCACCTGGCGCGCGATGATGCGTCCACCCGGCAGCGGCTGGCCGTCGCAAGCCTCGACACAGCCCACCTTTCCCGGCGGCACGGTGAAGAATTCAACACGATCCACCGTGTACTGCCACGGCCAGAGCCCGACATGGAGCCCCGGCGGCAGGGTATCCGCCTGATAGCCGGCCTCACCGTGCAAGGCGATGATTCGTCCGTCAGGGAGCCGACGGTGCGCGCCGAAGAGGGCGAACTTCTTTATGACGACGCCGATGCTGTTGTCCGGCACGATCACTACTCCGAACAGCCAGAGAATCCAGCGGTAGCAGAGTACGAGAACGATGGCGATCGCGGCTGCCACGAGCAGCCGGTGATGGATGATGAAATCCCAAACGACGTCGAGGACGGCGTCCATGATGACCTCCAGTGAAACTATTGCTTCGTTTTCTCAGCGGGTGCGGCCACCCGCGCAATCACGGTGCGCCGCACGCCGTGAGTGCCCGGTGAGCATTTCGGCGTCATATGACTGTTGGCACGATTGACGCATGCGTGAATCGGTGTGGGTGCGGAGGGCCGTGCATCCGCTGGGAATGCAGGCACTGATGCAGCGATGATTCAGGTTTCGCCTGCGGATGGGACGCTTTCGCATTTGCTGTGTATGGCGCGCGCTGGCGCACCAAGGCACCTGCGAGTCAACATGCATGTGTTGCCTGGAGCGCGTGCCGGTCATGCACCAGTACAGTGCGGAAACGGGCATAACACGCGTATCTGCAAGTACGTCCCTCCGATGGGGTACCGTGCCCGGGGACCGCACGGTGTTTGGATGCTGAGGGAGTGAGTCTTGCCTGCTACATCAACTTTGTTCGCGTTCGCGTTGCTCTGCCTCGGCCTGGTGCTCACGCCGGGGCCCAACATGATGTATCTCGTGTCGCGCTCGATCTGCCAGGGCCGCCGCGCCGGGTTGGTCTCGCTGGGCGGCGTGGGCCTGGGTTTCCTGGTGTACATGCTGGCCGCGGCCTGTGGCATAACGGCCCTGTTGTTCGCGGTTCCACTCGCCTACGACGGGCTGCGGCTGGCGGGCGCGGCCTATCTTCTGTACCTTGCGTGGCAGGCGCTGAAGCCCGGCGGCCGCTCACCCTTCCAGGTGCGCGACCTCCCTGTGGACAGTAACCGCAGGCTGTTCGCCATGGGTTTTGTCACGAATCTGCTGAACCCCAAGGCGGCCATGCTCTATCTCTCACTTTTGCCGCAATTCATCGATCCCGTACGTGGCAATGTGTTGACCCAGTCACTCGTTCTCGGCAGCCTCCAGATCATAATCAGTCTAAGTCTCAACGCCCTGATCGCGACGGCCGCCGGCACCATTGCCGCCTTCCTCGGCTCACGGCCCTCCTGGATGGTCGTCCAGAGGTGGCTGATGGGGACGGTGCTCGGGCTTGGGACTGCGGATGGCATTCGAATCGCGTCGGTGAGCGCCCTGGACGTCCCTGGTCGGGCCATCGGCGCTCGGTCTGGGGAGGGTGCGGGCTCATGGCCGGAACGCCGGCGGCGGAAGTCGAGGTCGATGCGGCGCTGATTCAGGCGCTTCTCCGGGAGCAGCACCCCAACCTGGCTCACTTGCCCTGCGTGCCGGTCGAAGCCGGCTGGGACAATGTCATGGTGCGGCTGGGGGATGCCTTTTGCCTGCGTTTCCCGCGACGTGAGGCCGCTGCCGCCCTGGTCGTGCATGAGCAGACGTGGCTACCGGGTCTCGCGGAGAAACTGCCGCTCCATATTCCCGTACCGCTGTGGACCGGAGTGCCCGGATGCGGTTACCCGTGGAGGTGGAGCATCGTCCCGTGGCTAGCGGGAGGGCCCGCGGATCTGGGTCCGCCGCTCGCCGCCGAGGCTCCGCGGCTGGGGGCCTTTCTCAAGGCTTTGCACACTCCGGCGCCTGCCCAGGCGCCAACGAATCCGGTCCGCGGCGTGCCCCTGCAGAAACGGGCGCCCCAGGTCGAAGAGCGCATGCGCCGGCTCGAAACCCGAACGCAGCTGATAACCCCCGTAATGTGGCGCATGTGGCGGGCCGCGCTGTCGGCGGCTGTCGACGTCACGCCGACCTGGATACATGGGGATCTGCATCCGCGTAACGTTCTCGTCGAAGACGGGCTGTTCAGTGGAATCATCGACTGGGGCGACATCGCTACCGGCGACCGTGCTACCGACCTCGCGGCCATCTGGATGTTGTTTGAAGATCCGCAGGCGCGCCGGCTGGCCTTCAGCGCCTACGGCACCGTCTCGCATAACACCTACATGCGGGCGAAGGGCTGGGCGATCGGCTTCGGGGTGACGCTCCTCGATGCGGGTCTCGAGGACGACCCACGCCACGCCGCCGTAGGCGAGCAGACACTGCGCCGCGTTGCCGCCGGATCGTGAGTGGCCCCGACTGACCGGTCCGCCGCCTCAGTCGTCGCATGAATATAGTTGACTGAGGCAACTATATTGTGGAAACTGCCTTCCATGGGCACTGTTTCCGCCACCCAGATCGCCCGGGTCCGGGCCTTCAATCGGGATTACACCCGCCGCATCGGCGTGCTGTCGGAAGAGCTGCTCGACAGTCCTTACTCCCTGACCCAGGTGCGCGTGATGTACGAGATCGCGCATCGCAGTGGTGTCACGGCGGGCGAGTTGGCTGAGGAGCTCGACCTGGATCGCGGCTACCTGAGCCGGATGCTGAAAGGCTTCGAGACCAAAGAGCTGTTGGTTCGTACGCCGGCACCCGAGGACGGACGCCGGCAGCATCTGCGTATGACGCCGGCCGGAATGCGCGTGTTCGCGCCCCTCGAGAAGCGCTCGCAGGAGCAGGTGCGCGGCATGCTCACCGCGTTGGATGAGGAGCGGCGCAGCGTCTTGCTGGAGGCGATGGATACGATCCAGAACGCGCTGAATGAGGGCAGTGCGCGTGCGGGCGGTAAACGTCTCCCTGCAAACGGCACCCTCGCACAGCAACTCGTCCTGCGCGGCCACCGCCCCGGCGACATGGGCTGGGTCGTGCAGCGGCACGGCGAGATCTATCACCAGGAGTACGGCTGGACCGAAGAGTTCGAGGCGTTGGTCGCCGAGATCACTGCCGAATTCGTACGCAAGCTCGATGTCACTCGCGAGCGTTGCTGGATCGCCGAGCACGACGGACGTCGGGTTGGATGTATTTTCCTGGTAGCCAAGGATGCAACGACCGCGAAACTCCGGCTGCTGTTGGTGGATCCCGACGCGCGCGGCCTGGGAGTTGGTCGGAAGCTGGTAGCCGAGTGTGTGCAATTCGCGCGCGTGGCCGGCTACCGGAAAATCGTTCTTTGGACCCAGGAGACTCTGACAGCGGCGCGTCACCTCTACACCGAGGCGGGCTTCGTGAAGACCGCGCGGGAGCCGCACCGCAGCTTCGGGCACGATCTCGTTGGCGAAACCTGGGAACGCGAGCTGCACGGCGAAGAAACCTCGACAGCGGCAGACACGTAGACCGCCGCGTGGAAGACCCCGGGGGCGGCCTTCGTCCCTGCTGACCGCGTCGAGGTCTCGCTTCACCGCATTGATAGAAGACGTCAGGGCCGCCCTGCTAGAGTCGCGCACCAATCAAAAAGGGGCGCCGACCAATGCGTACTTTGTCTCTTGCCGCGGCAACGCTGCTCGCCGCACTGACCTTTTCCATCACC
>DATMQL010000050.1:0-11966 GCA_035566815.1 Steroidobacteraceae bacterium | reverse complement strand
TTCCGGCTCGTGCAACAGCCGGTCGCCAGCCTGCAGGGCGACGATCCCGTGATGTTCGACGTCCTCGTGCGCATGGTCGACACGCAGGGTAAAGAGGTATTGCCGGCGGAATTCATGGCGGCCGCCGAGCGTAACGATCTGTTGAAGAACATCGATCGATGGGTCGTGGGAGCATCGCTGTCATTTGCCGCGCAACGCCGGCCGGGATGTTTATTCGTGCGGTTGTCGAAGGACACCGCGAAAGACGGATCGTTTCTCGACTGGCTCGAGAATCACGTCCGCTCCAGCCGGGCCGAGCCACAGCGGCTGTGCTTCCAGGTGACGGAAGAAGTGGCTGCCAGCTATATCACGCAGGTCAAGGCGCTTGCCGGGGCCCTGCGGCAGAAAGGTTTCAGGTTTGCCCTGGACGGCTTCGGGTCGGGGCGGGACAGCCAGGGATTGCTCGACTCCGTGCCGTTGGACTTCGTGAAGATCGACGGAGCCTTGGTGCAGGGGCTGACCGGCGACCCGAAGTTGCAGCAGCGCGTACGGATGTTGGTGGATGGGGCTACCAAGAGGCTCATCCAGACCATCGGGGAACGCGTCGAGGATGCCAACACCATGGCGGTGTTGTGGCAGGTGGGTGTTCAGTACATCCAGGGATATTTTGTCAACGAGCCGGAGCAGGTGGTGCTCAAGGCCGAAGGGCGCTGAGTCTCAGGCCCGCTCGGTCGGAAAGGGCAGAACCTCGTCAATGGTTTTCGCGCCGCTGGCCAGCATCAGGGTGCGATCGAACCCCAGTGCGACACCGGAGCATTCGGGCAAACCCGCTTCCAGGGCGGCGAGCAGGAATTCGTCCGGGGGAAATGCAGGCAGTCCCGTGCGGCGGCGTTCGGCGAGGTCGTGGTCGAAGCGGGCACGTTGTTCGGTGGCAGAAGCCAGCTCGTGGAACCCATTGGCCAACTCGACACCCTCGCAATAGAGCTCGAAACGCAGGGCGGCTCGCGGGTCTTGAGGATCCAGGCGCGCCAGGGCGGCCTGGGTCGCGGGGTAACCGTGTACGAACGTCAGGGCGTTGGCGCCAAGACGCGGTCCGACGACGGCGCCCATGAGGAAGTCGAGCAACTCGTCGCGGTGAGGGTGGGTCGCGGAACCCGACGGTGTTGCGGCCTCCGCGAATCCTGACTTCTTCGCCGCCTCCCTCAACTCAGCCAGACTTGCCGTGAACGGATCCAGTTGCAACTCCCGAAGGAACGCCTCGCGGTAAGTGATGCGCTCACTCGCGTGGCCACTGGCGACCGGCCCGAGTAACGCTCGCACCAACGCGTCGACTTCGCTCATGAGGTCGTCGAGAGTGAAGCCGAGGCGATACCACTCCACGAGTGTGAATTCGGCATTATGAAACCGGCCGCGCTCGAAGCCGCGCACGACGTGACAGATCTGGTAGATATCACCGCTGCCGGCGGCGAGGAGGCGCTTCATCGCGTACTCGGGAGAGGTGTGGAGGAAGAATGGACGCCTCGCCTCCGCCGAACCGCCGGGTACCCGTTGCGCGGTGCCAGTCAATGGCGCCCCCAGGTCCACCAACGCGGAATGAATGTTCACGTCTGAAACGGGCGCATTCACCACGATAGGGGTATCCACCTCCAGCACCCCGCCGTCGGCAAAAAACCCCCGCGCCCGTGCCAGGAGGATGGCGCGTTGCTCGAGCATCGCGCGGGTGGCGGTCGGGCGCCACGGTATTGCCGCAGCACTCGAGTTCTTGGAGGCGCTCGCGTCGGAGTGCTTCCGGCCGCTCACTGCAGTCTCGCCAACATCTGTCCGACCTCGACGCGGCTACCCGTCGCAAACTTCGGCAGCCAGTTCAGCAGGTCTGGGGGCGTCAACAGGATGACCGTCGAGCCCATGTTGAATCGTCCCATCTCCGCGCCCTTGCTGAGTTTGAGGGGCGAGCGGCCCGTGTCGAGCGGTAAGTCAACTCGCTGGTGTGGGTTGTGCGGTGCGACGTCCCCGTGCCAGACCGTAGCGATGCTGCCTACGAACAGCGCGCCGACGAGCACCATGGCAAAGGCACGTGGGCCGTCCTCGAATACGCAGACTACCCGCTCGTTCTTCGCGAACAAGCCTGGCACCGCCGCAGCCGTTACGGCATTGACGCTGAAGAGCTTGCCCGGAACGAACCACGCCGCGCGCAGCGTGCCGGCGATCGGCATGTGGATGCGGTGATAGTTGTAGGGTGCCAGGTAGAGCGTCGCAAACGCTCCGCCCGTAAAGCGTTGCGCCCACTCCGGTGCTCCGTCGAGAAGCGCTTCGAGCGTGTAGTCGTGTCCCTTCGCCTGCAGCAGTTTCGAGCCGTTGAGCCGGCCGATTTGGCTGACGGTGCCATCCACGGGAGACACGAGCGCGCCGGGGTCGATGTCAGTCGCTCGCGCGCCGTGCCGCAGTGCCCGGGTAAAAAACGCATTGAAGCTCGGATACTGCAGTGGGTTCGGCTGCGCGGCCTCACTCATGTTGACCTTGAAGCCGCGCAGGAAGCTCCGGATCAGCAGATTCTTCACCGGCCACAGGCGAACGCGTGTCACGCGCAGCACGATGCGTGACAGAAAGTGTTGCGGCAGTGCGTGCTGCATTGCCACGAACAGCCGGTCGCGCAGCGACGGCACAGGCGGGAGACTCATGTCACGCGCCTCAGGACTTGGGTAGGTAGGGGGCTGCACGATCTAAATCCGCCGCGAGCCGGGGAATGTCGAAAGGAGGCGTGAATATCCCGGCGACCTGGCCCCGGTTGTTGAGCAAGAACACGACCGCCGAGTGATCCATCGTATAGTCGCCGCCCGGCAGATCGACCTTGCTGACGGCGACACCAAAATCCGCCGCCATCCGGTTGATGGATTTTTCGTCGCCGGTGAGGCCGATGAAGTCGGGGTCGAAGGCGTGCACATAGAGCCCGACGGCGGGAGGTGTGTCGCGCGCGGGGTCGACAGTGACGAACACTACGCGCAGACCTGAAATCGCGGCGGTCTTCTTCGCCTGCGCCAGCTTCAGCAGCGTCGTCGGGCACACATCCGGGCAGCGTGTGAAGCCGAAGAACACCAGGGTCGGCTTGCCCTGCAGATCGCGCAATGAGAACGGCTTGCCGAGGTTGTCGATCAGATGAAAGTCGGCAATCGGCTTGGGCCGCGGCAGCCAGGTGCCGCTTGCCAGCTCGGGGCCTGAGCTGTCAAGTTCGCGGGCTAGCCAAAAGCCTGCAAGCGCGGCGCAGAGGGCAGCCACGCCGAGGATCCACCAGGTACGTCGAGTCGTCATGAGCGAATTATTCCACAGGGCCGGCAGCGCCATACGACGCTCGCAACCCGTTTCAGTCCGTACACTCATCGAGCGTGGCGCGCGCCGGTTGCGTCGCGCAGAGGTCTTCTTCGGTCATGGGACCGATAACGCCTTCGACGAATCAGCGGCGCTCGTGTTCCATGCCCTGGGGCTTTCGCATGACGCGGGTGCATCGGTCTATGCCAAACGCGTCGGGACGGATGCCCAGCGGCGCGTGCGCGATCTCATCGCGCGGCGTATCGAAGAAAGGGTGCCTGCCGTCTACCTTACCGGCGAAACCTGGTTCGCCGGACTCGCATTCAAGGTGGATCCGCGCGTGCTCATCCCACGTTCGCCCATCGCTGAGCTCATCGAGCGGCGCTTCGCTCCCTGGATCGATCCAGGTCGAGTGAAACGCGTGCTCGACATCGGTACGGGCTCCGGATGCATCGCTATTGCTTGCGCAAAGGCTTTTCCCCGCGCTCGCGTAGACGCCGTCGACATATCGGACGCGGCCCTCGAGGTCGCTCGCATCAACGGACGTCGTCACCGGCTGGGCCGGCGCCTGCGGTTGCTGAAGTCGGACCACTTCAGCGCACTGGGTGATGAAAGCTACGATATTATTGTTACGAACCCGCCGTACGTGGGGGATCGCGAGCTGAAGAGTCTGCCGGCCGAGTATCGTCACGAGCCGCGGATCGCGCTCGCGGCGGGTCGCGCGGGCCTGGACTCCGTACGGGTCATTTTGCAGGAAGCAGGCCGGCATCTGCGGCCGCGAGGACTGCTGGTCGTCGAGGTGGGAAACACCGAGACGGCGGTGCGACGGGCATTCCGCCAGCTCCCTTTCATGTGGCTCGACTTTGAACGCGGCGGTGGCGGTGTTTTCCTGCTGACCGCTGAGCAATTGCGAAAGATATGAACAGACTTTCTGGATCGGCGCGAAGCGCCGCTAAATCTCGCGGGTCGCTTGCGACCCGCAGGACAGTTGCGCGCAGCGCATGGAGATAACAGGCTTTCTGAATCGGCGCGAAGCGCCGCTAAATTTCGCGGGTCGCTTGCGACCCGCAGGGCAGTTGCGCGCAGCGCATAGATATGTCTGGCAACACCATCGGCAAACTGTTCACGGTGACGACGTTCGGCGAGAGCCACGGGCCGGCGTTGGGCTGCATCGTCGACGGCTGTCCTCCAGGGCTGCCTCTCAGCGAGGCCGACCTGCAGCCCGACATCGATCGTCGTCGCACCGGCACCTCGCACTTCGTGAGCCAGCGCCGCGAGGGTGATGAGGTGCGCATTCTGTCGGGTGTCTTCGAGGGGCACACGACCGGAACACCGATCGGTATTCTCATCGAGAATACTGACGCGCGCTCACGCGACTACGAGAAGATCAAGGACCGTTTTCGGCCCGGGCACGCCGATTACACCTATCAGCAGAAGTATGGCACCCGCGATTACCGCGGCGGTGGTCGATCCTCGGCACGCGAGACCGTGATGCGAGTTGCGGCCGGCGCGATTGCAAGAAAGTATCTCAGCAATCGGCTGAACGTCCGCATCTTCGGTTACCTGAGCCAGATCGGCGCGCTGACACTCGAGGCGGTGGATCCCGCGTTCGCCTATCAGAACCCGTTCTTTTGCCCGGATCCGGCCCGCATTCCGGAGCTCGAGGCGCTGCTGTGGAAGTTGCGGAGTGACGGCGATTCCATCGGCGCGCGGGTGACCGTCATCGCCACTGGCGTACCGCCGGGACTGGGCGAGCCGGTGTTCGATCGGCTGGATGCCGACATCGCTCACGCGCTGATGAGCATCAATGCGGTGAAAGCCGTTGAAATCGGCGCCGGCAGCCATTCGGTCCAGCAGCTCGGCAGCCAGCATCGCGACGAGCTCACCCCGACCGGCTTCAGGAGCAACAACGCCGGCGGCGTGCTGGGCGGCATCTCATCGGGGCAGGATATTGTGGCCCATATGGCGCTGAAGCCGACTTCCAGCATCCAGGTGCCGGGCAACACCATCGACGTGGCCGGCAATCCGACCGAAGTCGTGACCACCGGGCGTCACGACCCCTGCGTTGGCCTGCGGGCAACTCCCATCGCGGAGGCCATGCTGGCCATTGTGCTCATGGACCACTACCTGCGGCAGCGCGCTCAAAACGCCGACGTCAAATCGCTAACACCCGATATCACCCGTCAAGGTGCTGGGAGCGGAACGTGAAAAAACTCTCTCGCCCCCAACCGGCCCGCTGTTCGCGAGCAAAAGCCGCGCCTTTTGCTCGCGGGCACAAACTGCACTGCGAGGCGCGCTCGCTGGAAGCGCCGCAGGCGACTTTCAGCCCATGAACAAGAGCAAAGATTTCAGAGTCGCCATCGTCGGAGCCACGGGTCTCGTCGGTGAGACCATGGTCAAGGTGCTCGAGGAACGTAACTTTCCGGTATCCGAGCTGCATCTGCTCGCGAGCAACCGCTCGGTCGGCAAGAGAGCCGAATACAAGGGCAGCAACCTGCCGGTGCGCGAGCTCGCGCACTTCGACTTCAGCAAGGTCGATATCGCCCTGTTTTCTCCTGGGGCGGCGGTGTCCCGCGAGTACGCTCCACAGGCCGCCGCGGCCGGCTGCATCGTCATCGATAACACCTCGGAGTTCCGCTACTACGATGACGTCCCCCTCATCGTTCCCGAGGTCAATCCGCACGCCATCGTCCACTACAAGAACCGTGGAATCATCGCCAACCCGAATTGCTCCACCATCCAGCTCGTAGTGGCGCTCAAGCCGATACATGACGCGGCGGGAATAGAGCGGATCAACGTTGCCACATACCAGTCCGTGTCCGGAGCCGGCAGGGAGGCTGTCGAGGAACTGGCGCAACAATCGATCACTCTGCTGAGCGGCCAGGGTCCTGTCCAGGCGTACGTGATACCTAAGCAGATCGCCTTTAATTGTGTGCCGCAGATCGACAGTTTCGAGGACAACGGCTACACGCGGGAGGAGATGAAAGTAGTGTGGGAGACTCGCAAGATCCTCGAGGATCCCGCCATCCGCATCAACGTAACCGCGGTCAGGGTGCCGGTATTCTATGGGCACTCGGAAGTGGTCAGCATAGAAACCCGGACGAAGATCACACCCGAGGAAGCTCGCGCTTTGCTTGAAAAGGCCCCAGGGGTAGAGGTTATGGACGAGCGGCGCCCAGGGGGGTACCCAACGGCCGCCACCGAGGCAGCGAACCGCGACACAGTTTATGTCGGCAGAATACGTCAAGATGCGTCCACGGAGAGGGGACTTAACTTATGGGTTGTCGCGGACAATGTGCGCAAAGGGGCTGCTACGAACAGCATCCAGATTGCCGAACTTTTGGCGCAGCAGCCGATTTAAGTTATATTGCCGCCCCAGTTGCGGTGGACTCGCGAATTGCGGGCCACCCAATTGTTTTAACAAGATATTTCACCCACTGATGCCTCCCGGGGTGTCTTAATGGTCGCCAAACGCTCAAGCCGGGCAGTGGCATTGCTGCTGATGTTGCCATCAGCAGCGTTTGCCCTCGGTTTTGGAGACATCCGTCTCCTGTCCCCTCTTAACGCACCGCTCGATGCGCAGATCGAGCTGCTCGACGTCACGCCTGAGGAGCTGCAAACGCTTCAGGCGCAGATCGCTTCGCGCGACACGTTCGCTCGTTACGGGCTCGAATGGCCTGTATTCGTGAGCAGCGTGCAGGTGAAGACGACGCGCTCGAGCGATGGCCGTACGGTCATCACGCTGAAGTCCACGGATCCGGTAACGGAGCCGTTCATCACTCTCCTTATCGAGGTGAACTGGGCCCGTGGCCATTCGGTTCGCGAATACACGATGCTGCTCGATCCGCCGGTGTTCACACCCGGGCAGAGCGCGGCGAGCAATACGCCGGTAGCGGTGCCTTCGGCTGGTGCCGGGACGCGTGAGGGTGCGATCGCTCGCGGCGCCGATGCGGCTCCGCCCGCGGCGTCCGCGCCGACGCCTCGAGCGGATCTCGCTTCTTCCCCGGCCACCGGATCGACTTCTGAATCCTCCGCTGGCGCAGAAACGTCCGCTGCCTCCACGGGGCGTCACAAGGGTCGTGCGAAGACCGCCAAGTCGATTGTTCCGCCGCCTGCCGCGGCCGACGCGGGTGGTAACACTCACGTCGTGCAGCGTGGCGAGACGCTGTCGTCAATCGCAGCGGGCGCCGCCGGCTCGAGTGAGAATTCGCCCGAGGCGCACAGTTGGATGTTGGCCATTTACCAGGCCAATCCGCGTGCCTTCGAACAGAACATGAATGTGCTGCGCTCTGGCGCTGTGCTGCGGATGCCTGAAGGCTCCGAGGTCGCTGCGGTGTCGCCCGCGGCGGCGGCCACAGAGATCCGCCGTCAGTATGCCGCGTGGCGTGGTACTGCCCCCGAGGGCGCACCTACCGCCAAGCAGTCCGGTCAGTTGCACCTGGTGACCCCATCGGACGATTCCGCCGGCCCCGCCACCGGATCGTCGGCTTCGAACGCCGAAGTGAAGGCGCTGAAGGGTCGGGTGCACGACCTCGAAGGCCAGCTCAGCGAATCCAAGCGTCTACTCGATCTCAAGAACGCCGAGCTCGCCGACCTGCAGGCCAAGTCGGCCGCCAGCTCCAGGAGTGCGGCTGCTGCACCGCCAGCTCCGCCGCCGGCCCCTGCGCAAACCCGGGCCGCGCCGCCGCCGCCAGTCGAGCAGCCCCCGGTTGCGCAGGCTGAGCCGCCGGCCGCCGCTCCTCCGCCCTCGGCCGAAGAGCCTGCCGCGCAGGCCAGTGAGGCGACGCCGCCTCCGCCGCCACCCGCTGCCGAGACTCCGAAGCCCACGCACCGGCCGAAGACGGTCGAAGTGCAGCAGGGAGGCTCGTTCGTCGACACATTGATGGATTACTGGTGGGCGCTCGCTCTGATCGTCGTGGCCGTCGCCGGCTACTTCGGGTTCAAGAGCTGGCGCTCGCGCCGGCAATCGGAATTCGATGACTCCTTGAGCCGTCTCGCCGTGGCCGGAGCGAGCTCCGCCGAGCGCGGTTTCGCGGCCGGTGACACCGCTCCGATCCGGCCCCTCGGAGGCGAAGACCCCGAGGGCGCTTTCCTCGTCGAGGAGTCAGGTACCCATCAGCGGCCTCGCTTTGGCGGCGCTGCGCCCGCCGCTTCGGCGGCCCGGCATGTTTCCACCTCCGACGAGACGATCAGCAGCGAAGCGGCGATCAATCTCGATCAGGGCGATCCGCTGGCCGAAGCCGATTTCCACATGGCCTACGGCCTGTACGATCAGGCCGCCGACCTCATTCGCATCGCCATCAACCGCGAGCCCAACCGCCGCGACCTGAAACTGAAGCTCCTCGAAGTCTTCTTCGTCTGGGGTAACAAAGAGCAGTTCCTGCACGCCGCGCATGAGTTGGCCGCGACCCGCGCCGAAGCCGCGCCGGGCGAGTGGGAAAAGATTGTCATCATGGGCAAGCAGCTCGCCCCCGACGACGCGCTGTTCGCGGGTGGTGGGACGACGGGCGCCACCGCCGGTGGTGTGGACCTCGATCTCGAAGGAGGCCAGAGCCGCGTCGACTTCGATCTGCTCGGTGAGTCCGTACCGGGCGCGCACGGTACCGATGTTGACCTCGATATTGGCTCGGCGCTGGGCGACGAAACGGGAACTCATGAATCGGGTACGTCGACGGACCGCAACGTCGCGCTCGATAGCGGCTTCCAGAGCAGCCCCAACTCCACGGGCACGACGCGTCAGATGACCGCGCGGATTCCGCGTGAATCCGACGAAGACCTGATGTCGGAGTTCGGCTCCGAGACAGAAGGTCCGACAGTCGAGCAGCCCGCGCTCAGCTCGCAAGACAATCCGACCATCCGACAGAAAGTCGCGATGGCGCTGAAGCAAACTCCGCCCGCCGAGCAGACAGCGGAGCTGGCGATCGATGACCTCGGTCTGGACCTCGCCGGCCTCGACACCATGGACCAGCCCGGGCTGGGTGCCTCTCCGGATGCTCCCACCCTCGTCGCGGGTATGGACGATCGCTCGCGTCGGATCATGGAGGAAGCGCAGCGGCGCGCGGTGTCGGAAGATGCCTCGCTGACCACCGGCGCATGGCAGCTCGATGAGAACGAGCTCGATGGGGCCCTTTCTGAAGGCAACCGGGAAGAAGCGGAGCAGGACGGCAACGTAACCTCACGTCTGTCGGCGCTGACGGGTCGCGATGTTGATTACGACCTGGGTGACGCTCACAGCGAGCACGCTACGAACGGCTCGGGACTGGATCTCGATCTGGGCACACAGACTGTGCCTGATGCGGCTTTCACGGCCACGCAGAAGTTGAATTCGGACGATCTCGCGCTGCCGGATCTCGAGCCGGTGACCATGAGCGAAGTCGGTACGAAGCTCGATCTCGCGCGCGCCTACATGGACATGGGTGACCCGGACGGTGCGAAGAACATCCTCGAGGAAGTTCTGCACGAGGGCTCCATGACCCAGAAGCAGGAAGCGCAACGCCTGATGGAATCGCTCCCCGGCTGACCTATTCTTTAATCGGCTCACGCGGGGTTCGTGCCCTTGGCGGGCCTCGCTTCCTTTGCGCCCGTGGGTGACTCAACCATGATGAGGCTCGCCGTCGGCGTGGAGTACGACGGCACGGCGTACGCGGGCTGGCAGACTCAACAATCCGCTCGCAGCGTGCAGCAGATCGCCGAGGCGGCCTTCAGTCGCGTCGCCGCCGAGCCTGTCGGTCTGATCTGTGCGGGGCGCACCGACGCCGGTGTGCACGCACGCTGGCAGGTGGCTCACTTCGACACTCACTCGAATCGTCGCCTGCGCGCCTGGTTGCT
Source organism: Steroidobacteraceae bacterium (assembly GCA_035566815.1). GTDB lineage: Bacteria > Pseudomonadota > Gammaproteobacteria > Steroidobacterales > Steroidobacteraceae > 13-2-20CM-66-19. The sequence continues at coordinate 1,856 of DATMQL010000050.1, read as the reverse complement.
GGGAGCCAACTCCGAGCTGCCCCCCGATGTCAGCATCACCTGGGTACGACCTGTACCGATGCATTTTCATGCGCGCTATTCGGCGGAGGCGCGTACGTATCGTTACGTGATCCTGAACCGCAGTACACGCTCCGCCTTTGCCGCGAACCGCGCCGCCTTCATTTTCCGGCCGCTCGATAGCGACCGTATGGCAGAAGCCGCGACCGCGTTGGTGGGCTCACACGACTTCAGCGCGTTCCGATCCTCGCAGTGCCAGGCCAAGTCACCGATTCGCCGGATGGAAAAGCTCACGGTCGCGCGTCAGGGGGAATGGATCGTCATTGAGGCGACCGCCAACGCCTACCTGCACCACATGATGCGCAACATCGCGGGCCTCCTCATCGCCATCGGCAAGGGCGACGCGCCGCCGGCCTGGGCTCGGGAGGTTCTGGAGGGTCGTGATCGGAAGCAGAACGCCGCGACGGCGCCGGCGGAGGGATTGTACTTTTGGGGCGTGCGCTACCCGACCGCTTTCGCGCTGCCGGCGCCCCCCGAGGACGAACCGGCAAGCCCCAATCGTGAGCCTCGCGGTCTCCCCGGTCCCAGTTAGCGAGCGCCGACTCCGCAATCCGCTATCATCCGCCCCATCAATAGCGACCGCGGGGCACCCCCATGTCGTGGTTCGAAAAAATCATGCCCTCCCGGATCAAGACAGAGCGCCGCACGCGCTCGGTTCCGGAAGGCCTTTGGATCAAGTGTCCGGCTTGTGATGCCGTCCTGTATCGGGCTGAGCTCGAGCGCAACCTGTACGTCTGCCCCAAGTGCAGTCATCACATGCGTATCGGCGGCCGTGACCGGCTCGAGCGCTTTCTCGATCCCGGTGAGACGCACGAGATCGGCGCCGAGGTCACACCAGAGGACCCTCTGAAATTTCGTGACAGCAAGCGCTACAAAGACCGCCTCGTCCAGGCCCAGAAGGCCACCGGCGAGTCGGATGCGCTCATCGTGCTGGCGGGCACGCTCCTCGAGTTGCCGATCGTGGCCTGTGCGTTCGAGTTTCAGTTCCTCGGCGGCTCCATGGGCTCGGTAGTCGGCGAGCGTTTCAAGCGCGGCGTGGATCACTGCATCGAGCACCGCAAGCCCTTCGTATGTTTCACCGCGAGCGGCGGTGCACGTATGCAGGAGGCCCTCTACTCGCTCATGCAGATGGCGAAGACGGCCGTCTCGCTGTCACGCCTCGCGCAGGCCCACTTGCCGTACGTTTCGGTCATGACCGATCCGACGACCGGTGGCGTGTCGGCGAGCCTGGCGATGCTGGGTGATCTGAACATTGCCGAGCCCCGCGCCCTGATCGGTTTCGCGGGTGCGCGTGTCATTCAACAGACGGTGCGCGAGACGCTTCCCGAGGGCTTCCAGAGAAGCGAGTTCCTGCTCGAGCATGGGGCTCTCGACATGATCGTCGACCGGCGCGACATGCGCGACCGGATCGGCTCGATGCTGCGCCTGCTGTTGAAACAACAGCCTGCTTCCGCCGCTGCCATCACCGCGGATGCTGCCTGACGAGGTCGATAGACAGCCGTTGCGTACTCTCGCCGAATGGCTGACTCTGCAGGAGTCGGTTCATCCCAAGACGATCGATATGGGTCTCACCCGCGTCACTTCGGTGGCGCGGGTGTTGGGTGTCGATAAACCGCGTTATCCGGTGATCACCGTCGGCGGCACGAACGGTAAGGGGTCGACCGTCGTTCACCTGGATACATTGCTGCGGACTGCCGGCGTCACCACCGGCATGTTCACGTCGCCGCACTTTATCCGTTACAACGAGCGCATCCAGGTCGGTGGCGTCGAGGTGACCGACGAGGAGTTGGTCGCGGCGT
>DATMQL010000049.1:0-2141 GCA_035566815.1 Steroidobacteraceae bacterium | reverse complement strand
CCTCGACTTGTTCCCGTTGACCGCACGCATCGCTCGCTCAATCGCCTGGCGCTCGACGACGGCCAGGTCTGTGCTGTCCAGCATGACTGGCGCCAGCGACGGCGCGAGGGAGAGGTCCTGTGCGCGAATCAGCCCGTCCTCGCAGACGATCATGGCGCGCTCGAGCGCGTTGTAGAGTTCTCGGACATTGCCTGGCCACTCGTGCCTGAGAAGAGTGTCCATCGCCTCTGGCGTCAGCTCCACACGGCCACAACCCAATGAGTACCTATGCTCCTCCAGGAACGATTGGGCTAGTAACATGATGTCCTCACGGCGCTCACGGAGCGGCGGAATACGAATGTCGAACACGTTCAACCGATAGTACAAATCGAGTCGAAACTGGCCGCGGGCGACGGCTTGGTGCAGGTCACGATTGGTTGCGGCGATCACCCGGACATTCGCTCGGATGGCCCGTCGACCTCCGAGTCGCAGGAACTCTCGCTCCTGGAGCACGCGCAGGACTTTCGCCTGCGCCACCGGCGTCAGCTCGCTGACTTCATCGAGAAACAGCACCCCGCCGGCAGCCAATTCGATCTGACCCGGCTTCGCCTGGTGCGCCCCCGTGAACGCGCCGCGCTCGAATCCAAACAGCTCCGATTCGAGCAGCGCCTCAGGCAGCGCCGCGCAATTGATCGCGACAAACGGGCCACATCTGCGCGGTGAGGCGCGATGGATGACCCGCGCCACGACTTCCTTCCCCACGCCCGACTCACCCTGCAGGCACGTCGTGGTGTCCGTCGCCGCAACCTGGATCGCCTTCTTCAAGACATCGCGCCAAGCCGGAGACTGGCCGACGACGCGACCGGTGAGGCTGACGTCGTCGATCAGCGCGTCGAGACGTGGTTCGCCTGCCGGCCGTTCCACCTGGCCATATGCAGCCGCTGCATGGTCAGTCCCGCGGCTCATCCTTAAGAGCGGACTCATTGCGTGCCCCAACCGCGAGCCATCTTGTCAACGGCTTCTGCAAGGTCTCGAGTAGACGGCGGCTGTGTCTGAACAGGACGGTGCTGGTTTGGTGCCAGAGGTCTGTTTCGATCAGGCGATAGCAGTGCGGCTACAACACTGTCGCCGAGTATTCCCGCCGTGTGGAGCAACTCCCGTTGGGGATCTTCGCACGGCTGTGATTCATCACGATTTTCTGGGCGTTCGTGGAACATGTGTCAAAGCCGATTCTCAAGTTGGTGCCGACGACGTTTGTCTTGGCCCGACACTCGGGCGCCGACGGACGGACAACGCCGACGCACATGGCGTCGTTACACGAGGTCCGTTACGGATCGGACTGCACTAAAACGCTCGCGTGTTGTTTCGCTCAGGAACCAGGCACGCCGCCGGTCACAGCCAATCCGGATCCGCCAAAGCACCGAAACAGTTTCTGCGCCCCGTGTGCGGCCATGATCGCGCCAATCACCTCTCGAACGATAAGGAGTCCGACATCCATAAATCATCACCTTAAGACTTGGCCGCCGTTGAACCGCTGGTCTCGCGTACACGTACGGCAGGCGCGACGTGAGCCCCGATCAACTCAGTCGCCTGCATGAGTTTCGAATGTGGCAGCGACGCGGCGTTCATTTGAAACGAGAGCCGCGAGATGCCTCCCAACGTCTCGCTATGACGAAGGATCTTCTCGGCCACTTCGTCCGCGCTGCCGATCAGCAGGGCGCCGTCTGGACCTCGCTGAGCATCGAAGGCCGCACGCGTCATCGCGGGCCATCCGCGTTCCTTACCAATGTCGGTGACGGCACGAGCAAAGCCCGGGAAAAAGTCGTCAGCCGCTTCCCGCGTCGTACGGGCGACGTAGCCGGGCATGTGGACGCCGACTCGTAGACGGTCGGCGGCATGCCCGTGCTGCTTCCCCGTATCTCGATACAGATCGATGAGCGGCCGGAAGCGTCTCGGCTCACCGCCGATAATGGCGACCATCAACGGCAGTCCCAGCGCGCCCGCGCGCGCGAACGATTGCGGTGTCCCCCCCACGCCCAACCAGATCGGCAAAGGATTCTGCACGGGTCTCGGATAGACGCCTTGCCCTGTCAGCGAAGGGCGGTACTCCCCGGACCAATGCACGTGCTCGTGCTCGCGAATGTTGAGGAGGAGATCGAGTT
>DATMQL010000048.1:0-5000 GCA_035566815.1 Steroidobacteraceae bacterium | reverse complement strand
AATTAGCATGAAGACAATGTTGGATAGTTGGTTCCACGATCGCCACGTGGAGACGGTGCGCTGTGTGCATGTCGAGAATCCAGCTAAAGACCCCTACGTGCGATATGAAGTAATCCACGAAACCGCGTTCGAGCCGGCGCCACTGGGCATGGGCCGCGTTGAGGTATGGCTCACCAAATCCGGGGAGATATCGGTGGGGTTTGAAACGATGGACCGAGTCGCGCAACGCCTGAGTGTTAAGAGCTCAAAATCCGGCTTCGCATCAGGACATGAGCCGCAGAGAATCAGCAAAGAAGGTCTACTTGCTGTGCTAGATCTGGTCGCCAACGGTGGCATTGCCCTGCACGCAACAATCCTCCCTCTGATCGGAATCTCTCGAGTAATGGCATACGCCTCGGCTGAGTCTCTTGTCCACCTAGCCAACGCGGGGTACCGCGCGACGCAGTGGTTAAATGCAACGGGAGAGCACCCAGACAATCGGTCGTTGCTCAAGTATCGCGCATGGACGTAGAAACCAGCAGCTAGGGAAAAACTCGCATCTCGGGTCAAAACCCAAAGACGGCACGCGTGCTATCGGCTCGAGCGCTTCCAAGTCCGCGAATGCACTGGCGAAATCGGCGCCGAGTACGACGACGCACGTCGGGCCGATCATTTGTCTACAACCCGCGCTTCCCGGGGCAGTATTACGATGCAGAGACGGGACTGTCGTACAACTACTTCAGAGATTACGATCCGGCGACGGGAAGGTATGTTGAGTCTGATCCGGCAGGGATTGCCGCCAGTATCAACACGTATACCTACGTCGATAGTGACCCTTTGTTGTTCTTCGACCCTGATCGGCGTGGCAAAGAGGGTGGACAAAAGAGCATCGCAGGAAATGACCCTGCGATGCCGCGCGACGGAGCGGAGCTCAGGTGCCGGACATTGACGTATGACTTACGGACGGCGCTGCGGCGGAGTCGGATGAGGCGGAAAGATTGATCCAGATGCTCCGCTAGCGCGTCTCACGTTTTGTGACACGGCGTATTGGATCAATCACCTGCGGCTCGCCGCCCATCCGGTGGGTGCTATGACTTCTTCTCGAGATCGGCGGTGAAGCCGATAGGCCGGCGCTTCGGCGGCGTTGGGTGCATCAGCTCGCGGATCGCCGAGAGGATGGCGCCGATGGCGCGATCTTGCTCGGTGAGTTTTTTATCCAGTCGCGTCTCGAGCTGCGCGAAGCGCCGGGCCAGCTCGCGTTTGGAACTCAACAGCTCGCGCAAGTGCACGAAGGCGCGGAACTCGTCGCGCGAGATCGCCCCTTCCTCTAAGCGCCTGTCCGGCTAACCGCCGTCGGTGGGCTGCCACTATTTGCCACGAATCATCACCAGCCTGACGGGTTTGCGCCACGCCCGGGCCCGAGCATCGCGATGAAATTGCATCCAGGACGGAACGACGAGTTCCGGTTTTCAAACAGGCAAGCGAGAGGATGCAACTCATGAACACTTTCACGAAAAAGCTTCGGGCCGGCGCGTTGGGATTGACCCTGATTTCCACCTGTGTGGTGGCTCTGCCGGTGTATGCACAGGACAGCGGGACGGTCACGGTGAAGGCCCCCAAGGAGAAGGCCTCGAAACAGGAAAACATCGGTGTGGTTACCGGCCTGGCGGTGGGTGCGGCGGCCGGTGGTCCGGTCGGTGCCATCCTGGGTGCGGCCGCGGGTGGCTGGATTGGCGACCGCTACCACAAGAAGGAGGTAGCTGCCAAAGCGCTCAAGGGCGATCTGAATGAGAGCGAGGCGCAGCGTGCGCTGCTCACCCAGAGTGTGACCGAGCTGAATGCCTCACTGGCGGATGCACGGGCGAAGAGCGATCAGTTGGACGTGGCGTTGAAGAATGCCAATGAGCTGGGGACGGATGTGAGCTTCAGGACCAACGAGGACTCGATCAGCACCCAGGCGATGTCGCCTCTGATGAAACTCGGTGCCCTGGCCGCGTCCATGCCGGATGTGAAGGTGCGTGTGGCGGGTTACGCCGATCCCCGTGGGTCGGAGAAGGTGAACGACGAGTTGTCACGGCGTCGTGCCGAAGCGGTAGCGGAAGTGCTGGCGCAGGCGGGAGTGGCGAAGGACCACATGATCGTCGAAGGGCATGGGAAGACGGAGTCCACCTCGATGGAAGGTGACGTCGACGGGTACGCGTTCGACCGCAAGGTCACGGTGCGGCTCGAGCGTGCGGGAAGCCAGGAAGTGGCGCGCAATGACTAGCTGGTTGGGCGAGGGGCGCCGTCCAGCCCCGAGCGCCGGCCAAGGCCGCGGGGACCGGGAAAGCCCGGTCCCCGTTGCTCCAGGTCCTGACGCGGCTCGCCGCTTCCGGGCTATATTCGCGGCCATGAACGCTTCCATTATCCGTTTGGATGCCCCTCTCGAGCCGGATGTGTCGGTGCCTGCTGCCGACCGGCTGTTGGCCGGGGCCCCCGAGCATCGCGTCTGGAATTACTTCACCGACTCGACGCAGACGTTTTTTGCCGGCCGGTGGTCCGGGTCTCGTGGCAAATGGCGTGTGCGCTATACCGAGAACGAATTATGTGTGATGACGGCGGGCCGTGTCGTCATTACCAGCGACGCCGGTGAGTCGAGCGCGTTCGGTCCGGGCGACGCATTCGTGGTACCGGCCGGCTTTTCGGGCACCTGGGAAGTGTTGGAGGACTGCTCGAAGGTGTACGCGATTTTCGAGCCGCGTACCTGATGCTTCGAGGTTTCACATAACCTTACGCGCCGGTGATATGCGTCGCAGATCCACGACGCGGCGCTTCACGGCGCGGGCGCAACATGGAAGCCTCGAGGGGTAGATGAAATCCCATTTAAGTGCTTGCGCAGAGGTTCGTCATGGAGACTGTCACCGTTGCGGCGAATCGGGGTTTTACGCTGTCGGAGATGGAGATTCTCGTTGGTAGCGCCATAGTCCTTGCCGCGTTGGCATGGACGGTGCTCTCGAGCGTGAAGCATTTCCGGAATCGTACACTGCCTCGAGTAGTGAAGAACTAAGAGCCAAGAGATATGAGCGAAGGCCCTCCGGGGGGCCTTCGCTCGCTTGGGTCCCGTCCTGCGGCAGCCGGGTTACAAGCCTTTCAACACTTCCGTCAGGGTCGCGAAGATCTGGTCTATCTGCGGCCGCTCGATGATGAGTGGCGGCGACAACGCCAGGATGTCGCCGGTCTGGCGAATCAACAGTCCGCGGTCGAAGCATTTCGTGTAGACCTCGAACGCCCGTGCACCCACCTTGCCCGGAATCGATGCCAACTCCAGGCCGAGAATCAGGCCGTAGTTGCGAATGTCGATCACGTGCGGCAGACCCTTCAACGAGTGCGCGGCGTCTTCCCAATAGCGCGCCAGCGTTTTCGCCCGTGTCAGCAGTCCGTCGCGCTCGTAGATGGCCAGGGTTGCCAGACCCGCGGCACACGCTGTCGGGTGCGCGGAGTAGGTGTAGCCGTGGAAGAGCTCGATAGCGCCCTCGGGTCCTTGCATGAAGGCCTCGAAAATCGCCTTCTTCACGAGCACCGCGCCCATCGGCACGCAGCCGTTGGTGAGACCCTTGGCCGCCGTGAGGAGGTCGGGTGTGACGCCAAACTCCTGGGCGGCGAACGGTGAGCCGGTTCGGCCGAAGCCGGTGATGACCTCGTCGAAAATCAGCAGAATGCCGTGACGGTCGCAAATTTCCCGGATGCGCTTCAGGTATCCCTTCGGTGGAATCAACACGCCGGTCGAGCCAGCGATCGGCTCGATGATGACCGCGGCAATGGTCGACGGGTCGTGCAGCGTGACCAGGCGCTCCAACTCTTCCGCGAGGTTCGCGCCGTGCTCAGGCTCACCACGCGAAAACGCATTCTTCGCAAGATCGTGCGTGTGGGAGAGATGATCGATCCCCGGCAGTAACGATGCCGACCACATTTTGCGATTCGGCGAGATGCCGCCGACCGAGATGCCGCCAAAGCCCACGCCGTGGTAACCGCGTTCACGACCGATGAGCTTGGTGCGTGTGGCTTCGCCTTTGGCGCGGTGGTACGCCAGCGCGATTTTCAGCGCGGTGTCGACGGACTCGGAGCCCGAGTTCGTGAAGAAAACGTGATCCATGCCGGGGGGTGCGATTTTCACCAGCGCATTGGCGAGCGCGAACGCCGGCGGGTGCCCCATCTGGAAAGGCGGCGCGTAATCCATAGTCTCGAGCTGCGACGCGACAGCCTGGGTAATTTCCTTGCGCCCGTGTCCGGCGTTCACACACCACAATCCCGCGACTCCATCGAGAAGTTGCCGGCCTTCGGGAGTCCAGTAGTGCATGCCGCTGGCTTTCGCCAGGATGCGGGGCTTGGACTTGAACTGGCGGTTGGCCGTGAAGGGCATCCAGAAGGCTTCGAGGTCGCCGCGGGCGAGCGACTCGGGAGGGGTGGTAGGCATGGTGCGGAGCTCGGTTGAGGTGGCTGGTAGGCTCGGATGATAAATAAAGTGGACAAATAGGGCCATCCTGACCAAAAATTCCGCTCCTCTCGTCTAGTATCTTAAACGCCCATGAGCATCGACGTCGGGGCGCGCCTGCGCAGCGTCCGAACGAGTTTTGGCCTCTCCCAGCGGGAGTTGGCGCGCCGGGCCGGTGTCACGAACGGGCTCATTTCGCTCATCGAGCAGAATCGGGTCAGCCCGTCCGTCAGCTCCCTGAAAAGGGTCCTCGACGGTGTGCCCATGTCACTCGCCGAATTCTTCACCCTGGATCTGAGCGCCGCGCCGCAGGCTTTTTTCGGCGCTGACGAGCTCGTTGAGCTCGGAAACGAGGACGTTTCTTTGCGGCTCGTGGCGGCGAAGCGCCCGGGTCGCCAGCTCACGGTCTTGCAGGAGCGCTACGCAGCCGGCGCGGCGACCGGCGAAGAGATGCTCGCCCATCGCGGCGAAGAGGCTGGCGTCGTCGTTCGCGGCCGGATCGAGCTGACGGTCGGTGGTAGCGCGCGCGTGCTCGGGCCCGGCGAGGCTT
>DATMQL010000047.1:0-18629 GCA_035566815.1 Steroidobacteraceae bacterium | reverse complement strand
CACCTCGACACCGGCACCGAGACAGTCTCCGGTCATCCCGCCGAGCCGCGCTTTGAGCCAGCCACCCCAGGCCGCTATGACCAGTGGCGCCGCGCACAACACAGGCGCAATCGCGGCACTTGCCGCCAATAGCAACAACGTCCAGAACACGATCCAGCCCGCCGAGAGCTGCCAGCTGAAACGCTCGCCGCGCCCTGGCTTCAAGGGTTTCAACCAGCGCCCCCAGGCCAGCGTCCCCAAGCGCGCCCAAGCGAGAATCAACGGAACAGCCCATAAAGCGTCCGGGGCCAGCATGGCTAACGCAGCCGCTTTCAGCATCATTACCAACACAATGCTGACGATACCGAAGGTACCCACGTGCGGGTCTTCCAACACCACGAGAAAGCGCTGCGGATCCCGGTGAGACGCACCGAGCGCGTCCGCAAGATCCGCCAAGCCATCAAGGTGCATGGCGCCGGTTAACCACACCCACGCCAGCACACCCATAACGCCGGCAAGAGCCGCGCTGCGATGCCCAAGGGCGAACGTCACCAACGCGACGATGATGCCCAACACCAGGCCGACGACAGGAAACCACGCGGCGGACCGGGCAACATCGACCGGCGAGAAGTCCGCCACGCCAGGGACTGGAAGCCGGGTCAGAAACTGTGCGGCAAGCCTGAGACCCCGAAAGCTCACGGTCCTACCGCCATGTGCGGCGTCACCGCGCCGTTACCCGCAAGCTCACTTCCGATTGCTCCCGGGCTCACGCCCCATCGCTCTCCGGTTCATTTCTGTTCATCGACAGCTTCCGAGACCCCCGCCTCCCCGAACGTCGCCATCCTGGCGTGCAACGCCAACGCCGCACGCACGACAGGCAACGTCAGTGCCGCGCCAGTTCCCTCGCCCAACCGCATCCGCAAATCCAACAGCGGCTCCAACTTCAACCACTCGAGCGCTACGCTATGCCCCGCCTCCGCCGAACGATGTGAGGCGAGCATCCAAGTGACGACACCCGGCTCGATCGCGGCGGCCGCAAGCGCGGCGGCGGTCGAAATATAGCCATCCAACATCACCGGAACACCCAGCCTGGCAGCCTCCAGGTAAAAGCCGGCGATCGCTGCAATCTCCAGCCCCCCGAGCTCGGCGAGCGTCTGCGATGCGTCGCGCGCCCCGGCCTTGCCGACCCGGGCGAGCGCAACACGAACGATCTCGAGTTTGCGAGCCAACCCCGCGTCATCGACACCGGTCCCACGTCCGACAACGGACTCGGGCGTCGCCCCGGTAAACGCGCAGATGAGACATGCCGCCGCCGTACTGTTGGCAATCCCCATGTCTCCGGCGATGAGAAGCCGCGCTTCGCGAGAAACAGCCGCCTGTGCGTAGCGCGCACCAACCGCGAGCACGGTACGTAACTCGTCGGCGGTCATAGCCGATTCCGCAGCCAGATCGCGTGTTCCCGCGCGAACGCGCTCATTACGGACGCCTGCGGGCGGCGGCTCATCAGACGCCACACCGACGTCGATGACTTCGATGCGGCATTCCTCCAACGAGGCGAGCACGTTGATGGCTGCGCCACCGCGAGCGAAGTTACCGACCATCTGCCCCGTGACGGATTGCGGGAAAGCCGACACACCGCGAGCGGCTACGCCATGATCGGCGGCAAAAACGAAAATCTCGCAGCGCGGCGGCGCCGGCACCGCGCTGCCGAGGCGCGCGGCGAACCAACAGGCCAGATCCTCCAGCCTGCCCAGCGACCCGGGAGGCTTCGTGAGCTGCAGTTGGCGGGCACGCGCGGCATCCCCCGCCTTGACATCGACCGGGGGGAGTTCACTCGACATTAGTCAGCTCCTGGGGAGGGACAGTGGGCGGGCACCCGGATTTTACGCCACACCCACCCCCCATGCATGGCATCATCGCGCCCCATGAATATCGAGGGCGGGGCGGTATCTCGTCTCAACACCACCGCGGAGATCGTCAGCTACGCCGGCGTGGTGCCGTTCGTCCTCTGTCTGCTCGGCGTCGCATTATTGCCGTCCTATGGCCAGCGCGAGCTGGCCCAGCGGATCGCGATTTCCTACGGGGCGGTGGTGCTCGCCTTCATCGGGGCGGTGCATTGGGGACTGGCGCTCGCCGGCCGCTTGGCCTGGCGCCCGGTGCGCGTCGCGGGTTCCATTGTGCCAGCACTCCTGGGGGCAACCGCCAGCCTGCTCGGTGGGCAACGCGGACTCGCGCTGCTCGTCGTCGGCTTCGGAGTGTTCTGGTTGTATGAGCATCGTAGCGTCGGCGCCGAGCTGCCGGCGGCCTATCTGAGCCTGCGACGCAATCTCAGCCTGGTCGTGTGCACCCTGCTCGCCCTGACCATGATTCTCTCCGACTCCGCGGGACTGGTCTGAAGGAAGTGTGATGGAAGATTTCGTCTCCGCACCGTGGCTCAGGCGACTCATTACCGTCGTACTCCTCGCGGTGCTGGTCATCCTCGGTTGGCAGGTACTGGATCCTTTTATCGTCCCGATCGTCTGGGCTGCGATTCTCGGCTACGTGAGCTGGCCGGCCTATCAATGGCTCGTGCGCCTGTTGGGCGGACGAACCGTCATCGCTTCTCTCATCATGACTCTCGTCATCACCGCCGCGGTGATCGTGCCCTTGGCGTGGCTCATCGTCATTATGCGGGTCGAAGTCGTGCGGGCCTACGCGGCGCTGCAGGCGCTGTTGTTGAGTGGTCCGCAGATGCCGCCGGCCTTGTTGAAGCTACCGTGGATCGGCGACCAGTTGACCGAGCTGAGCGCCCGCATGGCGCAGGATCCCCGTGCGCTGAGCCTCGAGCTGCGCGAGTGGGCGGATCACTCCTTCGTCGCGATCGCACACGTCCTCGGAGGCGTGACCCGTAACGCCGTGAAGTTGTTTTTCGCGGTGTTGAGTCTATTCTTCGTCTACCGCGACGGCGAGAGATTCGCCAGTCAGTTCGCGCGCGTGTTGGAACAGGTGCTCGGCCCGCGGGTGCACAATTACATCGAGGCCATCGGCCCCACGGTGAAGGCCGTGGTGTATGGCCTGGTGCTCGCGGCGGTCGCGCAGGGCACTCTCGCGGGACTCGGCTACTGGGCTGCGGGAGTGGCCGCGCCGGTGTTTCTCGCGGTACTGACGACCGTCTGCGGGCTGCTGCCGTTCGTCGTTCCGCTGTTGTGGGGATCGATCGGTTTCTGGCTCATCGCGACCGGCCACACCGCGGCCGGCGTCGGCCTGCTGATCTGGGGCACGATCGTCGTCAGCTGGATCGACAACATCGTGCGCCCCTTCGTCATCAGCCGGGAAACGCGCATCCCGTTCCTGCTCGTGATGTTCGGCGTCATTGGCGGCGTGGCGGCCTTCGGCCTGGTGGGCCTCTTCATCGGGCCCGTCATTCTCGCGATGTTAGTCGCGATCTGGCGCGAGTACCTCCTGGAAAGCGCCCAGCCCGTCAAGTAGCGGGCCGCGCACCCTCACGCGCCGAGAAACATCCGGTACATCGGGTTATTCGTCTCCTCCACAAACGCATAGTGGAGCTCGTTGATGTGTTGGAGAAAGTCAGGCCGCTCGCGCGGCGGCACCTGGATCCCGGTGAGCACCCGCCCATAATCCGAGCCGTGGTTGCGGTAGTGGAACAAGCTGATATTCCAGCGGGGCCCCACCGCATGGAGGAATTTCAGCAGCGCGCCGGGCCGCTCCGGAAACTCGAAGCGATACAGCACCTCGTTCTCGATGCCGCGCGCATGCCCGCCCACCATGTAGCGCACATGGAGCTTGGCCATCTCGTTGTCCGTCATGTCCATGACGGTGTATTGCGCGTCGCGCAGACTTTTCACCACGGCATCGCGCTCGGGGCGCCCCTGCGTCAGGCCGAATCCAAGAAACAACTGCGCGCCCTGCGAGTTCTGATAGCGATACGTGAACTCGGTGATGCTGCGGCTGCCGAGCGTCTCGCACAGATGCAGAAAACTGCCGGGCTGCTCCGGAATCGTCACGGCCAGCAACGCCTCGCGCTGGCCACCCAGATCGGCGCGCTCGGAAACGTGGCGCAGCCGGTCGAAATTCATGTTGGCGCCACTGTTGACGGCCACCAGGCGCTTGTCTTTCCAGCCTTCACGGCCCACGAATTTCTTGATGCCGGCCACGGCGAGCGCGCCTGCCGGCTCGACGATGGAGCGCGTATCCTCGAACACGTCCTGGATGGCGGCGCAGATCTCGTCCGTATCCAATAACAGGATTTCGTCGACATGCGCACGACAGAGATTGAACGTCTCCTCTCCAACACGTTTCACCGCAACACCATCGGCGAAGACCCCGACCCGATCGAGCGTCACCCGCTTCCCCGCCTTGAGGGATTCGTACATGCTGGCGGAATCTTCGGGCTCGACACCGATGATCCGAACGTTGGGATAGAGGTATTTCACGTAGACGGCGATACCGGAGATCAAACCCCCGCCGCCGACCGGAACGAAGATCGCATCGACATTACCACCCGTCTGGCGCAGCACCTCGACACCGATCGTGCCCTGTCCGGCGATCACATCGGGATCATCGAACGGATGAACGAAGATCAGGTTGCGTTCCCGCGCGAGGGTCAGCGCGCGCTCGAACGCGCTATCGTAATCGTCTCCATGAATCACAACCTCTCCGCCGAGATCGATGACCGCCTGCACCTTGATGTTCGGCGTCGTCTGCGGCATCACGATGACTGCCGGAATGCCGCGTCGTTTCGCGGCCAGCGCGACACCTTGCGCATGATTGCCGGCCGAAGCGCACACGACGCCGCGCTTCGCCGTGGCTTCCGACAAGTGCGCAATCCGGTTATAGGCACCCCGCACTTTGAACGAAAACACCGGCTGCAGGTCCTCGCGCTTCAACATCACGCGGTTGCCGAGCCGGCGCGACAGGCGCGGCGCCTCGTCCAGCGGTGATTCGATCGCAACGTCGTAGACGCGCGCTTTCAGGATTCGCTCGATGTAGGGACTCGCCACGCAATTCTCGCTGCCTCGCCAGGATGTAGCGAAGCTTAACCATTTCTCTGCCTTCGAGTGGGCGGTGCGGCGCTTTTCTTAAGATCTTACGACGCTCGCCTCGCGAGCCGGCAGCGCCGCCAGTTCGACCACCCGGAAGGGCGGGCGATCCGGAAACTGCTGCAGCAACAGCGGCATTGCCACATTGTAGACCGGGATGCCGGTCGTGGTGCGCCCCTCGAGTGAGCCATGGTGCGCGTGCCCATGGAACACGACGTCGACCGGGTAGCGATTGATCGGCTCCTCGAGACGGCTGGTCCCGAGGTAGGACATGATCTCCAGCGGCTCGTTTTCGACCGTCGCGCGGATAGGAGAGTAGTGCAGCAGCGCGACCCGCCGCTCCGTGCGTAAACGGGCCAAAGCCCCCTCGAGTTTCATGGCTTCGTCGATCGCTTCCTGCACGAAGCGTTTGGTCGCAGGCTCGCCCCAGGCACCCAGGGTCGCGCGTCCGAAGCCGCCCGAGAAGCCCTTCGCCCCGGCGATTCCGACCCCTTGCACCTCGAAGGCCTCGCCGTTGAGCACCTTGACGCCCGCTTCGGTGAGGATCCGGCAGACCTCGTCCTGCTGTCCGGACTCGAAGTCGTGGTTTCCCAGTACTGCGACGATGGGAATGCGGACGACGGCGTTGAGCTCCCGGGCGAGAATGACGGCCTCCTCCGCGAGCCCGTAATCCGTCAGGTCGCCGCAGAGCAAGAGCACATCCGCACGCTCGTTGACCGATGCAAGCAACGGCTGCAACTGCCCCTGCGACGTCTTCTTGACGTGGAGGTCGCCAACAGCGGCCAGGCGCATTGTTTGCTTCTCTTTCATAGGAAGGTCTTTCGCAAGGAGATCGGAGCAAACCTCATGCCCAACGAACGTCCGCCACTGGTGGAGCTCGAAGAACCTGTAAGGGCGTTTTATCTGCGCGTCCTACGTGCGCTGCAGGAAGCCGACGCCCCGTTTCTCGTCGGCGGCGCCTATGCGCTCAAGCACTACGCCGGCGTCGAGCGCAATACAAAGGATTTCGACATCTTCGTGCGGCGCGAGGACTACGACAACGTCATGACGATACTCAACGCCTCGGGGTGCGTCACCGAGCTGACCTTCCCACACTGGCTCGGGAAAGCGACCTGCGCGCACGCGTTGGTCGATGTCATCTTCAGCTCGGGCAATGGCGTATCACTGGTCGACGACGACTGGTTCCGTTATTCCACGATGGGACACGTATTCGACGTGCCGGTGAGGCTGTGTCCGCCCGAGGAAGTCATCTGGTCGAAGGCGTTCGTCACGGAACGCGAGCGCTACGATGGCGCCGACATCATGCACGTGCTGTTGGCCTGCGCCGAATCGCTCGACTGGGACCGCCTGCTGCGACGCTTCGGCGCCCACTGGCGGGTGCTCCTCTCCTACCTGTGCCTGTTCGGATTCGTCTATCCCTCCGAGCGCACGCGCATTCCCTTATGGGTGATGACAGCTCTCATGGAGCGCCTCGAGGAAGAGATTCACGCACCGCCCGCCACCGAGCACATCTGCCAGGGCACGCTCATCTCGCGCGAGCAGTATCTCCCGGACGTGAATCAGTGGGGTTTCGAAGACGCCCGCCTCACCATGACCCATGCCATGACCGAAGCGGAAATCGCCGAGTGGACCCGGGCGATTGCGGCAAAAGACTAGTTGTTGCGCCGGTCGAAGCCCGGCCGGACCGCGAACCGAAACACCGTTTTGCCGATCATCACCGAATCTCCATCCTTCAACGTCTGGCGCGTAATCCGCCGCCCGTTCACCAGCACGCCGTTGGTGCTGTTGAGATCTTCGATGATGGTATGTGCCGGGCCCGCCAGGATGACGGCGTGGTGCCGGCTGATGAACTTCGCGTCTATCTGCAGATCGTTGTCCGGTGTGCGCCCGACGCTGGTCTTGCGCCCGAGCACGTGCACGACATCGCTGTCACCCTCGGAACGAATCAACAGCCTCTTATCCCCATCGGGCGCGATCTCGTGCGTGCCGGTGCTCTCGAGCCGCTGTTGAATCGCCCCTAACAGTACGGCGCTGTTGGCGGTTTCTTCCTCCAGCCTGCGAATGAGCGAGTCGCGATCCGTGAGCGCATGGCGCGCCTCCTCGACCGTCGCGCGCCACTCGTGGTTCGTCTTCTCGAGCTCGTCGAGCCGCGCGCTGCGACCGCGCAGGTCCGTCTCGAGTCGATGGATCATGTCTTCCGCGGCACGGAGGTCGCCCTCCAGCTCCGTCGCGCGAGCCACGCTTGCGTTGGAATCCGCCTGCAGTACGCGGACAAACTCCTGCTGCTCGTCGATGCGCAGCTCGAGCTCCTTGGCACGAGCCTCGCCGGCGGCGATCCGCGCCATGTGCTCGGTACGCTCGATACCGGACTCCTGCAAAGCGTTCGTCCGCTGCAGCAACTCGGCACGAATAGTCGCCAGTTCGGATTCGAGCTGCTCGGAGCGCTTGCGTTGCGCCGTGGCCGCCGCTTCGATCTCCTCGCAACGGCTCTGTGCTGCCCGAGCGGCCGCGTCGCGCTCCGTGCCATATCCGGTCGCGGTGGCCAACTTCGATTCGAGCGTGTTCACACTCGCCATGAGCGTCGTCCGTTCCGCAGTCACCCGCTCCAACTCAGTCTGCCGTTCCGCCAGCACCCCACTCTGCTGGGTCCCTGCCGTCTGGAGAGCGCGGATGTGCTCATCGCGCGCTGCCAACGTCTCGGTCAACGTGCTGACGCTCCGTTTCAACTCATCGCCCGAGCGGGTTGTTTCGCGCAATGATCCGTCGCGTTGCGCGATCGCCGCGTCCAGACTTCTGAGTTCCTTTTCGAGCTTGGTGATCCGACCTGCCCGATCGCTCAGACTGGATTCCAGATCGCTCACGCGGGCCTTGGCGGCGGTGAGTTGCCCGTCGAGAGTGCCGAGACGCGCGTCCCGCTCGTCAATCTCCTGGTACAGTGTCGATGTCAGATCCTGGAAAATGCTCCGCCGCCCTTCCATCGACTGCAACGATTCGAGGTAGGTCGCGGCCAGATCATGCGAAGCCGTGAGATCCCGCTGCACGAGAGCCAGCGCCTTGTCGCGCAGCGCGAGCTTCTCCTCGAACTCCTCGTCGTGCGAGCGTAACGCCCGGTTGGCGGCCTCGCGCTCTTCGAGAGTGTTCTGTAATCCGGTTACGCGCGCCTCGGCCACCGCCACGGCGGTGCGTGCCTTCGCCAACTCGGCGGTGAGCTGTTGCGAGCGTTGTTCAGCAACAGCGCGGTCGGCATTGGCAATGACCAGGGCCTGTTCGATCTGGGCTAACCGCTCACCCTTGTGCTTGAGACGCTCCTCCACCTCGCGCAGATTGTCGGAAAGCGCATGAAGACCGGCTTCGAGGTTGGCGCGCTTTTCGTCGTGGGTGCGCCGATCGTCATGGAGGCGCCTGTCGTCCAGGTCGCGACTCTCATCAGCAACACTCGCCGGGGCAGCAACTCCAACAGCGGCAACGGCAGCGGAAGGGGTACTCGCAACCGGGGACTGGGTGATCCAGGTGTCAGTGTTGACCAGCCGCTCCTCCGCGGTCGCGGCCTCGTACGCCGCGACATCGAGCACCGGAAGCTCGGCAGTAGTTTCGAGGTCGCTCTCAGCCGCGGGTGACGTTGGCGAAGGCGACGATTTGCGCTGCACACTCATGGTTTTGGCGCATCCCCGTGGATCATCAGTTCCTTATTGGAAAAGTGTAGCGCCGCAGCCGGTCGCGAAACGGCTGGTTTCACATTAAATCTGTGAGAGAGGTCGCGAAATGGGCGATCGCACTGCGGTATAGGACGAACTCACGTCGCAGATCCAACGTTCCGCCCACCGCAAGCGTCAGCCGCGCAGAAAGTCCCGCAGGCTGTCGGCGACGAACTCCGGCGCGGCCTCAAACAACGCCGCTCCCTGCTCGGAGACATCAATACAGCGTGCTTTAGGCAGAACCTCTCGTGCCCGCAAGGTCGCATCCCAGAGATCATCCCGCGGCCGTATCAACATCACCTGTTGGGTGATGAGACTCAACCGCTCGCGCACGGGATATTGCATTGCAGCATGGGCCAGCCACGCCGGATGCAGCCCGTTTCGCAACTTCTCCACAAACGCATCCGTCACGAGCTCGAGCGGCGCCCCGGGGCCGTAGGTGTCGGCCATCCGCTGCCATTCACCCGCCAGGTGCGCCCCGTCCGAGGCGGCCGCAATGGAAGGGGGCACGCGCCTCATGGAATCCCGCTCGGCCTCCGTCAGCACAGGCACTGAAACGAGCACAACTCGTCGTACCTGCTTTGGTCGAGTGACCGCGAGTTCTGTGGCGATGAGCGAGCCGGTGTGGTACCCCAGCACGTCGATCTGCCGAAAACGCATGTTTTCCAGGAAATCACCAATCGCCGCGGCGTAGTCGACGATCGCGGGACGTGAGCCCGGCGGGTCTGAGTCGCCGAATCCCGGCAGATCGGGCGCGTACACCGAGCGGTCGCGGCCGGCCAGCGCCAGGAACCGCTCGAACATCCGTCCGGATAGCGGGCTCCTGTGAAGGCACAGGAGGGGAGTACCCTCTTCGAAGCCGCCTCCGGGAGGAATTGCATTGTGTACGTGTAATTGCCCGTAGCGACTCTCGAAGTACCCTCGCCGGACCCGCGGCTGGGCTTCGACATAGCGGCTAGAGACAGTCCCTTTGACCATGCTGTGCTCCGAAACAGGCAGAACATACTGCCACGGGTTATCGGGAACCATAAGGAACCCGTCACGAAGTTCGATATGGTTGCTTCGCGTGCGCCAGAGCCACGCGTAAATTCACAACTCCCGCCAGTCCTTTCAGGGAGCCGCAATGACCAGAGCCGCAATGCCCGGATTCATCACACTGCTGACCACGACCATGGTCCTCAGCGCAACGCTCAACGGTTGCGGGCTGGCCGGGACGACCGTCGTCGGCGCAACCGCCGGTGCCTCCCAGGTGGAAGAGGCCCGCCAGGCCAAGGAGACCGAGGCCCGGGTACAGAAGCAGCTCGACGCCGCAGCCCAACTGGACGCGGACCGCCGCAAGGCCGCCGAGACCGAGCCGCAATAGGCTCGAAGACGGAAGGCGGCCCGATCGACTCGGGCCGCGCCTCCTTTTAGCGAAAGCAGCCTTCGCTGACGTAGCCCCGGGCCAGGCGCCCCGGCGCTCTCACTTCTTCTTCGCTGCCGACTTACCCCGTTTGGCCTTCGTGCTCTTGGCCGCCGCGCGCTTCGTGACAGGCCCCTTCTTCACTGCCTTCCCGGCGGCCTTCTTCACCGCTTTCTTGGCTGCCTTCTTGGCAACCTTTTTAGCAGCCTTCTTCACCGCCTTTTTGACCACCGCCTTTTTCGCGGGAGCTTTCTTGGCGGGTGCCTTACCCTTCTTCGCGGCGGCTTTACCCGCTGGCTTCTTTGCCGCCTTGGGCGCCGGAGCCGAGGGTGGTGGCGCCGCCGCGGCCGGCGTATCGGCCTTGGTGGTCTTCGGCTTTTTCGCCTTGGCCGCCGGCTTCTTCGCCGCCGCTTTGGGCGGCTCGACCACGGCGAATGCGCCTCCCTGCGGATCCATCATCATGGTGATCCAGCTACCGCCCGGCACTTCCATCGGCCCGTTCAGTATCCGTGCGCCGGCGGCCTTGGCGGCGGCAGTCGCCTTCTCACAATCGGCCACTCCCACATAGCTGAGCCAGTGCGGTGGCGTCGAAGGGGTGCTCAGGTTGTAGATACCGCCAACCTGCGCGCCGCTCTGATTGATGAGCTGGTAGACCCCCATGGCTCCCATGTCGTGAGCCGGGCCTTTCTCCCAACCGAAAAGCTCCACATAGAAGTCCAACGCCGCGGCGTAGTCCGTCGTGGTGAGCTCGTGCCAATTGAACGCGCCCGGCCCGCTGGGACCGGTGCTCCCCTCGGGTGGGGGGCCAGGAGGGGTATATACGGCGAACGTCGCTCCCTGGGGGTCGGCCAGCACCGCGAACCGTCCCATGTTTGGAATGTCGGTGGCACCTTTTATAACCTTACCACCGAGGCGCTCAGCCTCAGCCACGGTCGCGTCCACATCGGACGTGGCGATGTAGACAATCCAGTGCGGTGGAGTATCAGCCGCCGCGCCCTCCGGCAGTCCGGTCAGACCGCCGACCTGGGTCTTGCCTGCCATCCATAATGTGTAGGAAGGCATGCCGGAATCCTGCGTCTTCCACGGGACGACTTTCGAATAGAAGTCGGACGCCGCATCCGGATCGGTCGTCACCAACTCGTGCCAGATGAATCGTCCCCGAATATCCGCGTTGCTCATGGTGCGTTTTCCCCTTGTTGGCGAGCTCGCACTGACATTCTGCACGGCTTGGCGACTTACTTCCATGAGTGTTGTTGAATTTCTTGTTGCAGCGGGGTGCGCAGCACCGCAGCGCTCACTGTGCAAACGCGAGACTGACGACTCCGACCACGATACATACCGCTCCGGCAAGGCGTGCCGGTACGGCCTTCTCTCGCAGCAGGCGCGATCCGAAGTAGGTGCCGACGAGAGTGCTCAGCTCGCGAGCGGGCGCAACGTGGCTGATCGGCGCGATCCGCATCGCAAATAGAACGAGAATGTAGCCCAGAGGTCCCAGTACACCGACCACCGCTGCTGGCTTGGCATACACCCGCGCCTCACGAGCCACCCCTGGAAGGTCCCTTAAGGCTAAAGGCGTAAGGACCACCACCCGGATCAGATTGCCGCTGAAGTCGATGATGAACGGCGACAGAGCGAGCGATTTGACCGACCAACCGTCGTTGACGGTATAGCCCGCGATAAACAGACCGGTGAGCAGGCCAAAAAAGATACCGGCCTTCGGCGCCCGATGCGGCTCGCGGGTGAGGCCGGCGACCAGCAGAATCCCGGCCACGATCAGCACCAGGCCCAGCCCGGCCAGCACCGTCGGCCGCTCCCCGAGCAGAATCGTCGCGCCCACGAACGACAGCAGGGGCCCGGAGCCGCGGGCGATGGGATAGACGAGCGACAGATCGGATGTCCGATACCCCGCCTGCAGTACGAGCGAATAGCCGGTGTGCAGTACGGCAGTGGCGGTGAGCGCCAGGTATTCGATGGTGCCGAGATGCGGCCGCTCATACACCATGATCCACGCGATGACGGGCAGATACAGAACGATCGAGCCAACCGAGTACAGCCATACGAAATGCCGCGAGCCGGCGGCCTTCTTGGCGTACAGGTTCCAGGTCGAATGGGTTACCGCGGCGAGCAGAACGGCGATGAGCGCGAGGGCTGGCATTTAGGGGCCGCCGCGCGACTAACTGAGAGCCACGAAATCTCCCTCGAAGGAAGCCACCCGATTCGCCAGGTGTACGAGGTGCGCGGCGAGCGTGAGACGCGCGCGGCCGCGCCGCGCGAACGTGGCCCGGAAGCGCTCCCAGGCAGAAGCGTCGTCAAAATCACAAACGGCTTCGAAATCGCCCGGGATGGGTCTTTCGTACTCCATGCGGCTGCGCTGGATGACCAGGCGCGCGTCGAGGCCCGCGTCTTCCAGCCGCAAATGCAGCAGCGTCCACGCCGAAAGCGTCGCGAGCGCAGCCGCGCTGCCACCGAAAACCGTTTCGGTATGGTTGACGTTGGGCGCGAGGGGAGCTGCCAGCTTCACGTGTACGACGGTAGCCGTTCTCACCTGCACGCCCATGGCGGCGGAAAGGGGAATGTATTGGTGCAGGTAGCGCTCTACGCGCTTCTCGGAAGGTTCGACTGTCATACCCACATGCTCAAGGCGCAGGCGTCGATGCGCAAGACTTGTCAAACGCGTGCCGCTGTGAACGCTCGTGCCAGATTAGATACAAGCCGCTCGCGATCACGATACCGCCGCCGGCATAAACGCGAGTCGCCGGCAACACATTCCATACCGTCCAGTCGATGAGGATGCCCCACAGCAGTGCGGTGTACTCAAACGGCGCCACGACCGAAGGCGGCGCGGAACGGAACGCTTCGGTCAACAGGTGTTGGCCAAGGGCGCCGAACACGCCGAGTGCCAGCAGCCACTTCCAATGCTCCCGCGCCAGGGGCACCCAGTCGGGAACGGCGAGGAGCCCGGTCATCAGGGTCATCAGGCCCACAGTCCAGACGATCACACTCGTAGTCGTGTCCGTGCGCGCAATCACTCGCAACATAATGACGCTCAGCGCGTATGCGGTCGCCGAAACGAAAGCGGCAAGAGCCCCGAGAGTCACCAGGCTCGAGGCCGACGGTCTCAACATGACGACCACGCCGACGAGTCCGACCGAGATGGCGATCCAGTTCCGCCACCCGACCCGATCGCCGAGCAGCGGCACCGCGAGCGCGGTGACAATGAGCGGCTCCGCCAGAAAAATCGAATAGGCGCTCGCGAGCGACAGCGTGCGCACCGAATAAATAAAGCCGCCGAGCATGATGACCATGAGCACGCCGCGCAGCAGGTGCATCCAGAATCGATTGGGCTTCAGATCCCGGTAGCGGCCCTTGATGAGCGCCGGGAGCGCCATGAACGGCAGCGACGCGAGACCCCGCAGGAATGCGATCTCCATGGGCGGGTAGTGTTGGGAGAACAGTTTGAGCGTGGCGTCCATGAATGAGAAGGCCGCCACGGCCACGAGCATCGAGCCAATCGCTCTGAACCGTCCGGGATGTGTCGTGGGGCCCCGGACACCCGCGACGCTCACCACGGCGCCAGGCTGGCCGTCAACTCGGCGAGTCCGCCTCCGCCCGGTGTCGCGGGACAGCCATGCGGCGATATCCGATTCCCAACACGCGCGCCGGCAGCGGGAAGGCACTTGCGAGCGACGCTAACACCGCCGAAGCGTAGGGTACCGACTGGATCATCAGCACCACGATCCAGGCCAGCCGGTCCGGTCCCTGCTGGCCCACCTGGAGCGGACAATGAGAGACGCCCCAGGCGGCGAGCCACAGGCCGAGCATCATCAACGACTCCTCGCGAGCGGCCAGGAGAGCCTGCAACAGACGCGCCGATTCGCCGCCCTTCGGTGTGCGGAAGAACGGCTCGCTGCGCGTGAACAGGCCCTTCACCACGGCCGTACCGATGGTATGAGTGAGCGCCAGGCCGGCGATCGCGGCCGCGACTGTCTGCCGGTAATTCGCGCCGACGCGCACGCGATACAGATGCACCAGCTTCGCCAGCTTGAACGTGAAGAGCGACAGCGGCAGCACGGAATACATGACCAGCGGCGGGTCGATCCGCTGTGGCGCCAGCACCATGGCAGCGGACCAGCCGAGCGCCGCGACATTGAACAACATGTTGCATCCGTCAGCGACCCAGGGTAACCAGCCGGCGACGAAATGGTAACGCTGCCCGGGTGAGAGCGGGCCGCCTTCCATGAAAAAAGCCCGGGAATGGCGTTTCAGGATCTGCATCGCCCCGTAGGCCCAGCGGAAGCGCTGCTTTTTGAAGTCGATGAAAGTGTCCGGCATGAGGCCGCGCCCGTAACTCGTGGGCATGTAGGTCGCCTGGAAGCCGGCTTCGAAGATACGCAGCCCCAGCTCGGCATCCTCGGTGATGCACCACTCGGCCCAGCCGGCCTGATCGAGCTGTGCCCGTCGGACCATGGTCATGGTGCCGTGCTGGATGATGGCGTTGCGCTCGTTGCGCGTGATCATCCCAATGTGAAAGAAACCACGGTACTCGGCGTAGCACATCGCCTTGAAAGCGCTCGCGCCCTCGTCGCGATAGTCCTGTGGCCCCTGGACAATTGCGATACGCGGGTCCTGGAACCCTGGCACCAGCTCGCGCAGCCAGTTGGGCTCGACGACGTAATCACTGTCGATGACCGCGACGATCTTCGCGTCCGCAGCGGTACGCGCCAAGGCGAAGTTCAGGGCGCCCGCCTTGAAGCCCTTCAGCGGGGCAACATGGAAGAAGCGGAACCGCTCGCCCAACGAGGCGCAATGAGCCTCGACGGGGCGCCAGACATTTTCGTCCGGCGTGTTGTTGTCAATGATGAGAACTTCGTAATTCGAGTAATCGAGACGGGCGAGCGCATCGAGCGTCTCGATCACCATCTCGGGCGGCTCGTTATAGGCCGGCACGTGAATGGAAACCTTCGGCTGCGGCTCACCGTTCGCGAGCACCGGCGGCCCGAGACGCCGCCGATACGTGACCCAGTGTGCCTCGGCCCATTCGTGTGCCTCGGCGAGCAACACGAGAATGACACCCAGCATGCCGAGGAGTAGCAACACTCCCGACACGACACTCGAAACGGTCATGTACTGCTGCGTGAAGTCGTAGAACACCCAAACAGCGATGGTCGCAGCGGTATACACCACGAGCGCCAGGAAGCTGCGCCCCCGGTTGCGCAGCGCATCGCTGTTCAAATACAAAACGCCCAGCACCAGGAGCGCCACCGCGATCGAGATGGCCGCCAGTACGTGCCATTCCGGGACCCGGACGATGGCGTCGTGGAATTCGAACTTCGGATTGCGGTTCACGTCGTACACACCCCAGTACGACCCGACGGCGCCTTCCTGGTAGGCCTTCCAGGGCTGATCGAAGGCTTCCATGACGTAGTAAACGATCTGCTCTTTCTCGGCGCGCTTGAGAAAACGGCGCAGAAACAGCGCCTCGTTGGAATCGGAGGCGACCGCGGACTCGCGCGTGCGGCCCCGGCTCGGCCAGCCGATTTCGGCGACCACGATGGGCTTGCCGGGAAAGGCTTTCTGCAGGCGGCGGAACTGCGCGAACGAGTAGTCGACTGCGGTTTCGACACTGACACCCTCCCAGTAAGGCAGGAGGTGTACGCCGATGAAGTCGACGTGCTCGGCGAGCTCCGGGTGTGCCAGCCACACGTGCCAGGGCTCCGCGGTGCTGACCGGCTGACCGATGGCATCGCGCGCCTTATCGAGGTATTTCTCGAGCTGCTCGATGGGGATGTCGCCGCGCAGGACCACCTCGTTACCGATGATCACCCGTACGACATTGATATGAGTGCCGGCGAGCTCGATCGCGGTATCGAGCTCGGTCTCGTTGGTGTCGCTGTGATTGTCGATCCAGGCGCCGACAGTAACGTTGATGCCATGACGCTCCGCGAGCTGCGGAACGTCAGCCAGTGTGCCGAAGTTACTGTAGGTGCGAACCGCGAGCGTTTTGCCTTCGAGGCGCTGCAGATCCTGATCGATCTCCGCATCCGTCGGCATTTCCTTGTGGGTGGGATCCTCGCCGATGCGGAACGGCGAGAACGCGAACCCCTGGATCCGCGCGGGCCACGGCGGCTCGAGCGTCGGACGATTGAGAAATGCCCAGAACGCGAAGGTGAGAGTCGCGAACACTGCCGCGATCAACAGACCGGGTAAGCTCTTCATGGAGTGAACCGCACGGAATGGCCGGGATCATAGACGCGCAGGGTGAAACCGCGCCTGAACCAGGCCACACAACCCCCCTTCTACATTGGCTGAAAGTCGCCTGCGGCGCTTTCAGCGAGCGCACCGAGCAACGGATTCCACACGCGACTACGCGTCCCGGGCAAAAGGCGTGGCTTTTGCCGCGAACAGTATGCCGGTTCTGGGGCTACCAGACCCCCACGTTCGGCATCGACTTCCACGGCTCCGCGGGCGCCCGGGCGGCGCCCTTCTGGAGCAGTTCCACGGAAATATTATCGGGGGACCGGATGAAAGCCATCTTCCCGTCGCGCGGCGGCCGGTTTATGACCACTCCATGGTCGGCCAGGTGCTGGCACGTGGCGTAGATGTCGTCCACCTCGTAAGCGAGGTGACCGAAGTTGCGGCCGCCGGAATAGCTTTCGGGGTCCCAGTTGTAGGTGAGCTCCACCTGCGCCGACTCGTCGCCGGGCGCCGCGAGGAACACCAACGTGAAACGGCCCTGCGGGCTGTCCTTGCGCGACAATTCCTTCAGGCCGAGCGCGTCACGGTAGAACCGCAGTGACGCGTCGATGTCAGTGACGCGAACCATCGTGTGCAGATATTTCATTAGCGGCGCCTGGGATGCGTTAGAACATCTCGGAAGGGCCGGGAGTTTTGATGCTCACTTTATAGCGCGACGGAATGAAGTCGCCGGTGATCATCTCCTCGTAACTTTGTCCGGGACCGACCATGGGGTACACGCCCGCATCCGGATCGATCATGACTTCGAGGAAGGCGGGCCCCTCGAACTTCACGAACTCCTCGATCACGCGCGGAACATCTTCCTTCCGGTCGAGGCGCACGGCGTAGCGGAAACCGTCGGCCTGCGCAGCCTTGACGAAATCCTTCTTGTGCAGTGACTTGTCACTCGCGGACAAACGCCCTTTGAAATATAACTTCTGCCACTGCTTCACCATGCCGTCGCCCTGGTTGTTGAGCACGACCACCTTGACGGGCAGATCATAGGTGGTGACGGTCTCGAGCTCGCCGATGTTCATGCGGATGCTCGAATCCCCATCGATGTCGATGACCAGCCGGCGAGGATTCGCGATCTGCGCCCCGATGGCCGCGGGCAGGCCGAAGCCCATCGTGCCCATGCTGCCGGACGTCAGCCACAGCCGCGGGTGGCGGAAATCACAGTACTGCGCGGCCCACATCTGGTGTTGGCCGACGCCCGTCGTGATGATCGCCTCACCCTTGGTGTGCTTGTTGATCTCTTCGATCACGTAGTAGGGCTGGATGAGGGCGCTGGCGCGATCGTAGTTCATCGCGTGAACGCGCTTCAGCTCGGCAACGTGCGTGTGCCAGGCCGTGTAGTCGCGCTTGAATTTCTCGCGCCGGCCGTGCGCCGTCAGCGCCTGCAAGGCCTCGGTGAGCAGGCCAATGTAGCTCCAGTGCACACGCTTCACCTTGTTCACTTCGGCCCGATCCACATCGAAGTGCGCGATGCGCTTGGCGTTCTTCGCAAACTTCGCTGGCACACCCGCCACGCGATCGTCGAAGCGCGCTCCGACGGCAATCAGGAAATCACAATCATCCACGGCGTAGTTCGCGAACGCGGTACCGTGCATACCGAGCATGCGCAGACACATCGGGCTGGTCGTATCGACAGACCCGATGCCCATGAGTGTCGTCACGACCGGGATATTGAAGGCGGCAGCGAACTCGGTCAGCACGCTCGCGGCGCCGGCGTTCACCACGCCGCCGCCGGCATAAATCAGCGGACGCTCGGACTCGCCGAGCATTTCAAAAAAGCGCGCCGCCTCGTGAGTATCGACCGCCCGCTCAGTGAGCTCTTTCATGCGGCGCCGGTAACCGGGGATCGGCAGCATGCCGCCGCCCTGGAAGAGGCCCTCCCAGTTCTGCACGTCCTTCGGCACATCGACCACCACCGGCCCCGGGCGTCCAGTGCGGGCTATTTCAAATGCGGTCCGAACGGTCGCCTCGAGCTTCATCGGATCGGTGACGAGAAAAATGTGTTTCGCGACGGCACCCATAATCGAGGGTACCGGCGCCTCCTGAAACGCGTCGGTCCCGATCGCGGCACTGGCCACCTGGCCACAAATCACGACAATCGGCACCGAATCGGCCATCGAATCGCGCACCGGTGTAACAGTGTTCGTGGCACCCGGTCCGGAGGTCACGATGCAAACGCCCACGCGGCCGGTGGCCCGGGCATAGCCGGCGGCCATGAAGGCGGCGCTCTGCTCGTTCGAGGGCACGATGAGGGGGATCGGCGGC
>DATMQL010000046.1:0-3198 GCA_035566815.1 Steroidobacteraceae bacterium | reverse complement strand
TTCAGATTCAGCGAGGCCAGGAAGTTATTTGATGTGGCCGGCACATTGCCAACGAGGTTTTCCAGAGGGGCGGTGGCGGAGCTGCGCGTTCGCGTTGCGGAGGCGCCCAAGCCGAGTGTCGGAAATTCGTTTGAGATGTCCTGGCGCGCGACGGCGCGCGCTTCCTCGAAGCGCGCCACGGCCGCGTGCAGATCGGGGTTGGCTGCGTTCAACTGCCTTTCCAGCTCGTTGAGTTTCGGATCGCCGAACACCCCCCACCAGGGGCCGCGCTGTTGGGTGTCGGCGGGCAAGGCAGGTGCCCACTCGCCGGCTTCCTTGTAGCCGGTGATCTCCTCGGTCGCGGGCGGCTTGTACCTTGGGGCGAGTGAGCACCCGCCCAGCAAGCTCGCGATCAGGCCCAGGGAACTCGCGGCAAGGGACGTTCGGTTCACGACTTTGCAACTCGCCCGAGCTTCGCAGCTCGCTCCGGCTTCGCAGGTCCTGCCGCCACCCGCACAGTGACGCCATCGGTCAGCGAATCCGGCGGTGACAAAATGACGTTGTCATTCGCGTCGAGGCCATGAACGATCTCGATATCGGAGCCGTAGTCCTGGCCCACTTCCACAGGCTTCAACACAACACGGTTGTTCGTGTCCACGGTACCGACGTGCAGGCCGTCGCTGCGGAACAGCAGCACGTTCGCAGGGAGCTTGTAGGACACACCGCCCGCTTCCGGGGGCAGTTTGAAATGTACTTCCGCGTACGCGCCGGGCAGAAGCTCGCCGTTCTTGTTGTCGATGACGAGCTGCGCGAGCAACGTGCGTGTGGAGGCATCGATGGCACTCGAGGTGCTATCGAGTGTCGCGACATAGGTTTTGCCGGGGCGGTCGGGGAACAGCAAATCGGCCTTCAGGCCCGCCTTCATGACTGCCGCATAGGTTTGCGGCACGCTCACATACAGGCGCAGCCGGTGCATGTCAGCGACCCGGAACAGCGCCGGGCCGGTATTCTCGCCTGCGGCGATGAGCCGGCCGATGTCGGTGTTTCTCGCGGTGACGACTCCATCGAAGGGTGCGACGACCTTTTCGAACCCGGATAGCTCGCGCAGCCGCTGCACATTCGCGCGGGCCGCGTGCATCTGCGCATCGCCCGAAGCGGCCGATGCGATCTTCTCGTCGGCTTCCTGTTTCGACACGGAGTCGGTGACACGCAGATTGCGCCACCGCTCGGCCGTGAGATCGGCGATCTTCCGGTTGGCTTCGGCCGTCGAGAGATCCGCTTGCGCCTGGCGCAGCTGCGAGTCGACTTCCGGCGACTCGATCTCGGCGAGCAGCTGCCCTGCCTTCACAGGAGTGCCGATGTCGACCAGCCAGCGCTGCAGATATCCGCTGGTTCGCGCATAGATCGGCGCCTCGTAGTTGGCCTGCAGGTTGCCCGGTAGAATCAGCTCGCCAAGCTCCGATTGCGCCGCTGGCCTGGTGGTCGCAACCGTGATGGCCGCCAACGCTTCCGTGGACTCCTTGAGCTTCGCCGCGCCGTGATGCGCGGAAAGTCCCGTCAATACGAGTATGCCGACTGCCGCGATCCCCAGTACGGCACTTACCCGGCCCAGCCGCCGCGCCGCGCTCTTCGTTTCGGAAGGCGCCAACGCGCTCCCGGCCGCCAATTCTGTCGAACGTATGAGTTGGTCCATGATCGTCGTCTCAGTTTTCCTGCTGCAGTCGGAAGTTGGATGTCGGCCAATCAGGTCGCCACACTCGGGGTAATGTCTGTTCTGAACTTGCCGCCGCGCCGCCCGTGAATCGCCGCGAAAATAGTCGGCACGAACACCAGTGTCGCAACAGTCGCGAATAGCAAGCCGCCGATGACCGCCCGACCCAGGGGCGCATTCTGCTCACCACCGTCGCCCAGGCCGAGAGACATGGGCAACATGCCGATGATCATCGCGAGCGCTGTCATCAACACGGGCCGGAAGCGGGTAAAGCCGGCATCGTGCGCGGCCTGCAGGGGCGTACCACCCTGGCTCAGCCGGTCGCGCGCGAAGCTCACGACCAGAATACTGTTCGCGGTGGCGACACCCATGCACATGATGGCGCCGGTCAGCGCGGGCACGCTCAGCGTCGTACCCGTCATCAACAACATCCAGGCGATACCGGCCACCGCGGCGGGGAGCGCCGTGATGATGATGAAGGCATCGGTCCAGGACTGGAAGTTGATGACAATCAGCAGGTACACGAGCACGATCGCGCCAATGAAACCGATGGCCAGTCCGGTATAGGAGGCCGTCATGGTCTGAACCTGGCCGCGGACCGTGATGTGCGTTGCCTTGGGCAGCTTGCCGTCCCATTTCGCGATCGCCGCGTTGATGTCCTTCTCGATCGCGCCCAGATCGCGGTCCTGCGCGGCGCCGTAGATATCGATGATCGGCTGCGCGTCGCGGTGCACGACGACCGCGGGAGCGAAGCCGCGAGTGATGCTGGCGAGACCTCCAAGGATCTGCTGCTGGCCGGCCGTGGTTATTGGCAGATTCTGCAGATCCTGGAGCGAGGTCATGCGGTACTGCGGCGCCTGCGCGACGAGTGGGTACTGCAATCCCGTGGCTGGGTTCAGCCAGAACGCCGGTGCGATCTGCACGCTTCCTGACAGAGTCAGGAGCAGGTTGTTGGAGACGTCATGCTGACTGATGCCGAGCTGCTGCGCGCGGTCGCGGTCGGTGGTAACACGCAGCTCGGGCTGATTGAACACCTCCCCGAGACGCAGGTCGACGAGTCCCGGCACGTGACGCAGGGAGGCGACCAGAGCGTTGGCGATCTCGTGATTCTGCGGGCTCGAGCCCGAGATCTGGATGTCGATGGGCGCGGGAGCCCCGAAATTCAGAATCTGGCTCACGATGTCCGCCGGCAGAAATCCGAACACGGTGCCGGGAAACTCTTGCGGCAGGCGCAGACGCAACTTACGGAGGTAGCCCGCAGTGGGCCCATGGTCCGGCTTGAGCGAGACGAGAATGTCGGCGTCGCTGCTGCCGAAGGTGCCGGAGTTGCCGTAGGTCATGTTGATGCTGGAGACCGGCAGGCCGATGTTGTCCACCATGCTCTCGATCTCGTTCCGGGGGATCACCTCGCGCATGGCCGCCTCGATGTGATCGACGAGCGCTGCCGTGTCCTCCACACGCAGACCCGTCTGCCCGCGGATGTGCAGCTTGATCTGCCCGGCGTCGAC
>DATMQL010000045.1:0-9489 GCA_035566815.1 Steroidobacteraceae bacterium | reverse complement strand
TGACCTACGATGGCACGACGCTGGCGCTGACATTGACTGACACTGTGACCAACGCCACGTTTACGGCGTCCCAGGCCATCAATATCCCGGGCACCGTGGGCGCCAACACCGCCCTGGCCGGCTTCACCGGTGGCACTGGTGGTACGGTCTCCACCCAGAACGTTCTGAGCTGGACCTATACGTCCGGCGGGTCGACCACTCCGCCCGCCACCCCCACCGCAACGCCGACCCTTACGCCGGCGTCGGGAACCTACACGGGCCCGCAAACGGTGACGATCGCGGATGCGACCCCAGGTGCGACGATCTACTTCACGACCAACGGCATGGGGCCCACGACCGCCTCGACGGTCTACACGGGGCCTTTCGTCGTAAGTGCCACCGGGACCTTGGAGGCGATGGCGGTAGCGAGCGGGCACACGGCTAGCGCGGTGGCCACGGCGAACTACACGATCAACTCGACGAGCGGCGGAAGCAGCGGCGGGACGAGCACGCCAGCGGTGAATTATCCAACTGGCTTTACCAGCGCTACGAATCTAGCCCTGGTAAACGGCCCGACACTCGCGGCGGGTGCGTTGGAGTTGACCGATGGAGGCAACTTTGAGGCTCATGCAATCTGGTACTCGACCCCGGTGAACGTTCAGAAATTCACGACCGACTTTACATTCCAGATCACGCCGGCGGCCGCGAACTCTTCTGATGGGATGACCTTCACACTCCAGAATATGGGTCTGAACGCTCACGGCGGCATCGGTGGGGCACTCGGCTATCAGGGCGTGAAGCCGAGCGTTGCCGTGAAGTTCGACACGTTCAACAATGCGGGCGAGGGCGTTAACTCCACCGGCTTTTACACCAACGGAGCCGCACCAACGGTTCCGGCGCTGGACCTGACACCCTCGGGAGTGAATCTGCACAGTGGTCACGTCATGCATGCGCATCTGACCTACGATGGCACGACGCTGGCGCTGACATTGACTGACACTGTGACCAACGCCACGTTTACGGCGTCCCAGGCCATCAATATCCCGGGCACCGTGGGCGCCAACACCGCCCTGGCCGGCTTCACTGCCGGCACCGGCGGCACGGTCTCTACCCAGGATGTGCTGAGCTGGACCTACCAGGTCAATTGATCCGAATGCGGCGCCGCGGCTTGCCGCGGCGCCTGGCATGGAGTTGGTCTTCATGGCGAGATGAGTATGTTGCGTCGTCTGGAAAGCTCGCTGCTCGCTATCGTAGTGCTTGCCTTTTCCTCGGTAGGCGTCGGCGCCGTACCCACATTCACCAAAGACGTCGCCCCGATACTGTTCAAGCATTGCGCGAACTGCCACGATGAGCTGCTGTCCTACGACGCCGTCCGGTCCTCCTCCAAAGCGATCAGAGAACAGGTCCGGGCGCGAGCGATGCCGCCGTGGCCGGCCGATCCCGCGCGCAGCCTGAAGTTCCGCAACGACGCCCGACTGAGCGAGCCGGACATCGCTACCGTGGTTGCCTGGATCGACGCGGGCACGCCCAAAGGGGATGACACTGATCTGCGGGCTGTGCCCGCTCCGGCGGGACAGTGGCAGAATCCCGAAGGTCGACCGCCGGATACGGTCGTGTCCCTGCCGGTCATTCACGTTGGGCCCACGGGCGAGGTTCCCTACATTCAGCAACTCATCAAAGTGCCCGTCGCGGAGGACAAGTGGATCGTCGCGATGCAACTGCTTCCCGGCAATCTCAATCTCCTGCATCACATGGGTATCACCGAGGTGGCGCTGCCGGAGGGTATGGGCCCAGCACAAATCAATGAATTCGCCGCGATCGCACGCAAGTACGGAATTCCCGACGGGTCGGCCGCGCAGACCCCGCCCGCCGTCGTGGATCCATCCAACGCTGACGCCTACGACATGCTGGGGGTGTATACCCCGGGATCGACCTTCGAGACCTTTGCGGAAGACAGCGGCAAGCTGCTCAAGGGCGGCAAGAATTACTACATCAACTTCAACATACACTACACCACGACCGGCAAGCCGGAATCGGATCGCTCGCAGCTCGGCTTGTGGTTCCGCTCGACACCGCCCAGGCATCAGTTGATTCGCGCGCCTGTCGCGGTCAACACGATCATCGCCGATGGCAAGGAATTGCTGACCGATGCTCCGGGAACGAAGGCCGAGGGCACCAGGGTGGCGATTCCACCCATTCCTGCGTACGCACAGAACTTTGAAGTGATCGGGATCTCGGGATATACGCAACCGGTGACGATCTACCAGCTGCAGCCGCACGCACACATGCGTGCCAAGGACTTCACCTACGTCGTGGTCTATCCCGAGGGCCGGGAACTGGTCATTCTGACGGTGCCGACATACGACTTTCATTGGCAGCTCGCTTATCAGCTCGATCGGCCGCTGACGCTGCCGCCGGGGAGCAAACTCATCGTCACGGCGCACTATGACAACTCAGAAAAACACTATGACGAGCGTGTCAAAGCGGACGATTCTGGAGGCAACTGTGGACCCGAAAACGTTGCCTACTTTCGTCGGCAAAATCAAAGTTGGGATGAAATGTTCAGCCCACTCGCGCAGTACGCCGTCTCCGCCGCCAGGTCGGTCGCCTCGAACGAGGACACGCCGCACGTGGTGCGGGTGGTCGGTTGCCTGAATCAGGACCGCTCCAACAAGTGGCTGCTGGCCCGGGCCGGAGAGCCCGTCGTGACGAACACCCAGGCGACCTCAATGGCGGAGCTCAACGCCGTTGCGGCAAACCCTCTGGGCGTCA
Source organism: Steroidobacteraceae bacterium (assembly GCA_035566815.1). GTDB lineage: Bacteria > Pseudomonadota > Gammaproteobacteria > Steroidobacterales > Steroidobacteraceae > 13-2-20CM-66-19. Next base: position 6,738 of record DATMQL010000045.1, on the reverse strand, counting down.
AGACTCTCGAATTGTTGGGCATTGAGGTCTTCAATCCCCGCCGGTACGGCGGGCAGAAGGTGGCCGTCAAAGGCGTATTGATCCAGAAGGCAGGCAACGGCAGGGTCAATGTGACGTCGCTACAAACACTAGCCGTCGCCTGCGACTAGCACCATGACTGCCCGTAAACCGCGACCCAACCCGCTCCACATCGCGCTGTGCGCGGCGCTCCTTGCGGGCGTCTCTTGGGCCGCTCCACCGGTGCCATCCTCGCAGCCGCACGGGCTGATGGTATGGCCGCAAGGGGCCGGCTCACCCGCTTTCGAACTCGTAGATGCGGAGGGCGTACCGCGTACCCTGCGCGACTATCGCGGGCAAGTCGTAGTGATTTTCTTCGGCTTTCTGCACTGTCCGGATGCGTGCCCGGCTGGGCTGTTCAAGCTTGCACGGGTGATGAAGCAACTGGGTCAGGTCGCCGCGCATGTGCAGGTGCTGTTCATCACGCTGGATCCGGAGCGGGATACACCTGCATCGTTGAAGAGCTACGTGTCGGCTTTCGACCCGCGATTCATCGGCCTTACGGGCACGTCTGCACAAATTGACCAGGCGGCGAGCGGCTTCAATGTGCAGTACGCACGCGTCCCTTTGGGCAATGACTACACGATCGATCACTCGACTGCGATTTTCCTCTTCGATGGTGCCGGTCGGCTGCGCCGGATCGGCGCGACCAATTCGCCCGTGGCTGACTTCGTCCACGATATCACCGAGTTGGTGGCAAAGCGGCCTTGAGGACACCGACCTGCCCACGGCAGGAGCCTTCGGTCATAATGACCGTTTCTTGCCGCCGCGGGAGTGGCCGAATGCGTGCTCTGCAGATTTCAGGCTTGGTCCTCGTCGCGATTGGCCTCTGGGTGATCATCCGCCCACCGAGCTATTCGCGCGAAGAGAGTGTCTTCAAGCTCGGTGAGCTCGAGGCAAAAATGCAGCGAGAGCACAGCGTGCCAGGATGGGTTGGCGGTCTTGCGCTCGGCGCCGGTCTGGTGCTCGTTGTCGTGGGGTTGAAGAAACGCTAGAGACCTTTCAGGAATTCGACAATCGATTGCGTGTTACCCCAACCAGTTGGTCAGTGGCGGAAGAGGGCGGGGTGGGTTTCGGGGCGAAACGCACCAGATACTCAAACGCGGTAAAACGCGCCTCGCAGGCGCGAAGGCGAGCTCCGCCACTGGCCGGTGTCGGCCCGGTTTATGCCGTTCACGGGCCGAAGGCTTCGTGCATGCTCCTCCGAAGCAGTACGCTCACCGGCGACGACCCATTTCGTCTCTTCTGCTCTTCAGACAGCAAAATCAACGCATGACCTTTGGCACCTGCCAGCCCCGCTCCGGGGCCGGTAGTGTTGGCGCACATGAAGACACCTACGACCCGCCACCAACTCTTGCGCGCCCGCTGCTACCGGGCGTTGAGAGCCGCCGCATGAGCGCCTGCCAGCACACGGAGTATCTGTCGCTCGTTAGGGAGTTCAGACGCACTTTGAGCGGTCGCGCGGAGCCCGATGGCAAGTCCATCGTGTGCGGCAGCTGTGGCGATAGGTGGCGCTTCATGGACCGCGTACAACTGCCGGAGTGGCTGAGGGCTGAGCTGATACGTCGCCGCCTTTGTTGACGCCAATACTCGATTGCGACGGGGCACGGCGCGCACCTCGAAGCCGCAAGAACGACCATGCGAAGTCTCGCCTCCGTTCCGGCCCTGTCGTCCGCTCATTTCAAACCGTCGCCGCCAGCTCGATAGACGCAGCGGCCCTCTCAACCAGTGTTTGCACGCCGTGTCCTGGGTTCTGCATTTTGCGAGTTTTCCGGGTACCTGAAACCAACTTCATTATTCACGAAGCGTATTCTCCGAGTTCACGCCACACGGAGTGCAAGGGCTAACGTGAAGGGCGTACCCTGCGGCCTCCTGTTGACGACGATCATAAGAACATACGCGGCGTTGGGTGCCTAGACGGCATCTTCGACTTCGTCACGCAGAATTCAGGTTGGTTTAAGGTGAGGCGGGCTGTCTTCGGCGGATAAAGTACAAGAATTAGTTTCGTAGGCGCCTGCGCTCGTGCTGAAGGGGGGGACTCATGTTTGTGCACGTGTCTGCATGGTTGCGCTCAAACCCAAGTGGGAGCGCCGTCCAAAGCTATCGACTCGCGAGCCGCGAGCGACTCCTTGCTCCGGTCGTCGGCGCTCTTCTGGCCCTCGCAGGGCTCTCATCGGCCCTGGCGGCCGATGTGGCGAGCCCAGCGGACCGGGATCAGGCAAGTCCGACCGTCGCGCAGACGACGGCTGAACCTGCGCCGCCAGCAGGTGCCGCCTCCGTCCAGGAGGCCCCAACCACATCGTTGCAGGAGGTCATCGTCACCGGCACGCGCTTCCGGACGCCGAACGCCAGCAGCCCGGCGCCGATCACGATCATCGGTGGCGCGGACCTGCTGAACCAGGGCGCCACGAAGACGGAGGAACTGCTGAACAGGCTGCCGCAGGTCAATGTCGGTCTGGCCGACGCGACAAATGGGAGCGGCGCATTTCCCCTTACGGGCACGGCGACCGTCGATTTGCGCGGCATCGGCTCGTTCCGAACGCTGGTGCTCATGAACGGCCGGCGGGTCAATCCGGGCGATGCCATCAACCCTTCCGCGGATATGCACACCATTCCCGAGATCCTCATCAAGCGCGTCGAGGTGCTGACCGGAGGCGCCTCGGCGATCTATGGTTCGGATGCGGTCTCGGGCGTAGTGAACTTCGTCATGGACGACCACTTTAATGGGAGCAAGGTCACCGTGCAGGGCAGCGGGCTGTACGGCAACAATGACAACTCGGGGATCCAGTCCATCATGCGGGCGAACGGCGTTGCCCCAGCGACCGGCAGTGCGTTCGACGGCAAGACCATCAACATCAACGCCGTCTACGGCACCGATTTCGCCGGGGGCGCGGGCCATATCGAGGCGTATGGCGGCTATCGCCACAACGGCGGCATTCTCGGGTCGAAGCGGGATTTCAGTTCCTGCCTCCTGCAAGGGCAAACGACGGGACTTCCCTACTCCTGCCTGCTCGACCCGACGACGCCGGCCGGGCAGTTCGTGCCGTATGACGCCACCGGGACCACACCGGGCACGCCCTATACCCTCGGAGCCGGCGGCGCGCTGCGTCCGTTCACTCCCGCCGACGCGTACAACCCAGCGCTCGTCCAGACTCTGCAGCGACCTGACACCCGGTATGACGCCGGCGCCTTCGGGCAATTCACCTTCAACGAGCATGCCCAGGCATACCTCGAGACGCAGTTCACCAATGACTACACGACCCTGCGCTCGGAGCCCTCGGGCACAACCGCGACGGGGTTCAGCATCGTAGGGACGGACCCGACATCCCTGGCCTCGGCTGCCGCGGGCCTGAACACCTACAGCATCCCCTGCAGCAATCCGCTCCTGTCGCCGAGCGAGGTGAGCGCCTTTTGCACTCAGAACGGGCTGGGAGCGGCTGACATGGCGACGGTCGGAATCGGGCGGCGGAACGTCGAGCAGGGCTTCCTGGAGGATTCCTTCCGCCACACGTCCTACCGCATGGTACTGGGCCTGAAGGGGGAGATCAGCGAAGCCTGGAGTTACGACGGGAGCCTGAATTACGGCAAGGTCACCTCGCATGAGCGGCTGTCGAACGATGTCTCCACCGTCCGCCTCGTCCGGGCGCTCGATGTCGTGAGCGTGAACGGCACGCCGACCTGCCAATCGGTCGTCGACGGATCGGACCCGAGCTGCGTGCCCTACAACATCTGGAGTCAGGGAGGCGTGACGCCGGCGGCGGCCCGTTACATCGCCGCTGGCGCCTCCCAGGATGGTTACGCGTCCCACACGGTGGTCAGCGTGCAGGCGGTTGGCGATCTCGGACGTTACGGCCTGAAGAGCCCCGCGGCGTCCGATGGGGTCGGCCTGGCCGTGGGCGCCGAGTATCGCGACGAGATCGTCAACAGCCGCCCGGGCGGGGGTTACGCCACTGGCGATCTGGTGATGAGCGGATCGAAGAACCTCACACTCGGCAGCTTCCACGTCGCGGAAGGGTTTGCGGAGCTGAAGGTACCGGTGCTGAAGGATTTGCCACTCGCCCAGTCGCTGAATCTTGATATCGCCGACCGGTTCGCACACTACACGCCCCAGGGATCGGTCAACTCCTATAACTTCGGCGCCGACTGGGCGCTGATCCGGACGGTACGCTTTCGCGGCAGTTATACCCGCGCGATCCGCGCTCCAAATGGCCACGAGCTGTTCTGGTCCCAGGAGATCAGCCCCCAGCCCATTGCCGACCCTTGCAGTGGACCCACTCCGGCGGGAACGCAGGCGCAGTGCGCGCTGACGGGCGTGACGGCGGCGCAGTACGGGAACATCCCGCTGACCAACGTGACTAACGTGGCCCTCGGCGGCAATCCGAAGCTCAGGCCGGAGATTGCGAACACGCTCACCACGGGGATCGTGTTCACGAACTTCGATTGGGCGCCGACGGCGCTCCTCAGCGTCGATTACTGGCGGATCCGTATCAAGAACTACCTCGGCGCGCTGGGCGACCCGCTGGGTGCCTGCCTTGCCGGAAGCGAGATCGGCTGCGGGAACGTCGTCCGCGGAGCCGGCGGCTCGCTTGCTCCTGGTAGCGGCGGGTTCGTCAACCTGGGCAATACCAACACCGGCGGGTTCGGGGTGAGCGGCGTCGACGTCGCGGGCCAATACACCTTGGCGCTACATTCGGCGGGGTCTGTGACCTTCACCTTGAACGGCAGCAAGGCGATCGACAATCCGATCACAACCGATCCGTCGGCTCCGCCTTACGACTGCTCAGGCGTGTACGGCGTGACCTGCACCGCAAACGGCCCCACGTCGCCCATCCCGAAATGGCGACACACCCTGCGCACGACGTGGTCACGGAAGGATCTGGAGGTGTCGCTCAACTGGCGCTACATCGGATCGCTCAAGTTCGAGGCCACGGACCCGAGAGTGCCCGTGTCCCCCAGCGAGGTGGTCTACCCCGCCGATTCTCACGTGGCCGCATACAACTACTTCGACCTCAACGTGGGTCATGAGTCCTCGAACGTCGATATCCGTGTGGGAGTCAACAACCTCTTCGATAAGAAGCCGCCGATCATCGGACTCAGTTCGTCACCGGCGATAGTCAACGGCAATTTGCTGGGCGGCATATTCGACCCCTTCGGGCGCGAGATATTCGTGGAGGCGACCGCGCATTTCTGAACGCTGCACTGCGCGAGCTGCTGCTGCACGCTAGGGGAGTGAACGTGCCACTCGCGCTATGCGTCGCGACGCACAGATAACCAAGGTGTGGAGTTGGATCAGGAGGTACTTAGCATGGCAGACGATGGCGGCGAGGTTGACAACCGGGCTGGCGGGAGTCTCAGGACCCGGCGCGAGTTCTGCGAATTCACCGCACTGGCCGGCGCCGGAGTCGGGCTCCCGTTTTCGCGAGCGCTCGCTGGCGAGCACCCGAGTCAGGTCGGTGCCCCGCAAGAGGTGGGTCCGGTCATGGAAAGGTTGAGTCGCTACATGAGCGACGCCGCCGGCCGAGCCCTGCCGGATGAGGTCGCCGAAAAGGCGAAGCAACACCTGCTCGATACACTGGCCGCGATGATTTCCGGGTCCAGCCTGCCTCCCGGACGCGCCGCCCTGCAGTTCTCCCGGGCGTACGGCGGTCGCGAGGTCGCCACGGTAGTGGCTGCTGATTTCCTGTGTGGCCCGATCGAAGCGGCTTTTACAAACGGCATGCTGGCTCATGCCGATGAAACCGACGACTCCCATGCTCCGTCTCAATCGCATCCGGGTTGCGCGGTGGTTCCGGCGGCCCTTGCGAGCGGCGAACGGTTCGGGATCGACGGAGCTCACCTCCTGCGTGCCGTGGCCCTCGGCTATGATATTGGGACGCGCTTCACGATGACCCTCGGCGGTCAGGACTTCGAGGTACAAAGTCACTGGAGCACGCACAGCATCGCGCCGCTGTTCGGTGCGGCTGCCGCCGCAAGTTGCGCGGCGGGCTTGAACGCCCGTCAGATGCGCTGGATGTTGAGTTACGCTGCGCATCAGTCGTCGGGACTCGGAGCGTGGAGTCGTGACACCGAGCATGTCCAGAAGGCTTTCCACTTTGGTGGCATGACCTCACGCAGCGGCGTGACCTCTGCCTTGCTCGTCGAGGCAGGCTGGACAGGCGTCGAGGACATCCTGTCGGGCAAGGACAATTTCTTTGCTGCCTACAATCCGCATTGCGACCCGGCCGGCCTGGTCGACCAGCTCGGCGAGCGTTATGAGCTGACCCGCACGAATATCAAAAAGTGGCCCGTCGGCTCGCCAATCCAGGCGGCGCTGGATGCGATGGATATCTTGCGCGCACAGCGGCCCTTTGATGCGGAACAAGTGCGCGAGATCGTGGTACGGCTTGCGACCGACGAAGCCGCCATCGTCAACAATCGCGACATTCCGGACATCTGCCTACAACACCTGGTGGCGGTAGCGCTGCTGGACCGCACGGTGACATTCGCTTCCGTTCACGATAAGGAGCGCCTGAAGGACCCCGCGACGCTGCGCGAGCGTGCGAAGGTAAAACTCGTTCCGGACCCGGAGCTGCAACGCCTGATGCCATTGCGGGTGGCGCTCGTGGAGGTGACTCTGGTCGACGGCTCTCGTCTGAGCCGGCGCGTGGACGATGTGCGCGGCACACCCAAGAACCCCATGAC
>DATMQL010000044.1:0-3572 GCA_035566815.1 Steroidobacteraceae bacterium | reverse complement strand
GCCCAGGTCGTTCAGGTCCGCGCCACTGCGCACCAGCGACTGCAGCAATTCTGGGTGCGTGGTGATGCCTGCGCCCCGGCCAACGAGTTCGACGTCGCTGCGCTCGAACACCTCCGTATGCCAACCAGCCTTTCGCAACAGAGTGGCGGCGAACAGACCCGCCAATGAGGCGCCGATGATGATGATGGCGCGCCCCGGAATAGCGTTTACTTCCATGACATCCCGCCCTTTGCTCAGTTCCCTTCGCGTCGTTGAATAGTCGTGGAAATTGACCAGCGCCAATGCTCATATCGGGGCTTGGCCGACAGAAGCGCCGCCGTCGACGAACAGGGTTTGTCCGGTGATGAATGACGCATCGTCAGACAGCAGGAAGGCGATCGCTGCGGCGATCTCGTCGGGGCGACCGAAGCGGCCCATGGGAACCATTGCCAGATAACGGGTTTCACCCTTGCTGCCGGGCGGGTTGTTCTCGCGGAACAGCTCGGTTTCGGTCGGTCCCGGCGCTACTGCGTTGACCGTGATACCGGTGGTGGCCAGCTCCAACGCCCACCCGCGGGTGGAGCTGATCAGCGCCGCCTTGGCCGCGGCGTATGCGGTACGCTCTACCGCGCCGAGCGCGACCAGGCTCGCGATATTGACCACGCGGCCCCAACCTTGTTGGCGCATCCCGGGTAAGGCCGCCTGGGTCAGTTGGATCGCGGTGCGCAGGTTGACGTCGAGCACCGCGTCGAGCGCGTCGAGCGTGACCTCTTCCAGCGTCTGGGGGCGAACCAGACCCGCGTTGTTGACCACCGCGTCGATCCGAGTGGCTGACGAAATATCCCGCAGTGCCGCCGATGTCGCATCCCGATCCGAGAGGTCAACGGTGCGTAGTTCACCGGGGAAGGTGGCATCGCCCGTCCGGGCGATGCCGATCACCTTGTGACCTTGCGTGGCCAGACGCTCCGCAAGAGCACGGCCGATGCCCTTGCTTGCTCCGCTGATCAGTACCGTGCGGTTCATCGCTTAACCCTGGTTGGACGCGCGACGGGCGACATCCGCGGCGCTGATACCCTCCAGCGCCAGACCATAGCCAACGCCCTCGTCGATGACCCTTCGCAGCTTCTGCGTCAGCGCGGTGCGGGTGTAGCTACTGGTCAACGGCGGCAGTTCGGCAATGCCGCGGGCGATTTCGCGAGCGCGGGTCAGCAGCTGCTCGCCAGGCACGATCTCGTTGACCACGCCCCACGTTTGGGCGGTCTGCGCGTCCAGGATCTGCCGGGTCAGCAGAAAGTACCGCCCACGGATGCTGCCGATCACCTCCGGCCACAGCAGATGCATACCGTCACCGGGCACGATGCCGAAGTCGAAATGCGGCTTGTCTTGGAACACCGTCTGCGGTGTGGCCAGCACGATGTCGCATAACAATGCGTATTCGGAGTGCAGCAGCACGGGTCCGTTGAGCGCGGCGATCATCGGCACCTCGATGTCGAGGATGTTCATCAGAACTTTCTTTCCCTCGCGCCAGATCTTGTCGTAGCCGACCGGGGAAAAGAAGTCGAAGCCCTCACCGTCGATCGTGTCCATGAACGCATCGCCAGTTCCGGTCAAGATGACGACTCGGTTTTCGCGGTCCTCACCGACCTGGCGGAACAAGTCCACAAATTGTTCGTGCGTGTGGCCGTTGAAGATCAGCTTTGCGCCGTTGGTGTGCAAAGCGATCTCCAGCACTCCCGCCTCATCGCGGCTGAGCCGCGCATTCGGGAAAGCATCACGGTAAGACTCGAAAGTTGTACTCATGCCAATGCTCCTCTTCTCAAGGCGACACTCTTCTCAAGGCGACACTCAAACCAACATGACAGCAGCCGACGACGATCGCGACTTTGCTATCTAGATCGTTGATAGCCGCCATAACCCGTGCCACTAACCGACCACGGATCAGTCCGAGAGCCCTGCGCCGTGCCCCGGCCGGTTGGTGAGGCCGCCTGTAGCGCTCACTGGTGGGGTGTCGTACCGGTTGAGCACGCCAGGTAGCTATCCAGGGCCGATCTGTTGACACGCTGAAGCGGTCTCCGATGCCGCAAGTCCGGCACCTGACGCATCATGTGCCTTCTCCACATCGCTCACCACGGCGGTCTTCAGCCAACGGACACAGCAGCATGTCAAAAAGCTCCATCGACAACAGAACTCCCTTCCATGTTCGTGGCACACGTACGGTCTCAAATTCGGCTGCCAGTCTCAGCGGCTAATTCCAGTCAACTGCCAATTGGCAGCCTTGGTGAGAATTGCGGGTTCTGGCACTGCGTGGCGGCGATGGCTGGCCGCGTAGGCGGGTCAGTCCGGCAGCCGCTGTGCCAATTCGTACAGGTCGCTGGCGGACACGTCAGCGCCGGGATCTTCGCGGGTTGGTGAACCGCGGCCATACTCGAGCGGGCGGTCGACGAATGCGGTTCGTAGCCCAGCCGCGCGCGCACCCTCGAGATCCCACGGGTGTGCCGCGACCAGCATCAGCTCGGCAGGCCCGACATCGAGCAGGCGCGCCGCAGTCAGGTAGGACTCGGGCGCGGGTTTGTAGGCGTGCGCCAGCTCCGCCGAGAGCAGGCAGTCGAACCGCATGTCGGCATTACGAGTGAGCTCGACGAGCAGGGCTAGGTGTCCATTCGACAGCGCCGATGTCACGCGCTGTCGCCGCAACGCTTCGAGCCCGGTTCGAACGTCGGGCCACGGGTCCAGCCGGTGCCACGCGCGCACGAGCCGGTGACTCTCCTCCAGGGAAAGGTCGATTCCTCGCTCGGTGAGCAGATCCTGCAACGTCACAAGGTGAAGCTCATCGAAGTTGCCCCATGGCCGCGCGCGGTTATTGACCTCTGCGAGGATGGGCCGATACCGGGCGCGCCACGCGTCGGCGAGTTCCTCCGGCTCGCCCGGCACGTGCGTCGCGCGAAACGCGTCCACGATCCCCGAACGCCAATCCACAAGTGTTCCGAATACGTCAAAGACAAGCGCGCGCACGGCCATCGCGCGAGCCTATCCTCCAGCCTGGCGGGATTGGGCTTCCCGCCCTCCAGTCGCGCGACGGGCGAAGGGCAATGACACAGCAGCTCATAGCCCAGCCGGTACTCACTTGGCAACGGGCAACCCCGCCGACTTCCCCATGGATGACATCACGATCGAACACTGGCCCGTCGGTCGGTGAAAGGCTGATTCGCTGACACAACACGGCGACCGGTGGGCTCGCCTTCCCTGAGATCAACAAAACGATGACCCGTTTGCGTGAGGTTCTCGGCGACGAGACCTACGAATCGTTGGCCAATGCAGGCGGAAACATGACCACCGCCGCCATGGCGGCATACGCATTCGCTCAGATCGACCAGGGCTGCGTCCGCCCCAGCCGGGCGAGCGCCAGCCTCTCACCGCAGCTCCTCGGCGACGGCGCCGAATTAGCGGACAAGTCGGAGATTAAGACTTTCAAACTATCAATCAGTGCGAAATAAGTATTTCTAAATATCAAGCGGCGTCGTTACGGTCGAATACATGCCAGCACGCACGGATGTCCTCATCTGCGAGCCGCTGCGCACCCCGGTGGGGCGCAT
>DATMQL010000043.1:0-2311 GCA_035566815.1 Steroidobacteraceae bacterium | reverse complement strand
AGGGACAGCCTGTACTGCTCACCTTCGACGAGGTGACCACAATGTTCCATGAGTTCGGGCACGCGCTGCACGACATGCTCTCGGATGTACGCTACCCGCTGCTCGCTGGCACACAGGTGCCGAACGACTTCGTCGAGTACCCTTCGCAGTACAACGAGATGTGGGCACGCGAGCCGGTGGTCGTGGCCCATTATGCCCGCCACTTCAAAACCGGTGAGCTCATGCCCGCGGCACTGCTCGAGCGAGTCATTGCGGCGCAGAGGTTCAACGAAGGCTACGCCACCACCGAGTATCTCGAGGCGGCATTGCTCGATCTGGCCTGGCACCAGGTCACGGTGCCCACGGCCCCGGCGGCTGCGCAGGTCCTGGCCTTCGAGCAGGCGGCGCTCAAGGCGAGCGGGCTGGACTACCCGCCCGTGCCCCCGCGCTACCACTCGCCGTACTTCTCGCACATCTTCTCACCCGATGACAATGACTATTCGGCCGGCTACTACGCGTATCTGTGGAGCGAGGTTCTGGCGCGCGATACGGGGCAGTGGTTCCATGCGCATGGCGGCCTGACGCGCGCCAACGGCGAGTACCTGCGCAGTCACGTGCTATCGCGTGGCCGCACCGCCGAGCCGCAAATGCTCTTCCGCGCCTTCTATGGCGGCCCGCCTGAGATTGGCCCGCTGCTCGAGTACCGCGGTCTTACGGGCACAGCCGGCGACTAGGCCGCCGTCGGGTCGCACAACAGCGCGTATCCGCCGGCGCAGACGTCGGTAGGGTAAAGCGCGACGCGCGTCTTAGCCGCCGGTGCATTCGCGGGTAACTTGCGCACCGCCGCCAGTCGCAGCATAGTGCGCGCGGTGACTTCCACGCGTTGCTGGAGCAGGTGGCCGCCGCCGGGCATCCAGATTGGGAGTGAAGCGACAGGGAAAAACAACTCGCGCCACCGGAGCGGCAGCGGCGCGCACGAACCGAAAGAAAAATGGATCCTGTTGTCAAGTTGGTCGTTGAAATTGCCGGTATCCTCCTGCTGGGGGCAGTCGGTGAGTTCATCTTCGCGCGCACGCGTGTGCCCGATGTGGTCTGGCTGGTGGCCGCCGGCATTCTCGCGGGCCCTATGTCCGGGCTTATCCCGGCGGGCGCTCTCACGTCGGGCATTCCGTTCTTTGGAGCGATCGCTCTGACGGTCATTCTGTCAAGCGGAGCGTTCCGTCTCCAACTTGCCGAGGTGGCCGCGGCCGCGCCGCGCGGCATCTTTCTGGGTTTGTCGGGGTTCGTTTTTTCTGTGCTCGCGATCTGCGGGTTCTTCTGGCTCTCAACTGCGCTGGGTTATGTGCGCCCGTCGCCGCCGTTGGTGTGGGTGCTGGTCGGCGCCATAGTGGGCGGCACCAGTTCCGTTATCATTATGCCAACGATGGCCATGGCGCGAGTGCCTTCCAGAATAGCGCGCATGCTGGAGGTCGAGTCATCCGCAACGGATGCGCTGACTGTCGTTGTAACGATGGTACTCATCGATCTCGTCGTGAGTGGTAGCGCCGACATGTCTCGCCCGTTCATTGCCCTCGCGCGAGAACTCGGTCTCGGTGTGGCTCTGGGGGTGATCGCCGCTGCCTTGCTCGTTCCCGGAATCCCGTCCATGCGCGACCGACCTCACGGCTACACCATTTTTCTTGCCCTAATGCTTGCGTTGTATGGCATCACTGGTTTGTTAAGGGGAAACGGCGCCATGGCGGTGCTGGTGGCCTCGCTGCTGATCGGTAACGCCTCGTCCATCGTGCCTCGCCTGTTTCCGGGAGCCCATGGACTGCAGTTCGCGGCATCGCAGACAACCGGGATCATGCAGGATCAGATGACGTTTCTCATCAAGTCATTCTTCTTTTTCCTGATAGGCCTGATGTTCCCGACGGACCTGAAGCTGGTTGCCATGGCAGCCATCGGCGTGTTGTTTCTCATGCTGATGCGAGTTCCGGCTGTGCTGCTTTCGACGAGGCGTATGGGCCTGGGGAAGAAGGAATTCTGGTTTCTGGTCACCGCAATACCGCGCGGACTTGCCGCCGGAGTGCTGGCGACCCTTCCGATGCAGTACGGGGTACCGGGAGCGCAGAATCTCGCCCCGGCGATATTCGCGGTGATCGTCCTCAGCGTCCTCGTTTTTGCGATTGGCTTCTCGATCGTGGGCCGATTACCCGACGCGCCCTCAAGGATTGCGTGATCACGGTTCCCGGCGGTTGCGGGGTCGATTGACTGTACATGGACGCCCCCACTTGTCCAGGCTTTCGATTCGTGTGGCTTGCAGGATCAGATTGCACCAGTACATTCGGAC
>DATMQL010000042.1:0-4827 GCA_035566815.1 Steroidobacteraceae bacterium | reverse complement strand
AAGCGACTGGCGGTCGAGGCGGGCGCTACACTGTCCTGGTGGCGTTACGTGGGCATGGACGGCCAGGTCCTCGGCATCGACCGCTTCGGCGCCTCAGGAAAGTACGCGGACGTGTATCCACACTTCGGCTTCACGGCCGATAATATCGCTCACCACATAAGCGGGTTGCTCGGACTCGCAAATTAACGACTGTAGAGAGGATCTAAGGCATGGCTATCAAGGTCGGCATCAACGGTTACGGTCGTATCGGACGCAACGTTTTGCGCGCGCTGTACGAGGGGAAGCGGACGGGGGAGATCCAGATCGTCGCGCTCAACGACTTGGGCGACGCCAAGACCAACGCTCACCTGACACGTTATGACACCGCGCATGGGAAATTCGACGGCGAGGTGAAAGTCGACGGCGACTCGATGGTCGTGAACGGCGACCGCATCCGCGTGCTGGCCGAGCGCGATCCGTCGAAGCTGCCTTGGGGCGAGTTGGGAGTCGAGTACGTGCTCGAGAGCACGGGCCTGTTCACGTCCAAGGCGAAAGCAAGCGCTCACATCAAGGGTGGGGCGAAAAGGGTCGTCATCTCGGCGCCAGGCGGCGACGATGTTGACGCCACTATCGTCTACGGCGTGAACCACAACGTGTTGAAGAGCGGCTTCACCGTCATCTCCAACGCTTCGTGCACCACGAACTGTCTGGTTCCCGTCGCCAAGGTGCTGCATGACGAGATCGGTATCGTTGCCGGCCTCATGACGACCATTCATTCCTACACCAACGACCAGGTGTTGACCGACGTCTTTCATTCCGACCTGCGCCGCGCGCGTTCCGCGACGATGTCGCAGATTCCGACCAAGACGGGCGCCGCCGCCGCCGTCGGGCTCGTGATGCCGGAACTGAAGGGCAAGCTCGATGGCCTTTCGATTCGCGTTCCGACCATCAACGTGTCGCTCGTCGATCTCACCTTCACGGCGAAGCGCCCCACGTCCGTCGAGGAAATCAACAAGCTGATGCGCGCGGCAGCCGCCTCCGGAAATCTGAAGGGCGTTCTCGCCTACACCGAGGAGCCGCTCGTATCGAGCGACTTCAACCACGACCCCCATTCGTCGATCTTCGATGGGTCGCTGACAAAGGTCATCGAGGGCACCCTCGTGAAGGTTTTCGCCTGGTACGACAACGAGTGGGGTTTCTCGAACCGCATGCTCGACACCACGCTCGCGTGGTCGAAAGTGTCATGAAAGTCCTGCGGATGACGGACACGGACCTGCGCAACAAGCGGGTCCTCATCAGGGAAGATCTCAATGTGCCCGTGCAGGGCGGGGCGGTCACGAGCGACGCGCGGATTCGCGCGGCGCTCCCGACCATCCGCTACGCACTGGACCAGCATGCGAAGGTTTTCATCCTCTCGCACCTTGGGCGACCCGAAGAGGGAAAGTACGACGAGTCGCTATCGTTGCAGCCTGTGGCCGTGAGGTTGTCGGAACTGCTCGGCAAACCGGTACCGCTGCGTAAGGATTGGCTCGACGGGATCGACTGCCCGCCGGGCTCCGCGGTTCTGTGCGAGAACGTCCGTTTCAACAAGGGCGAGAAGAAGGACAAGGAAGACCTGGCGCGCAAGATGGCGGCGCTGTGCGACGTATTTGTGATGGACGCGTTCGGCACGGCGCATCGCGCAGAGGCGAGCACTCACGGCGTGGCACGCTTCGCGAAAGTCGCCTGCGCGGGCCCATTGCTGGTGGGCGAGCTCGAAGCGCTCGAGCGTGCGCTCGAGAAGCCGGCGCGGCCGTTGGTCGCGATTGTCGGTGGCTCAAAAGTCTCCACCAAGCTGACGGTGCTCGAATCGCTGCTCGAGAAGGTTGACAGGCTCATCGTGGGGGGTGGCATTGCCAACACCTTCCTCGCGGCTACCGGCGTAGGAGTCGGGAAGTCGCTGCACGAGGCGGAAATGCTCGATGTCGCGCGGCGGCTCATCGACAAGGCGCGGGCGCGCGGCACCGAAATCCCGTTACCGACCGACGTGGTGGTCGCGAAAGAGTTCGCCGCGACCGCACATGCGGACGTACGGTCCATCCATGATGTGCGTCCCGATGAGATGATTCTCGACATCGGTCCGGATTCCGCGGACCGCTGCGGCGAAAGTCTGACGTCGGCGGGCACCATTATCTGGAACGGACCCGTTGGTGTGTTCGAGTACGAGCAGTTTGGTGAAGGCACGCGTGTGATCGCGCAGGCCATTGCGCGCAGCAAGGCCTTTTCGCTGGCCGGCGGCGGCGACACCCTGGCTGCCATCGAGAAATACGGTATCGAGGACGGTATCTCGTACATCTCAACCGGCGGCGGCGCGTTCCTGGAGTTCGTGGAGGGTAAGCCCCTCCCAGCGGTCGTCGCGCTAGAAGATCGCGCGCGCGGGTGATATATCTTCCCATGCGCTGCGCGCAGGTCCCACGGGCATCGCGCAAAGCCGCGAAGCCCGTAGATTTAGCCGGCGCGAAGCGCGCCGGGTAAGAGAAAATTATGTTGAGACGAACGAAAATAGTTGCCACCGTCGGGCCGGCGACCGATGACTTGAGCGTGATGGTCGGAATGATGCGTGAGGGCATCGACGTGGTGCGGCTCAACGCCTCTCACGGCACCGTCGACGATCGCCGGCGCCGCCTCGCCCTGGTGCGCGAGGCCGCACGGATTTGCGACCGATGCGTTGGCATTCTCCTCGACCTCGGTGGACCGAAGATCCGCATCGAGGGCTTCCGCGAGGGGAAGGTCATGTTGAAGGAGGGGCAGCCCTTTACGCTCGACACGGCGCTCGACCCGAAAGCGGGCACGATCGACGCCGTAGGCGTCGCTTACAAGGATCTGCCGAAAGACGTCACCGCGGGTGACGTGCTGCTGTTGAACGATGGCCAGATCGTGCTCGATGTCGATAGCGTCAGCGGTACGAAAATCGCCACCCGCGTGCGCGTGGGTGGCGAGCTTTCCGACCGTAAGGGCGTCAATCGCCAGGGCGGCGGCATTTCCGCGCCCGCGCTCTCCGACAGGGATCGCGAGGACATCAAGTTCGGCGCGCAGGAGGAAGTTGATTACATCGCGGTATCGTTCGCCCGCGACGCGGCCGATATCGAGCAGGCGCGCGCACTCGTCCGTGAGGCGGGCGGCGATGCGCGGATCGTGGCCAAGATCGAGCGCCACGAAGCGATCACCAACCTGCAGGGAATCATCGATGCCACGGACGTGGTGATGGTGGCGCGCGGCGACCTGGGCGTGGAGATGGGGTACGCCGAGCTCACCGGCTTGCAGAAGACCATCATCCACCAGAGCCGCGCCCGCAATCGCGTGGTGATCACGGCAACCCAGATGATGGAGTCCATGATCCAGAACCCGGCGCCGACCCGGGCCGAGGTGAGCGACGTGGCCAATGCGGTCATGGATGGCACCGACGCAGTCATGCTCTCGGCGGAGACGGCGGCGGGCCGCTACCCCGTGAAAGTCGTGCAGGCGATGTCCGAAGTCATCGAGGGCGCGGAGAAATATCAACTGACCCACGCGCGCTCTCGTCATCGCGTCGAGGGGCAGTTCAAGGGCACCGAGGAAGCAATCGCGATGGCCGTCATGTACACGGCCAACCACATGAAGGTGCGGGCGATCGTCGCGCTGACCGAGACGGGCGCCACTCCGCTGTGGATGTCACGCATCCGCTCGGATATTCCCGTGTATGCATTCACTCGCCACGAGGCGACGCGCCGCCGCGTAACGATCTACCGGGGTGTGTACCCTGTTATTTTCGACGTCACCAAGAATGACTCCACCGAAGACCTCTATCGGGCGATCTTCACGCGCCTGTTGGAGCTGCAGCTGGTGAAGAGCAATGACCTCGTGATCCTGACGAAGGGCGAGCTGTCGGGCGCCACCGGAGGCACGAATTCCATGCAGATTCTCAAGGTCTCGTTGGCGACATAGGAGAGACCAGCCCGTTGCGGCTCAAACACTACATCATCGTAGCCATTGCGGTATTGGTCCTGCTGCCGCTTGCCATCGTGTATGGAGTGTTGCGAGCGTCGTTGCCAAAGCTCGATGGGACCTTCGCGGCGAAGGGCCTCACGGCGCCCGTAAAAATCGAGCGGGATCGGCTCGGTGTCCCCACGCTGACCGCGGCTAACCGCGTCGACCTCGCCTACGCCACGGGCTTCGTTCACGGGCAGGATCGTTTTTTCGAGATGGATCTGTCGCGGCGGCTGGCCGCGGGTGAGCTGTCCGAATTGTTTGGCACGGTGGCGGTCGAGCAGGACGAGCAGACCCGCCTGTTTCATTTCCGTAAGGTTGCCCGCGCCGTGGTCGAAGCGGCACCCCCGGAGCAACGCGCCGTCCTGGAAGCCTACGCGCGCGGCGTGAACGGCGGTTTGTTGGAACTGCGCAGCCGACCCTGGGAATACTGGATACTCGGGGCGCCTCCGGCCGAGTGGCGACCCGAGGACACGATCCTGGTCGAGCATTCCATGTGGTGGGATTTGCAGGCCAACGGGCTGCAGCGTGAGCTGCTGCGGCGTGAGATCAATGCGCGCATCGGCGGGAAAGAGTGCGATGCGGGTTGGAAGTGCGGACTGCGGTTCTTTTATCCGGCCAGAACCGAGTGGGATGCGCCGGATGGCGTGGTGACGGGGCCGGGTGGAGCTGCGGCGATGGCTTCGGACATTGTGCCGCCGGCGGCCGGAATCCCGGGGCCGGATGTGTTGGACGTGCGTGCGGCCACGGCCGCAACGGCAGGCCATGGCGCGGCGACTGCGTCGGCTATTCAACCCGGCACCGCCTCGGGCGATGGCCTTCACGACGTGGGTAGCAACAACT
>DATMQL010000041.1:0-14474 GCA_035566815.1 Steroidobacteraceae bacterium | reverse complement strand
TTGCGGAAGTCGGTCATACTGCACCTCTGGCGCTTGAGAATAACGGTCGCACGGAAGGTCATGAAACTGAAGATTCGTCTGGTTGCTGCTGCGCTCTTCGCAGGTATGGCCCTCGCGTTCATGGATGCCACTGCGGCGCCGGGAACGCCGCTCACGCACGAGCTGCTGTGGATGATGAAACGGGTCGGCGCGCCCATCGTCAGCCCCGACGGGAAGTGGGTCGTCTTCTCCGTCCTCGAGCCTTCGTATGAGCCCGACAAGGAAGCCAGCGACCTCTGGCTCGTCCCCGCGGAGGGCGGGAACGAGCCACGCCGCATTACCAACACGCGGGCGCCCGAGAGTGGCGTCGCCTGGTCGCCCGACAGTCACAGCATCGCCTTCAGCACCAAACGGGAAGGCGACGAGGTCGAGCAGATTTATATTCTCGACCTCAGCGGCGGCGGCGAGGCGCGCCGGCTCACCGATCTCGCCACTGGAGCGAGCAGTCCAAAGTGGCGCCCCGATGGCAAGGCCATCCTGTTCGAATCGGCTGTCTTCCCCAACGCCCTGGACGATGACGCCAACAGAAAAATCGCCGCCGAGCGCAAGGCCCGCAAGTACAACGTCCGTGTGTATGAGCATTTTCCGGTGCGCCAATGGAACCAGTGGCTGGACGACCGCCAGCCGACACTCCTGGTGCAGGCGCTCGAACCGGGCGCGAAACCCAAGGACATCCTTTCTGCAACGGCACTGGCCCGCAGTGCCGGCTTCTCGGGCGTACCCGACTCCACCAGCGCCGGCTCCTCGCTCGCAGCCGTCTGGAGCCCGGATGGCAAAGAGGTGGTGTTTACCGCAACCATCGAGCGTTGGAACGCTGCGTCCGGCCATGTTGGTTTCCATCTCTATCGCTTGGCCGCCGCCGGCGGCGGCGAGCCCGGCATCGTCACCCCGCTCGCCGGGGAATACGATAGCGCGCAATTCAGCGCCGACGGCAAGGCGCTCTTTTTCAAGTATATCCCGCAGGATGAGGAGATCTACCATCTGCCGCGACTGAGCCGGGTTACCTGGCCTGGTGGAGGCGACGCTACGCTGGTGGCGCGCGACTTCGATCGGGAAGCCGCGGTCTATGCCATCACCCCTGACAGTCACACGGTGTATCTGCTTGCGCCGGAGGGAGCGAAGGAAAGTCTCTTCAGGGTCCCTGCCGCGGGCGGCAAACCAACCGCCGTGATCGAGCCCGAGGTCGGGGGCTACACCGCGTTAGCCATTCCACAGAAAGCCGCCAGGCCTGTGCTGATCGCCAGCTACGGCAGCTCCGTGAGCCCGCTCGAAGTCGTACGGATCGACCCGGCGGCGCGGCGGCATGCGAGCCTCACTCATTTCGACACGGCGGTGGCCGCGACCCTCGACTGGCAACCGCCGCAGCACTTCTATTTTACCAGTGCCCGCGGTCGCAACATCCATAACATGATCGTGTTACCGCCGGCTTTCGACCCGGCGAAGAAGTATCCGCTGGTCACCCTGATCCACGGCGGCGCCGCAGCCAACAATCCGGATCAGATCGGACTGCGCTGGAACTATCACCTGCTGGCCGCGCCGGGCTATGTGATCCTGCTGACGGACTACACCGGCTCGACCGGCTTCGGCGAGAAATTCGCGCAAGCCATCAAGCTCGATCCGCTCAAAACGCCGGGCGACGAGCTCAACCAGGCGGTGGACGAGGCCATCCACCGCTATCCCTTCATCGACGGCACGCGGCTCTGCGCGGCGGGAGCGAGTTACGGCGGCCACCTCGCCAACTGGATCGAAGCCACCACAACTCGCTACAAGTGCATCATCAGCCACGCCGGAGAAGTCGATCTCACCACGCAATGGGGCGAGAGTGATTATATCTACGAGCGCGAGGTCACCAACGGCGGGCCCCCGTGGACCGGCAATCCCATCTGGCACGAGCAAAGCCCCCTCACCTACGCTGCGAACTGGCAGACACCGATGCTCCTCAGCATCGGCGAGCGCGATTTCCGCGTGCCCTTGGGCAACACCCTGGAGAACTGGGCGACCTTGCAACGGATGCACGTCCCGAGCCGACTCCTCGTCTGGCCGGACGCCTGGCACTGGATCCTCAAGCCCGAGGACAGCCGGCACTTCTATGAAGAAGTGAACCACTGGCTCGGGACTTACCTGAAGAGTGATAAACCCTGACAGTTACTATTTCGCAGACACCCGCTCTTCGGCGGTAAGGTCAGTACCGTCTGCCGCCGAGGAGCCGTGCCGGGAGAAACAGCACCGCTCGCAACAGCTCGAACACCGCTTCCAGCCCGATTCCCAAAATCCTGAATGGAATCGACAGCAACCAGATCAGCGGCCATAACAGCAGCGCCACGAGGGCCAGCGGCCAGCAGAGCACGAAGAGGAGTAGCCAGAGGAGGGCACTGAACATGCCCCCAAAGCTAATCCCATGCCCCGCCGCGAGCAAGTGGAATCACCGCGCAGCAAACACCGCTCGTCGCAGCGACGTGACGCTGTGACGGCGAAATGATGGGGTAAGGGCGCTCGCTAAGGCCTCTTCGGGAGCGCGAACGTCATGAGGTTGCGCCCGCTGATGATCGAGACAAATTGCTCGCCGTCCACCGTATAAGTCACGGGTGCTGCGTAAATAACTCCCCCGGTCTCTACAGACCACAGGGGCTTGCCGGTACGCGAGTCGAGCGCGAAAAACGACCCGTGATCGGCGCCGAAAACCAGCCCTCCGCTGGTACTCAGGAGCCCGGAGGTGTTGTCATCGTCCGAGCGCGTCTCCTGCCGCCGCTCCCAGACGAGTGCCCCGGTCGACGCGTCGAGCGCCCGTATCGCCGTATAGAAAGAGCGCCCCCCGGTGCTCGGCAGCGTCTGGGCCGACGGAAAGAAAATCATTCCCTCCTCGAGCACCGGGATAAACACGAGGTCGAGGTCGCGGTCATAACTCGGCGACCACCAGTTCGTGGCGCCTTTCGCGCCGGGATAAACTGAAACACCCTTCACGCCGGCCTGGCTGCCGGCGAGCGCTATCGGCCGCCCCTTGTCATCCAGACCCTCGGTCCAATTCTGCTTGGCGAACGGCACGCCCAGCCGAAAGGCCCCGCTGTTCCGATCCAACACATAGTAGAAGCCGTTGCGATTGGCCCAGAGCAGCCGCTTCTGCAACCCTTGCGCGGTGTTGCGATCGGCGATCAGCGGAGTCTGATTCGAGTCCCAGTCGTGAGTGTCCCCGGGCGTAAACTGAAAGTGCCATAACAGTTCCCCTGTGGTGCCGCGTAATGCCACCACGGAATCGGAATAGAGATTGTCGCCACGGCGCGTACTGGCATCGAAGTCCGGACGCGGATTACCCACTCCCCAGTAGAGCACGTCCGACTGCGGATCATAGGAGCCGGTAAGCCAGGTCCCCGCCCCTCCCTTGCCCCACGAATCCCCCGCCCAGGTCTCGTTTCCCGCGGCACCCGGACCCGGGATCGTTATGAAACGCCAGCGCTCTTTGCCGGTGTTGACATCGTAGGCGACGATGAAACCGCGGCCGAACCCCGGAGGACTGCCAACTCCCGTAATGACGAGGTCCCGGAACACCAGCGGCGCTCCGCTGATATAAGTGCCGGGATACTCACCAACCTTCACTTCCCACAACACTTTGCCCGTGGCGGCCGACAGCGCTGTGAGCTTCGAATCCCAGGTACCGACGAACAGCCGGCCGCCGAGCAAGGCGACGCCCCGATTCTGCCCCAGCGGGCCTTCGCCGCCGCCTAGAAACTCATACGGGTGATCGTGCGCCCAGATCTGGTGCCCCGTCGCGGCATCCACTGCCAGCACGCGACCGGGAGGCACCGTGAAATACATGACGCCATCGCGAACTATGGGACTGCTTTCAATTTTGTCGTGGCCCCCGACGAGTTGGTGCATCCAACGCATGGTGAGCATACCGACATTTCGAGAGTCAACTTGCGTCAGTGAGCTGTGGCGATTCGAGCCATACGCACCGGAATACGTGAGCCAGTCGTTTCCCGGTTGTTCCACCGCGGCCAACTCCTCATAAGAAACCTGGATCTGTCGCATCCGGGAAGTCTCTTCGGCAGCGGCGGCGACGCTGTCGGTCGGCACTCCGAGGGAACGGATATAGGCTACCAGCAGCCACAGCCGGCGGTGACCCAACGGATGCGGCGCCATCCCGGTATTCGGCACGCCATCGCGAATCGTCCGATACACCGCCCATTCGGTATCTCCATGGCGAAATTCGCGTCCAAACAGCGCGGGCGCACCCGGACTGCCGCTGCCATCCGGCGAATGACAGGCGGCACATTGCTCTCGAAAGATTGCCGCCCCCGCTTCGATGTCCGCCGGCGTGCTGCTCGGAACGTGAATAACCGCGTAAGGGTTATGTGTTACGGCGAGCCGGGCGATCTTTGGCTGCCCCGAACCCGGTAACAGCAGCGACGGGAGCTCTCTGATCTCGAGGTCCGGTATCCGGCCCAGCAGATCGAGGTAGACGATCTGCAACCGCCAGCGGACCCCGGGAACTACGATCGCGATCACCGCGCACGCCAGGATGAGCATCACAGCGATGAGGAGCTTGCGCCGTCCCTGTGTATGTGGCCCCGCGGATATGGCGCGCGCGCGCAATGGCTCCCCCTTCGTCAGAGCGGGCAGCGGTCCGTGAGCTGTCTCGGGCGTGTCGATAACGGGCTAGAGATTCTTTTTGCCAAGCTTCTCATCCAGGCTGCATAAAACGTGCCGTACGATCCAGGAGCGTGCCTAGGCCCTTTTTCCGCCCCACAGGCTGCCATCTTTTCCTTGTCAGCTAAATGAAAGGAAGTTTTTACTCACGGTTCCGCAAGACTGCCGCGAGCGCCTGTAGAGCAACCGGTTTCACGAGATGAGCATCCATCCCCGCCTCACGGGTTCGTCGCCGCTCCGCGTCCTGTCCCCAGGCCGTCAACGCGACGATACGAATCCCCTGTCCCCAAGACGATCGCGCGCCGCCCATCGGGGGCCGTCAGTCGACTCAGTCCCGACCACTCAACGGGCCGCGCTCATGACCTTCATCAATCGATAGGTATATTCGACGCTCTCGTCGAACTCCCGTACTCCCACGCGCTCGTCACGACCGTGCGCACGGTTCTCGTCGACGTCGATCCATACACCCGACAGATCGTAGCTAGGCATACCGGCATTGCGAGTCTGACGGTCATCGCTGAATCCCGTCGCCATGGTGGGAACGACCGGCACATGCGGCCACATCGAGTCCACCACGGCCGTGACTTTCGCAACAATCCGGGGAGTAGGCTCCGATTCGGGACTCACGATCGGCGGCGCATCCAGGGTCACGCTGATTCCGGAATCGTTCAATGTCGCCGTCAGTGCGGCCTGCACGTTAGCCGCCGTATCGCCCGGCATCATCCGACATTGAATCGTCGCCTTCGCCCGCTGCGGCAGGGCATTTTCGGCGTGACCGCCGGAGATCAGCGTCGCGACACAGGTGGTCCGCAACAGCGCATTCAACTTCACATTGCGACTGAGCCGCTCCGCGGCGGCCAGGTCCGGTGGAGTCTGCGACACGGCACGCATGTCAGGACTGTCCGCGCTGGGGTTGAGATCAGCGACCTTCGCGAAGTTCGCCCGCGTGGTCGCCGTCAGCATCACCGGGAAGTGATAATTCTCGAGCCGCCCGAGACCGTCCGCCAAACGGTAAATCGCATTGTCGGGGCCGGGCAGCGAGCCGTGTCCGCCGGGGCTCGTCGTCTCCAACGTGTAGGTGACGTAGTTTTTCTCACTCGTGCCGAGCTCGAAGTTGAGCCGCTCACCGTTTTTGTAGTCGCCACCGCCGCCATCGAGATTGATCACAAACTCGGCATCGATGAGATCGCGGTGCTCTTTCAACAGAAAAGCCGGGCCATTGGAGTCACCGCCCGCCTCCTCGTCGGCGGTAAACGCCACGATGAGGTCGCGCTCGGGTTTGAAGTGCTCACGCTTCAAACGTATGAGCGCCTCGAGCATGGCGGCGTCGCCGTCCTTCATGTCGATCGTGCCACGCCCATAGTACCAGCCGTCTTTCTCCGTGAGTTTGAACGGATCGACCGACCAGTCCTCGGCTTTCGCCTCGACGACGTCCAGGTGTCCGAGAAACAGCAGCGGCTTCGCGCGCCCTTTGCCCCGATACCTGACGACGACATTCCCTTTCGTCGGATGATCGGAGGGCGCGACGAACACGACGTCATCGGCTGCGAAACCGGCTTTCAACAGATGTTGCTCGATGGCGTGCGCGGCCACCGTGGACCCCACAGCGTGAGTGGTGTTGATTTCCACCAGCTCCTTCAGAATGGCCCGCCCCAGCTCTTTATCATCCTCAGGCGGCAGTGGTCCCGGCACGGCCGCCGCCTGGACCGAAGCGGCCAGGCAGGCCAAAGCACCCATGTGGGCAATTGCTAAAGCGCGCCACGTCGCACGGGCGCCGCTCACGGCCGTTTCGGAATATTCAGCCCGCGCACCACCGCAGGTCGCGCCAGGAACACCTCGAGCACGCGATTCACCTGGGTAAAGTCCTTCAACCCCACCAGCTCACCGGCGTCATAGAACGTGTTGAGTACATTCACCCACGGGAAAATGGCTACGTCGGCGATCGTGTAGTCCGCTCCCATCATCCAGTCGCGCCCCGCGAGGTGGCGGTCCAGCACGCCGAGCAGCCGCTTGGCTTCCCCGACATAGCGGTCGCGTGGCCGCTTGTCCTCATAGTCCTTGCCCGCGAACTTGTGGAAAAAACCCACCTGTCCGAACATCGGACCCACGCCGCCCATCTGGAACATGACCCACTGGATCGTCTCGTAGCGGCCGGCCGCCTCCTGCGGTATGAAGCGCTGCGCCTTGTCCGCGAGATACAGAAGAATCGCGCCGGATTCGAACAGCGGCAGCGGCTTGCCGCCCGGCCCGTTGGGATCGAGGATGGCGGGAATCTTGTTGTTGGGATTGATGGCCAGGAATTCCGGCGAGAGCTGGTCGTTGCTGTCGAATCGCACCAGGTGCGGCTCGTAAGGCAGCCCGGTCTCCTCCAGCATGATCGATACCTTGACACCGTTGGGCGTTGGCAGCGAGTAGAGCTGGATCCGGTCCGGGTGTTGCGGAGGCCACTTCTTCGTGCTGAGGAAAGTGCTCAGATCGCTCATGAGGACCCCCTAAAAAGGATAATTGAGACCGGTGAACACGGCCGCGCCTTCACTGCCGTATCCGACATCGACATAACCCACGACCGAGGGTCGGGCGATGCCGCGAAACCCTACGCCACCCACGGTGTGCAGCCGCTGGATGGGAAAGGTGCTGGTGCGCGCAAAGACCTGCCCCATATCCACGAAGGGCGCGATCTCCAAGTCGACGTGCGTCGACTCCGCGTTGAATCCCCAGAACGTATGACGCACTTCGGCGCTGGCGGAAAAAGCATTCCGGTCATAAAATCGCCCCGCGCCGAAGCCACGCAACGGCTGTTCGCCCCCCACGTCGCTCGTGTCTCCGCCGATGCTGCTGAGAGCCCAGAACGGGACTTGATCCGTGTGAGGCATGTAACGTATCGACATGTGCGCCGCTACGACCGTGTCCGATCGGATCGACCAATAGCCGCGCGCGTCGCCGCCGGCTTCGCTGTAGAGCGACTCGTTGAAGATGCCGCCGCGGCTGGCCGCGCCTCCATACACGACGACTCGCATCCCCGTACGGGGCGCGGTCAGATCGTCCCGCGTGTCGTAGACGATAGAGTATCGATTGAGCAACTCACTGTTGGTTCCCAGGCTGGTGGTTCCGAACACCGTCTGGATGGACGGAACGCTCGACAGCGTGCCGGGAAGCACCTTCAGGATGCGCTTGCGGATGGTGTACAGCAATTGCCAGTGAGGCGTCAGATTCCAGCCGAGTTGTTCCTGCAGCAGGGTTGTCTGGGCGGTGTAGTTCGACTGGTTGCTGAACGGCGTGTCGTTGCCGATGCCGAAAAAGCGCGGCGTGCCGTCGCGATCGAAATCCGCGTCGGTGGTCGAAGTGAAATTCCCCTGGTGCAGCCGGCCCAGTTGGTATTGAGCATCGACTCCGCGCTCGACCTTCTCCCTCGCTCCGGCAACGATCGACCACTGCTCGTCGGTCGAATTGTATGAATACAGACGCCCGTGGAAACCCCAGCCGAAAAAAGGGTTGTGTGTGACGTCGGGCGCGATGATCCGGGTGATCTCGTGATTTTCGTCGGTATGCAGCCAGACTGGCAGCAAGCCCACCGTCGTGCCGCTATTCGGGTCCGCGCCAATCGAGGGCACCGGGATGAACGGCAGATTGGACAAGTCATACCAGTGCTGCAGGTCGGCGGGCGGAACCGTCGGCTTGGTGCCGCCCGCGTCAGGGACCGGTACATCTCCGGGGTCGGCGAAGCACGACCAGGACGCTGTCACGAGCAGGAGGGCAACCAGACTCCCCCGGAATATTTTTAACGCAGCTTCGCGAAACACGTCAGTAGTCGATCGATATCGCCCTTGGTCAGATTACCCATTGTCGAAATGCGGAACAGCGACTTCGACAAATCCCCCTGTCCCGCATATATCACAAAACCACCGCTCTTTAGCTGATCATGCAGCTGCGAGTATGTCAGTTCGGGCGGTAAACGGTACGAATGCAGAACAACCGACGACTCCTGTGGTGGAATGACCGTCGGGATCCCCAGAGCCGCCAATCCTTCTCTCACCTGCTCCGCCAGCGCCTTGTAATGTCTATAGCGCGCCGGCCGGCCGCCCTCTTCCGCAAACTCACGCAGAGCCTCGACCAGGGCATAGTAAGCATGCACGGCCGGCGTGAACGGCGTGTTGCGCTGATCCTGTAATCTGGCCAGCCGGCCGAGGTCCAGGTAGTAGGTGCGACTCGTGGCGCGGGCGAGCGCGTCCCGCCGCACGATCACGAACGAAACACCCGGCACTCCATGCAGGCACTTGTTCGCCGTCGCGGCCACGGCCGAGAGGCCACCGTGCGCGAAATCGAGCTCTTCCGCCCCGAAACTGCTGACGCCGTCGAGCAGCAAGCCAAGCTCCCGCGAGCGACACAGATCGGCCAGCGGCCGCAGATCATTCAGTCGCCCCGTAGTCGTCTCGTGATGAACGACCGAAAGATGTGTGAAAGGGGCTTCACCCGAGGCCACGTCGAGGCGCGCGGTAATCGCGGCAACGTCGGGCGCCTCCATCCAGGAGCCGATGATGCGCTCATGAGAAATCCGGTATTGCGCGCACATCTGCGCAATCCGCTCCCCGTACACACCGTTCTCCACCACCAGGACGCGGCCCCCTTCCGGCACCATCGAGGCCATCATGCTCTCGACGGCGGCCGTGCCCGAGCCGGTCATGAGGACCGCGGTCCACTCGGCGGGATTCAGCCCATATACCGCCAGCAGGCGGGTGCGCGCCTCGTCCTGCAAGTCGAAGAACTCGCTCTCGCGATGACATAGGTCAGGTTGCAGCAGACTGCGGCGGACACGCTCGCTCAGCGTGACAGGGCCGGGATTCAGCAACAGCATTACGGCGCTCCGGTTTGGGGAGCGAAGTGTTGCATCAGACGTGTCTTGACGTCGACTGGAGTTATTGATGGTCGGGGCAGATCCGCGGGACTCCCGGGGCGCGTCCGCAGGCGCGCGAAGCGCGGCCCGTCGAGCTGCGGCAGGTCTAGCCAAGCTGCAATAGAGCTCAAAGCATCGGTCTCGAGCGCCGCGGCGTAACCACAGGCAGCGGCAACCTGCGCGAACGAAACATTGGGCGACACCGTCGCCTGGCCACCGGTGGAATCATGCGCGCCATTATCGAGCAGCAGATGCCGCAGGTTGGGCGGGCCATAGGCTCCGACGGTCGCGAAGGCTCCCATTCGCATCAACGCGGCTCCGTCACCGTCGAGCGCGACCACGCGCAGGTCCGGCCGAGCCAGCGCCAGACCCAGCGCAAGCGGCACGACGCAACCCATCGAGCCCACCATGTAGAGGTGGTTGGGCCGGTCTTCAACTGCATACAACTCGCGGCCACAGAACCCCGTCGACGCCAACACGGCGGTGGAACCGGGAGCAGTCCGAGCCACGACCTCCCGCAAGGCTTCCTGCCGGGAAACGCGATTCGCAGGCGCTGCCCGGGGCGACTCCAGTGTGGCTGTGGCCCGCGAAGATCGTATGCCGATCGTATCGGCGCCCGGCCGTAGCGGATAGGTGGCCACACTCCCTTTTTGCATCACCAGGGCGTACGGACGGCCGGTGGCGTCCATATGGGCGATGGCACGATCGAGGGCCGGACCGATCGCCGCGGCGTCCGTCGGAAACAGCTCCCAGCGGATCTCCATGGTGTCCAACATCGCGGGAGTGATGGGGCCCATCAACGCGTGTTGCGGCTCGTCGGGAACGCCCGGCTGCCCGCGCCAGGTGACGATCAACAACTGCGGTAAACGGAACGTCCAGGTCAAAGACGTGAGCGGGCTGACAGCATTGCCCAGTCCCGAGTTCTGCATCATCGCGATCCCGCGCCGATGACCGCCACCCGGAACCCCGGCGAGCGCGACTCCCGCGATCAGGGCGACCGCATCGCCCTCGTTCGCCATCGACACATAGTGCAACGTGGAATCCTGCAGCACATAGTTGATGAATGGCGTGAGATACGAGCACGGCACGCCCGCGTACCATTCGAAGCCGCGCTCCCGCGCGGCTTCCACGAAGTGACGCGCTTCGATCACGTGTCGCTTTCGGTCGGCGCCGCGTCCGGCGTGCTGCCGAAGGGTGTCTGCCCGTGCGCAAAATCGACGGCGCGACGGAAGTCCTCGAGATCGTTCACCCCGCGCCAGTGGCCGTGCACGTACAACACTTCAATGGCCGCGCCATCGGCAATCAGCGCGTTCAGCAACGCAGGCATATCGAGCGCATCGAAATCGGGGCGGGCACGCAGCGCCGCCAGTACCGTTTTCAACTTCACCAGGCCCTGGCGACTGACACTTAACATTCCAATCCAACGGCCCTGCGCCTCCCCGTCGGCCGCGCCTTCCGCCCGCGTGTCCGCCCGGCTCACCACGCGTTTCAGGAGCACCTGGGTACCGAACAAACCCCGGTCGTCGCCGCGGCTGCAATACGCAAAATCGCGTACCGTACGATTGCTGGCGTCGGTCGGCGACGAGTCGACCACGACCGAGAAATCGGCCTTGTTCTCGACGAGGTCGCGCAGCACATAACTGCGGAACAGCAGATCACCGTAGGAGATCACCGTGTCCGATTCCAGCTTCTCAATGGCGCAGGCCAGCGAGGCGAGCTCGTCAGTCTGTGCGTAGCGCTCGTTCACGACCAGGCGGATGCCCGCCGGATCGATCGATTCGGCGCGATAGCCGCCGACGACGGTAATATCGTTGATGCTCTCTTTCTTGAAGCTGTCGACGAGCCAACGCAACAGCGGTTTTCCCGCGATCGGCAACATGACTTTGGGCCGGTCGGTGGTGACCGCCTCGAGCCCCTTGCCACGACTTGCCGCCAACACGACGGCGCAACGCGAGGTCGTGGAAGCGGCCAGGTAGAGCCGCTCCGCCGCGGAGTACTCGTCGGCATCCTGGAGGCGGAAGATCTCATCGACCGAGACAATGCGGTCCTCGATGTTCACCAGTGTCTGGCTGGCGAACACTTCCTTCGCGACACTCTGCATGGCGCTCGTCGCCGAGCGCACCATGTGGTTCGCCCAGATGACGAGACTGATGCCCGCGAGACGGAACACGTTCGTCGGTGTGCTGTAGTACTTGGTCGGCACGATCACGAGCGGCCCGCGCCCGGCCCATTCCCGCGCGAAAGTCAGGATCTCGTCGGGTTTCGACAGTTTGCTGTGAATCAGGATGGCATCGGCGCCGGCGCGGCGATAGGCCTCCGCGCGCCGCAAGGCTTCCTCCATCCCCCAGCCGGCGATGAGCGCCTCGACCCGCGCGACGATGGAGAAATTCGGGTCGTTCTGCGTGTCCTTGCCGGCCGCGATCTTGCCGGCGAACTCCGCGATGTCGGCCAGCGGCTGACGCTCGCCGTTCAGGAAGCTGTTGGTTTTCGGGAACTGCTTGTCCTCGATACACACCCCGGCGATGCCACGTTGCTCGAGCTTGCGCACCAGGCGGCGCATGTTGTTGAAGTTGCCGTAACCGGTGTCGCCGTCGAGAAGAATCGGCAGATCGCTCGCGTCGGCCATGAACTCGAGCACGTCGACCACCTGGGTCCAGCTCGCCTCGTTGTTGTCGCGGACGCCGAGCTGCGCGGAAATCGACAGGCCGGAGGCCCAGATGCCGCTGAACCCGGCCTCGCGCACGATGCGCGCAGATAAGCCGTTGTGCGCTTCCATCAGAAATTCGAGCTGCTCGCTCAACAACATCTGACGCAGTTTGGCGCTGCGTGTCGCGCCGGCGCTCTCATTCGCGCCCGGGGTGCCGGGCGCGCGTGCTGAAGCTAATGAAGCATTCATGGTCGGCAGGGATCCTTAATTGGCAATGGGCCGCAGTTGCGGCAGAACTTCGTGTGTTGCCCGGGAAACATCGTTCGGAAAATCGATCTCGATCCAGGGTGCGCCCGTCACATCGGCGACCTCCACGGCCTGGCTGCCTTCGCGAAACAGGTCGCGAACGGCCTCCTCGTGGGGCAGATGCGCGCGATCGCTGCCGACATAGTCGGAGACGATGGCCGCGAGCCGCCGTGCGCCCGCATTGTCGAAGCGGAAGAACCCAACCGACTCACCGATGGTGTCGTACTTCAGGTCGGGAGCGAGTTGCTTGCGCAACTCCACTGGCACGCCGTCACGCACGCACAGCTTCACCGGCTCATCACCGGCTTCGAAGTCACGATCGAGGAGTACACGGTTTACCGGCTTCTCTCCGGCGACCAGGGCGGCCATGATGCGGTCGTGATAAAGCACGTCGGCATCCATGAGCAGGACGTCGCCACCGCGTGTCATGGCCTCGGCAACCGTGTGCACGGTAAGAACACTGCCGAGCTCGAAGCGCGGATTGAGGACAATTTCGGGACGCGGTCGCCATTCCAGGCGATCGAGCTCGGCCGACACCAACTCGTGGCGCCAACCGAGCGCCAGCACGACCTCCTCGACACCGGCATGCCGCAGGAGGCGCAAGTGGCGCTCGAGTAAGGTCATGCCATCGAAGCTCAGCAGACACTTCGGCACGTCGGCGGCCTCCCTCAGACGCATACCGCGTCCGGCGGCAAGAATAATCGCTCGCATGAAACTCCCTTCTGAATCTGACCGGCGCGCAGCGCCGCTAGGTGTAGCGGGTCGCTTCGACCCGCAGGAAAGTTGGGCGCAGCCCTAACCATGACTCAAGGCGGAACGGGGCGTGTGGCGCCTGCGCCGGCCCGTTCTGCGAGGTGAAGGTACAACAGACCGGGCAGTCCCAATAGGATCTCCCGCGCGCGCTTCGCGAGAGAGAGGGCCAAGGCCGCATCCGGCGGCAACCCGGCCAATGGGGCCAACAGTAGGTAGCCACCCTCCTGGACGCCGAGGGCGCCGGGGACGGCGAAGGCCGCGCCGCGAATGGCCTGCCCAAGGCTTTCGAGCAACAGTGAATCGAGCCAACTCGCCGGATGACCGAGAAGCTGCAGGACGAGAAAGACTTCGCCGGTGCCGACGAGCCAGCCTACGAGGCTGAGCAGGAAACTGGCCGCCACACCGCCCCCCCGGCGGTAGATCTCCTGTATGGAAAGATCTATGGCCTCGGCGCGGCTCACCCACTGCGTCCAGTCGCGCTTACCCGCGAAGCGGGTGGCGGCCCGGATGAGCTTGCTGAAGAAACCGCGCCGCTGCAGAAGATAGAAGCCGCCGATCTGGACGGCGAGAAAACCGCTCGCCACCAGCGCCGACATCCGCAGGGCATGCTCGGAGATATGCCCTGCGTGCGCGCCCAGCAGGGCTACACCGCATAAGGCAAAGATAATCTGCGCGAACGTACCGAGCGTGGTGCTGACCGTGATCGCGGCGGCGGCATCCCGCATGGGCATTCCCCGGTGCGCCAGGTGCCGGGCCATGAGCACAGGACCACCGAGTTGCCCCGCCGGCAGAAAACTGTTCGCTGACTCTCCGACCCAACGTGTCAGGATCGAGTCGCGCAGGGCGACGGGCGAGGCGCCCGGAATGAACAACACGCGAATCGCCGCGGCATCGAGTACCAGCGGCAGAAGATGAAACAAGGCCACCAGCACGAGGCCCCAACCCGCCGCGGCCAACGCCGACAGCACCGCCGGCAGCCCCTGCGAGGCCAGCACGCCAATGAACAACAATGCTCCCGCCGTCAGGAGCCAGGTGGCTGCCTTCGTCATAGCGGCTCGGGTGCGCCCGCCGGCCTGGGCTCCGATCCACGCCTCTGCCGCCGGCGGAAGACCTGCCGAAAGCCAAAATAGCCGAACGCGTCCTTCATATTGGAGATGACGCGCCATCCGACATGCATCTTCGGGTTGGTGACGT
>DATMQL010000040.1:0-4701 GCA_035566815.1 Steroidobacteraceae bacterium | reverse complement strand
AGGGATGGACGACCGTGCCGTTCAAGCCCGATCCGCAGATCAAGTTCGATTACGAGATCTCGATGGGCCTGCGCCAGGGTGAGAAGGACTGGCAGAAAACGCTCGACGACTGGATCGCCGCCCACCATGCCGAGATCACCCAGATCCTCACCGCGTATCACATTCCACTGATCGACGAGCCGACTCCACCCCAGGGGTGAGAGCGGGCGTCGGGGTGAGTGGGGGCCCCGGGTAAATGCGGGCGCCGCGGTGGCTGCGGAACCCCGGGTGAGTGCTTGCCCCCCTGCCCCGATTCGGGGCACCATGAGTCCTAAGTCGCCCTCGCCAATACACAAGGCGCCCGTAAGCGCCCAGCACAGCCCGCTTGAATCGTTCCTGGAAGACAGTCACAACACAAATCGTGTAAGAGATTGTCCGACAGGGTTTTAGGACACGATTCAGGTGAAGCGCTGAGACAATCGGCGCGGTCGGCACGCCGCCCGCCGGTATGCCGGCCACTTGATTGCAGCGAGCCTTGGCTTGTCGCTAAATGGCGACAGGGTGGCTCTGCTTTTGCCTTGTAAAGGCTGGCGCTCGGGTTGCGGCATTGAGGATGGATTGGTGAGACGACGACAGCAGCTGTTCGGGATTGCGTTGATAGCGGCCGCGCTGCTGAGCGGATCGTCGATTGCAGCAGCGCAAAATCCCCCTCAGAAGGATGTCCAGCCGCCCATCGAACAGACCCAGCCCGCTGCCACGCCGCCCTCATCCGTACAGCCTCAGCCGGCCAAGACACCCGCCGAGTCGGAGCAAACCCAACCTACCGGTAATCCAGCCGGTGGTGCGCCGCCCGCGACAGCACCACCCGCCCCGCCGCCGCTCGCTCCTGCTCCGACGAAGTCTGAACCGACCACCCCCGAAACCAGGTCGGAACCGCCCAAGGTGCCCAAGACCCGGGTCGTCCGTCCCGCTTCTCCGTCGAGCTCCGGCCAGGCATCGCCAGGTCAGCAGCCGGGCGGTGGGGGTCAATCTGCCGCGCACGAGCCGGCTGCTCGTGAAGGCGGTCAAGGCGGCGCTGGTCAAACCGGTACTGGTCAGGGCGCTGCAGGTCAGTCATCCACCGGAGCAGCTAGCCCACGTCGTTCCACTGGTTCGCAGACTGCCACGCAGCAGGCGCCTGCGGATGGCGGCGCGGCCACGAAGGGGGCGGCAGTCCCGCCGCGTCCGGTGCCGGCGCGCGCACCACTCCCGCCATTCACTTTCGCGACCGTCGAGCGACTCGCGCAGGACCGGGCCAGCAAGGCATATAGGAACCGTTCGACGAAGCTGCCCGAGGCCATCGCGAAGCTTTCCTACGAGGAGTATCGCGACATCCGTTTTCAACGGACGAGCTCTCTCTGGTATGACCGTGCCTTGTTCGAAGTGCAGTTCTTCCATCGGGGTTTTAACTTCGATCGACGCGTCAACATCTCCGAGGTGAGCGGTGGAGTCGCGCGTCCGGTGCTCTACAACCCGGCGATGTTCGATTTCGGTCCGCGGGTGCCGAAGACCGCGTTTCCGCCTGACCTGGGCTTCGCGGGCTTTCGCATTCACTATCCGCTCAACACTCCGGCCTACAAAGACGAGCTCATCGTGTTCCTTGGTGCGTCCTACTTCCGGGTGTTGGGTCGTAACCAGGGCTACGGGCTGTCGGCGCGCGGCCTGGCTATCGACACGGGCGCGGCCTCCGGCGAGGAATTCCCGTATTTCACGGATTTCTGGCTCGTTAAGCCCGATCCGACCGCGCGCGCCATGACGATTTACGCCCTCCTGGACAGTCCGGGAATCACGGGCGCGTACCAGTTCGATGTGCGGCCTGGCACGACGACCCAGGTGCAGGTGACGGCCGAGCTCTATCCGCGCCGGCAGATCGCCTCGCTTGGCATCGCGCCGCTGACCTCGATGTATTTGTATGGCGAGAACTCCGGCAGTCATCGCTTCGACGACTACCGGCCGGAAGTCCACGACAGCGACGGCCTGATGATGGAGCGGGGCACCGGCGAATGGCAGTGGCGGCCGCTGGTGAATCCCAAAGAGCTGCGGGTGAATCGCTTCATGGACGAGCACCCGCGCGGCTTCGGCCTCGCGCAGCGCGATCGGGATTTCACTCACTACCAGGATAACGAGGGGCGCTACGAGCGGCGGCCAAGCTACTTCGTCGAGCCTCTCGGGGACTGGGGCAAGGGCGGCGTGGAGTTGGTCGAAATTCCGTCGGACGAGGAAATTCACGACAATGTCGTGTCGTTCTGGGTGCCGGAGGCGCCGGTGCAGCCGCAGAAGCCGATGACGTTCTCGTACTTGCTTTCCGCGTACACTGGTACGACGCAGTGGCCGCCGGGAGGAAAGGTTATTGCTACACATTTCGCCCGGGTCGTGAACGGTACGTCCGTGCTACCGGGTGTGCGCCGCGTGATTGTTGATTTCGCCGGCGGCGATCTCGACAGCTTGGGCGGAGCGCAGCCGGTGCAGGCTGCGGCGAGTGCGACCGGAGGGGAGATCGATAACATCACCGTGGAACGCCTGGCTGCGAATGGTGTCTGGCGTGTATCGATGCGTATGAAAACGAACGGCGAGAAGCCCGTCGATCTGCGTTGCTACCTGACGCTATACGGTGAAGCGTTGACCGAGACTTGGACTTACCTTTGGGCCCCCGGAGCACAGCCATGACACCTGACCGCCTGCGATGGGCTTCCATCTGGCGCCGGCTGCTGTTCTTCGGTCTGACTTTTCTCACCTCCCTGTCGGCCAGTGCCCTGATGGCGGACATCCTGCGCACCAACGGCTTCACGCCCTGGGAAAAATCCAGCCTCATCGTCTTCTTCGTGTTGTTCACATGGATCACCGGCGCCTTCTGGACGGCGGTGGCCGGCTTCGTTGTTCAGCTCATTGGCCGCGATTCCGCGGTGATCCATTCCTCCGAAGGAGAAGGGCGGCCGCTCAAGGGGCGGACCGCGGTCATCATGCCTATCTATAACGAGGACACGACGCGGGTGTTTGCCGGCCTCGATGTTGTTTGGTCCTCGCTCAAGGCGCGCGCGGAACAGGCGGCGTTCGATCTGTTCGTGCTCTCGGACACACGCAAGCCCGAGATCGGCGCGGCGGAGGAACTCGCATGGGCGCGACTCGTGGAGCGACACGAAGGGCAGGGGCGTATCTTTTACCGACGCCGCAAGGAGAATCTGCGGCGCAAGGCCGGCAACATCGCGGACTTCGTACAGTCGTGGGGCGGGGCCTATGACTATGCAATCGTGCTCGACGCCGACAGCATCATGTCGGGTCACGCGCTCGTCACGCTTGCACAGATGATGGATGTCCACCCCGAGGCGGGAATCATCCAGGCGCTGCCGACGCCGGCAGGACGCGAGACGCTGTTCGCGCGACTCATTCAATTCGCGGCCCGGTTGAACAGCCTCATGCTGGCAAGCGGCCTGGCGTTCTGGCAGCTCGGCGAAGGCAACTACTGGGGACACAACGCCATCCTGCGGCTGCGCTCGTTCGCCGCCTATTGCGATTTGCCGACTCTGCCGGGGAAGGCGCCGTTTGGCGGCGACATTCTCAGCCACGATTTCGCCGAGGCCGCCTTCATGCGGCGTGCCGGGCTCAAGGTATGGCTCCTGACCGACCTGGGGGGTAGCTTCGAGGAAGTGCCTTCCAATGTCGTGGATTTCGCGGCACGCGATCGTCGTTGGGCGCAGGGCAATCTGCAGCACCTGGGGTTGTTGCCGATGCGCGGGCTGCACTGGCTGAGCCGACTGCATCTGATTACCGGTGTGCTCTCGTACGCGACGTCTCCGCTGTGGCTCGCGGCCTTGCTGCTGAGCTCCATCACGGTGTGCCTGGATGCGATCAACGGCTACCAGTACTTCTCGCCCGGCTCGTACTCGTTGTTTCCAACCTGGCCGCAGTATCGCGACAGTGAGATCGTCATTCTGCTCGCGGGTACCATCGGGGTGTTGTTGATGCCGAAGGTGCTCGGCGCCACGCTTGCGCTGGTGAACGGCAAACTGCGACGCAGCTTTGGAGGCGGCCTGCACCTGTTGGGCAGCCTCGTAGTCGAACAGTTGTTCAGCACGTTGCTCGCGCCGTCCATGATGTTGTTTCACACGACATTCGTGGTGACTACCCTGTTGGGCCACCCGGTGACGTGGAATGCCCAGGATCGCGGCGATCGCGGTATCACCTTTCGTGAGGCGTTCTCGCGGCATAAGTGGCACGTGCTGATCGGGCTCGTGTGGGGCGCGGTTATTCTGTTCATCGCTCCGCGTTACATCTGGTGGATGTCGCCCATCCTCATCGGCCTGTTGCTGTCGGTTCCTCTCACCATGCTGACGAGTCTCACGAGCGCGGGAGTCTGGGCACGTAAGCATGGGTTATTGCTGACGCCCGAAGAGACTGAGCCGCCCGCGGAGCTCAGCGCCCTGGAGCATCTGATGGCGACGGGCGGGATCATGGCGCAGCCGCCGGGAGGTCCGGGAAAATCGAGCGAGAGAAAGCTCAGCGAGCAAGCCAACACCATCAGGGCTGTGCCCGCGGCGCAGGCTGTGCCGGAGCGTGAGCCTTTGGCCATGGAAGCCGCGGAGTTTGAGTATTTGCGTCCGCGGGATGCGTTGACGCTTTTCCACCGGGTCGCTAGCACGCCACCGACGGCACCCTAAAATCCGCGGCGCATGCCCCCCGCGAGGG
>DATMQL010000039.1:0-6752 GCA_035566815.1 Steroidobacteraceae bacterium | reverse complement strand
CAGCAGCACCTGGCGAACTTCCGCGACCGGTTCGCGGATTGGCCGGTGAGGATCGAGGCGTTGTCGCGTTTCGGGAATGCCAAGGAGACGCAGGCGACATTGGAAGGTGTGGAGCGCGGCACTGTCGATATTGTCATTGCCACGCATCGGTTGCTCCATTCGCATGCACGGTTCAAGGATCTGGGGCTCATCATCGTCGATGAGGAGCACCGCTTCGGAGTGCGAGACAAGGAGCGGTTGCAGGCATTACGTGCCAACGTACACGTGTTGACCCTGACAGCGACCCCGATACCGCGCACGCTCAACATGGCGTTGGGTGGGTTGCGCGATCTGTCGTTGATTACGACACCGCCGGCCGAGCGGCTGGCCATCAAGACCTTCGTGGTCGAGTGGCACGGGCCGACACTGCGCGAAGCGGCGCTGCGCGAACTGCGTCGCGGCGGGCAGATGTACTTCGTGCACAACGAAGTGCGCACCATCGAGAAGATCGCGGGCGAGGTGCAGGCGCTGGTGCCCGAGGCGAGTGTCAGGATCGGGCACGGCCAGATGCGAGCGCGCGACCTCGAGCAGTTGATGGTTGATTTCTATCATCGGCGCTTCAACCTGCTGGTTTGTACGACCATCATCGAGAGCGGCATCGACGTACCGACCGCCAACACGATCATGATCAACCGGGCGGATCACATGGGGCTGGCGCAGTTGCACCAGCTGCGGGGTCGTGTGGGACGGTCGCATCACCGCGCCTATGCTTATCTGATCGCGCCTCCGCGCAAGGCATTGTCGGGAGATGCGGCCAAGCGGCTGGAAGCGATCGAGTCGATGGAGGAGCTGGGGGCCGGGTTTGTGCTCGCCACTCATGACCTGGAGATTCGCGGCGCGGGCGAGCTGCTGGGAGAGCAGCAGAGTGGCCAGATGACCGAGGTCGGCCTGGCGATGTATCTCGATATGCTCGACCACGCGGTGAAAGCGCTCAAGGAAGGTCGTGAGCCCCAGCTCGACAGGCCGCTCGTCGCGGCCACGGAAGTGGAGCTGCGGCTGCCGGCGTTCGTGCCGGAAACGTACATCGGGGATGTACACGTCAGGCTGAGCCTCTACAAGCGAATCGCCGCGGCGGACAGCAATGAGGCGGTCGATGAGCTGAACTCCGAGATGTATGACCGTTTCGGACCGTTGCCGGCGGCGGCACAAAGCCTGTTGAAGATCGCGAAGTTGAAGCTCGCGGCGCGCGCGATTGGCGTGCGGCGGTTGGACATCGGGGCGCAGGGCGGGACGGTGACGTTCGAGGAGAAGAACTCCATCGACCCGGGGACGGTCGTGAGGATGGTGCAGAAAGGGGCGCGGGATTATCGGCTGGAAGGACCGCTGAAGATGCGGCTGACGCGGCAGTTGCCGACCGAGGAGCAGCGTTTTGTGTTCGCGGAGGCGTTGCTGAAGTTGCTGGGGGAGAAGGCCAAGCCTGCGGAGGCCGCGCCCGCGGCGGCCAGCGCGAAAGCGGTGCCTGCGGTGGCCGGCACGAAACCCGAGCCAGCGCGCGGACCGAAGCGGAAGTAGCTCATCCGTCGCAGTTGTGCGGCAGGAGGCGCGGCTGTGAGG
Source organism: Steroidobacteraceae bacterium (assembly GCA_035566815.1). Taxonomy (GTDB): domain Bacteria; phylum Pseudomonadota; class Gammaproteobacteria; order Steroidobacterales; family Steroidobacteraceae; genus 13-2-20CM-66-19. The sequence continues at coordinate 5,159 of DATMQL010000039.1, read as the reverse complement.
CACCCCGGCCCTGAAGTAGAATACGCGCCATGAAATCCCGCACTGCGCGTCTGCGGACGCTTTGCCTGATGCTTGCCGCTTTGGCCTGTGGGCTGCCTGCCGTGTCGCAGGAGTCGGCGGCACCCGCTTACAACATCGAGATCGTCGTCTTTCGAGCGACGTCGGCGCAGGGCGGCGCTGAAAACTGGGTGGCCGAGACGGGCAGCGCCAACACCATCGCCGGCGATGAAGGCTCGAGTACTTCTTCGCAGGTGGGACATTTTGTGGCGGCGATTCCGAGCTCCGCCTATCAGCTCACCGAGATCGAGGGCCGGTTGCGATCGAGCGGCGCGTACGTGCCGATCGCCCATACGGCGTGGTCACAGACGGCTAGCGGATGGGGCACGCGCGCGGGGTTTCCCGTGCAGCGGCTCGGGGTGGATGTGCCGGGGTTGACTGGGACCGTGTTTCTCGAGCGAGGGCAGTATCTGCACCTGGGGATGACGCTGACTTACGCGGACCCATCACCACCGGGCGGACTGGGCGCGGCGTCGGGGACGACGTTTACAATCAATCAGAGTCGGCGCATCAAGTTCTACGAGCGCAACTACTACGATCATCCAGCGTTTGGAGTGATCGCGTTGGTTTCGCCGGCGCAAGGAACGCGCCCGCCGGGGCGTTGACTGATGCGGCGAGCAACCAATCTGAGGGCAACCTGAGGGCCTCGACGCCACTGCTGCCGTTCGAGAGCGCGCGACGCGCGCGCAACGAATCTGAACCCCGCGCGGTCCCTAGCTGAGGGCCCCTCGCCGACAACCTACTGAAAGTCCGTCGCTTCCGCCGTCGAAATGCTGTTCTTCCCCAGCGACTTCGCGCGCTTCAACGACGCTCGACAGGCTTTCAACAATGCGTCGAGCGAGAGCTCGCGGGGGGGCACCAGGCTCGCCACTCCGGCACTCAGTGTCACGAAACGGCCAGAGCCGGCACGCGGGTGATGCATCATCAGATCACGGACGCGCTGCGCTACCACTAGCGCGTATTGGGAGGCTTTCTCCGCCGCGTCGCCCTGTGTCAGGACGGCGAACGTGCCCCCTTCCCAACGGCCAACAAGATCGCCGCCCCGCCGGTACGACGCGCCGATAACACGGGCGATGCGGCGGATGCAGGCGTCGCCGGCGGCCTTGTCGAATGTTTCATTGTAGGTGGCGAGGTCGTCGATATCGAACAACGTGAGTCCGATCTCGTGGGAATCGCGTTGCGCCAGCACCCAGTCGCGTTGCAGGAGCTCTTCGAAGTAGGCGCGCGAGTGCAAGCCCGTGAGTCGATCTTCGCGTAGCCAGGGAGGCAGGCCCTGCGCGGACCGCTCGGCACTTTTCAAACGCTCGCTGGCGTCCCGGTGATAGCCGATGAAGTGTGTCAGGCGACCGCTGGCGTCGCGCACCGGCTGGATGACGATCTCGTTCCAGAACAGGGAGCCATCAGGGCGATAGTTGCGAATGAGGACCCGTGCCTGCTCGCCGCGCTCGACCGCTTCGCGCATGCGTTGGCGCGTCTCCTGGTCCCGGTCGTTGCCCTGCAGGACGCGCAGGTTGGTGCCGAGGATGGCGGCCGCGGGATAGCCACACATCTGGGAGAAGGCGGCGTTTGCGTAAATGACGGGGTAGTCGGGCGCGGTCGCATCGCAGATCACGATGCCTTCGGGGGCGCCCTCGACGAGGGATCGCCATGCCTCCGCCGACCAATTGTTCATGTCTTCCCGGGCTCCACTTGGGTTGCCTCCAGCTTCAGGGCCGGGGTCGTGGCGTAACGCGTGAGCAGCTCCTGGCTGCGGGTCCATTCGGGCAGCGCTTTGAGCGCTTCACGTGACATGCCTTCACGCCCATGGAGGCGCACCAGCCGCAGACGTGAGGCGGGCTCGGGCTCGACTTTCAGCCCGTCGAGCAGCGCGATGACACTCGCGCGATTGTTGCAAACCGGTAGCATGTCGCAGCCTGCGGCAAGCGCCTTCTGGGCTCGGGTGACAACATCCCCGTACGCAGCGGCAGCCCCTCCCATTGACAGATCGTCGGCAAACACTACGCCTTGAAAGTGCAATTCACCGCGTAACACGTCGCGAATCCAACCAGACGAAAGGCTGGCCGGGGCCGCATCCAGTGCTGGAAACACTATGTGGGCGACCATCACGGAAGGCAGACCGTTGGCTATCAGCCTTCGGTAGGGAGACAGGTCGTCGGCCATATCCATCAGTTCCCGGCGATCGACCGGGAGGGTGTGGTGGGAGTCGGCGGTGACAGCTCCATGGCCGGGAAAGTGTTTGGCGGTGGCGGCCATGCCGGCGTCCCGCATGCCGTGCATATAGGAAACAGCCAGCTGACTTACGACTTCCGCACGCTTGTGGAAGGCGCGGGTGCCGATGGCCTCGTTCACCCCGTAATCGAGGTCGACCACGGGTGCGAAGGAGATATCGACGCCGTGCGAGCGCAGTTCGGAGGCCATGAGCCAGCCGGTACGCCGCGCCAGCTCGAGGCCTCCCTTGGGGTCCTGATCAAAGGCGTGGCCGATCAGACGGGCCGGTGGAAGGCGTGAGAAGCCGGGAATAAAGCGTTGTACCCGGCCGCCCTCCTGGTCGACCGCCACGATCAGCGGGGGACTGCGCTCGGCGTGGATGCCGGCCACGAGCTCCGTGAGCTGGTCCGGATCGACATAGTTGCGTGTGAACAGGATCACACCGCCGACGAGGGGGTGCCGCAAAAGTTCGCGCTCTTCGGCGGTGATGGCGGTGCCCTGGAAGTCGATCATCAGGGGACCGAGGCTCATGAGACCCGCGCCTTACGTTTGCCGGGGCTCAGGAGCGCCAGCGATTCAAAATGAGCGGTATGGGGAAACATGTCGAGGACACCCGCTGCTTCGAGAGTAAATCCATGTTCGTTGACCAGCACGCCCAGGTCCCGTGCGAGGCTCCCCGGATGGCAGGAAATATACAACACCCGTTGAGGCTCCAGGCTGACAACAGATGCCAACACTTCCCGCGCCCCGGCGCGTGGGGGGTCGAGTAGGACGTGGGTGTAGCCCTTGCGGAGCCAGGGGGCATTGAAGATTGCCGCATTCGCGGGGGTGGGGGCGGCCCGGGAGTTAGGGCCGGAGGCCTGTGTCGACCCGGGTAAGCGAGCCAGATCTGCTACGTGGAATTCGGTGTTTTCCAGCTGGTTTCGTTGGGCGTTGTGGCGGGCTCTGGCAACCAACGCCGCATCGCCCTCAACGCCGACCACGCGCTTTGCCAATCTCGCTATGGGGAGGGTGAAGTTGCCTATCCCGCAGAACAGATCCAGCACCTGCGCGGAGGGGGTCAGCTCCAGGAGCTCCACGGCACGCGAGACCAACGCCTCATTGACCGCGCCGTTGATCTGGATGAAATCGGTGGGCAGAAATTCGAGCTCTACCTTGAACTTGGGTAGCTGGTAGCGAAGGGGCTCACCGGGGGTGTCGAGCTCGTGGATGGAGTCCAGTCCGCCCGGCTGCAAGTAAAGGCGCAGGCCGTGGGCAGCCCGGAAAGCCCGCAGCCGCTCGAGGTCATCGGGGGACGGCGGGTCGAGAACGCGGAAGACCAGGGCGACGGCGTTGTCGGCAACAGCCACCTCGATCTGGGGGACGCGCTCGCGAATCCCGAGAGTCATGATCAGCTCGGCGAGCGGTGTAATGAGCTCGCCTACGGGGGTTGTCAGGACGTCGCAGTGTTGGACGTCCGCAATGAAGGGGGCTAGGCGCTCGCGGAACCCTACAACCACCTTGCCTTTCTTGGTCACGAACTTCGCGCCGAGGCGCGCGCGGCGGCGGTAGCCCCAGACGGGTCCACGCAACGGTGGCAGCCAGGTTTGGGGTGTTACTTTGCCGACGCGTTCCAGGTTGTCCTGCAGCTCGGTTTGACGGGCTTCGAGTTGGGCCTCGGAAGACAGATGTTGGAGCGCACACCCGCCGCAGACACCGAAATGGGCACAGCGGGGGACCACGCGCTGCGGTGCGGGACTCAACACTTCCACCAGCTCCGCCTCGTCATGTTGGCGGTGGGTGCGGGTACGACGGAACCTGATGTTTTCACCCGGAAGCGCACCGGGGACGAAGACAGTCTTGCCGTCGCGGATGATGCCCTCACCCGCGTGTGTGAGCGCGGCGACCGTCGCGGACTCGACGGTCTGGGAGACGACTTTACGACCGCTCAAGCCGGTGTTTCCCAGGCGCTGAGGAATTCGGCGAAATGAGGCTCCTTGCCGGCACGTAAAAGCGCTTTCACCCGCTCCACCTCCTCCGCGTAGCGCTCGCGCGTGAAGCGACCGCGCATCATCTCGAAGCGCAGGTAGATGAGATAGGTGTTGAGAACGTCGGTCTCGCAGTATTGGCGAATGCCGATCAGGTTGCCGGCGAGCCAGGCATCCCAGACCTGGTCACCCGAGAATCCCAACTTTCCCGGCAGGCCGAGCAGCATCGCCGCGTTCTGCAGGGAGACGCGGCCGCGACCCTGGTAAGCGGACAAAACGTCCATGAGATCGGTATGGCGCCAGTGAAAGCGGCTCAGGTAGTTGTTGTAGCGGAAGGCGGTGTCGCTGTCGCCCGTTTCCCAGTAGCGCGGCGCCTGCACGCCGGCAGCGAGCGCGCGCAACGTCAATACGGGAAGATCGAAGCCGGAGCCGTTCCAGGAAACGAGGTCGGGCGAGTAGCGCTCGATGCCGTCGAAGAAGCGCTCGACCAGCTGGGCTTCCGTGGAATTCAGGTCACCGAGGCTCCAGACCTTGAGGCCATCGCGGCTGCGCAGGACGCAGGAGATGGCGACAATGCGCTGTTGCTCGTTGGGGAGGAATTCGCTGCCGGTGCTCTGGCGGCGCAGGGCGAACATGGCCTTCGCGACCTGTTCGTCGGGGAGGTCACCGAGGTCGTGGATGCGGCGGCCCAACGCCACGTCGGGGATGGTTTCGATGTCGAAGACGAGGCAGTTCATGGGTTGGCAGTGCTGTGCAGGGTGGCGGCGGTCATGTCGAGGGCGCCGGGGTGGCTCGCATCAACACGGCGACTGCCACGATGAGGCCCGCCTCATCGGTCAGGGTCACATGGCCTTCGCCGATGCCGAGTCCCTGCCGGACTCGTTCGCCGCGCTCGGAGAACACGACTTCCGGTTTGCCCCAGGAGTT
>DATMQL010000038.1:0-2094 GCA_035566815.1 Steroidobacteraceae bacterium | reverse complement strand
TAAGAGCATCATCTTCGGGTCGCCGGACCGGGTACGCGGAGAGATGCAGCGCGTCGCAACGGAGAGTGGCTGCAACTACGTGATCTGTTCTTTCGCCTGGGGGACTTTATCGCGCGAGCAAAGCATGCGCTCGCTGCGCCTGTTTGCCTCCGACGTAATGCCGGCCTTCGCCACCGGCTAGCTGTGGAGCCTTGACGGGTTGTTCCCCCAAATGAATAAGGGCCTGGGCCATGCACCGCAGGAGGGCTCACCCGAGGGCGCAACGTGGCGGAGCACGTTCAGGTTGACCGTCCGGTCTTGCCGGCGCAGCTCGCGATAGGCGGCCTCAGTCGACAATGCCAACCAGAAACGGTTCCTGCATAGAGGCGACGGAAAGCGCCGCCGAGAGAACCGTTCCGCCGATGGTGCTGGTGCTGATGGGGGTCTCGGGCAGCGGCAAGTCGACGGTCGCGCTCGAATTGCATCGCGTCCTTGGCTGGCCGTTTCAGGAGGACGACGATCTCCATACTCCATCGAATGTCGAGAAAATGCGTTCCGGCCGCCCACTCGATGACGCCGACCGGATGCCCTGGCTGCAGGCGGTCGCACGTTGGATTGACGAGCGCTTGAGCGCGCACGAGCCCGGTATCATCACCTGTTCCAACCTCAAGCGCGCCTACCGGCAGATCACAATCGGCACCCGGCAGGGAGTCCGCCTCGTCTTTCTGAAAAACGACGAGCATGTAATCCACGCGCGGATCGTGCAACGCCAGCACCGTTATATGCCGTCCGCGTTGCCGCGCAGCCAGTTCGAGACATTGAGGAGCCCGGTGAAGACGAGCACCCGGTGGTTGTCACCGTGCGAGGGTCCATTGCCGAAACGGTGGCCGAATTATTGCAGCTCTTGGCCACCTGACATTTCACAACTGCCCAATGGGAGCTGGCGTGAAATCGCATGTGTTGCTGATCGAACCGGTGGTGCCCGAGATCGATGCCGCCTACTGTGTGCACCGCCTGTTTGCGGCACACGACCGCGCGGCACTGATCGCTGCAATCGGTTCCTCGGTGCGCGCCATCGTTACCGGCGGCGGGCACGGCGCCAGAGGTACGTGAGAAGACTCAGCGGCGGAGAGAACAGGATTCAAACCCTCAGTCCCTCTGCTTCGGAGTTAGTCTTCTCGCGATAACCACCGGTCTTACCTCGACGAATTTGAATTCGGATGCGATTTCCTGCATGACCTCCGCTACGGCGGCAACAAGACGGGGAACTCAAGGCGATGGCAGGCCGCAATTGCGGCAAGGTGACCGCTGGGAATTTGACACCGTCCGGCTGCGCCCTCGTGGCATTGTTGCTCCTTGCTGCTGCACTATCACCGCCGACGGCGGTGGCGCAGCGGACGCCGCAACCAGTCTTCACCGAGCTCTTCATCTACGACCCCGCCGCGCCGTCGCAGTTGCTGGGGAAGTGGCTGATCTCCAGTCAGCTCGACACCAAGCTGCAGCCGCTGCGTGTCGGCGTCGTCGAGGACTCCAGCGGAGTGCCTGTCGGCCGCGTCACGGTCCAGGAGGGCGACGGGCTCGAGGGTGCGAGCGAGGCGATGCTGCAGGCTCGGCACTACATCTGCGACAGCGAGGGCTCGCGCGCGGCGGACGTTGAGGCCGAGCCCGGCGGCATCGTGCCCAGCGAGCGGGCGGAGATCCAGGTGAGATCCGACCGCGCCACCGGCGCTGGCGAGCTAGTGAAATTCGATGAGCTCGTGTGGTACCGCTTCTCTTTCAAGATCGCTGGCGACTGGCCGCACGACGTTCCGGCCGCGGGACGCCAGCCCTGCCGCACCGTCATCCACCAGATCAAGCAGGATTCCTTCAAGGGCGGGAAGTCGTGCAACGCCAGCCCCTTCTTCAAAATCGAGGCGCGGCCGCTCGGCGATGACGTGCGCTTCTTCGCGCAGGTGGCCGCCGGCACACCCTGTACCCAGCCGCCCATGGTGACGCGTGGGCAGATCTGCCGGCGCGACCTCCCGCGGGAGAGCTGGACCACGGTGCAGGTGCGCCTCAATCCCGCGCATGACGCCAGTGGCCGCGTCGACATCTGGCTCAACGGCGCGTTCTGCG
>DATMQL010000037.1:0-7457 GCA_035566815.1 Steroidobacteraceae bacterium | reverse complement strand
CCGTGGACGCTCACTTCGCGGCCAAACAAGCCGAGAAGATCAAGGCGCTGTTCGCCAGGCGCGAGCAGTTGGATTCGATGCCGGTGAATGAGCTGATGGCGGCGCTTGTCACGAACGGCGCGGCGAAGTAGCAGCCTCTATGGCTGGCGCTGTGCTCCAGGGCGTCTGAGTCGGAGCGCCTAGAGCGAGCGCTCCGCCCCGGGGGCGCGGCCGGCGCCCTCGATCCGCGCTTTGATGATCCAGATCTCCGCGTCATGTGCGGCGCAGAGCTGCGCCCAACGGTCGTCCTCCATTCGCGCGGGGCGCCACGCCATGAGGCTGACATAACACTGCGCGTCGGAAAGGTCGCATGTGTCGCCCGCAATGACGCGGACGCTATTGCGTGGCTTCAGATTTCCAGCGTCACCGACCAGGTAGTCGATCAGAAGAAGCTCGGGATGGGGCCGGATGTCAAACGAGGCGAGTGAGTCGTCATACAGCGAAGTACCGGTGTAAGGGCCTTCTGCTGCGGTTGTTGCGCTCGCCGCTGCGGCCATCGCAGCCCCCGCGGTCACGGCGTGCGCCACTCCCGCCGTCGCACCCACCGCGCCCGACTTCGCCGCATGCGTGCGCATGCATCCCAACGACCAGGTTCCTAGCGACAACGGATCGGCGAGAAACTCGAAGGCCTTTGCGGCCGGGACATTCACCAGCGCGGTTGCGCAGTGCGCGACGTCCGGATATCGATTCATGCGGCTCCCCCGGGAGGTACAGACCTCAGTCTACAAGCGGACTGCGCCGTCGCGCCGGTACGCGCACCAAGAAAAACGGCCGGGGAGCTTGCGCCACCCGGCCGTCCTGTCAGACGCGCGAGCCGGACTGCTCGCGCTTCGGTTTGCGTCGGCCTATTGGCCTATACGAACCGGTACGAAGATCTGCGAGTCGCCGCGCTTCACCAGCAAGGCGATGTGACCCTTCGACTTTTCCACCGCGTTGCGCAGGTCATCGACGCTGGTGATCGCTGCCCCGTTAGCCGACATAACCACGTCGCCGGGCTGCAGGCCAGCCTCGAGCGCCGGGCCGGTCGCCTTCTCGACGAGCACGCCGTTCTGGGTGTTTGACTGAGACTTCTCCTCACCCGTCAACGGGCGAACAGCCAGTCCAAGCTTGCCACCGGTGCTCGGGTGCGCGCTGTTGGAAGCTGTGCGCTTGTCGTCCATGGCCGCGAGCTTGACGCTCACATTACGGGTGGCGTGATCGCGCCACACTTCCAGATTCACGGTCGCACCCGGGCTCAACTGCGCGATCTCGGCCGGCAGTTCCGTCGCGCTCGTGACCTGTCCGTTGAGCTTGATAATGACGTCTCCCGGCTGGATACCGGCCTGCGCCGCGGCGCCGCCTTTCTCCAGGCTGGACACAAGGGCACCTTCAGGTTGCGGCAGACCGAACGAGTCCGCCAGACCCTGGTTGACGTTCTGGATCACGACGCCCAGTTTTCCGCGGGATACGTGTCCCGTCGTCTCGAGCTGGTTACTCACCTGCAGCGCGACGTCGATCGGAATCGAGAACGACACGCCCATGAATCCGCCCGAGCGGCTGTAAATCTGGGAGTTGATGCCGACCACTTCACCTCTCATGTTGAAGAGCGGGCCGCCCGAGTTGCCGGGGTTGATGGGCACGTCAGTCTGAATGAAAGGAATGTAGCCGGAGTCAGGCAGGGTGCGTCCCTTGGCGCTCACGATGCCCGCGGTCGCGCTGTTCTCGAAGCCGAACGGAGCGCCGATCGCCAATACCCACTCGCCGACGCGCAGGTTATGGGAGTCACCCAGCTTCACGGTCGGCAGATCCTTGGCGGGAATCTTGATGACCGCGACGTCGCTCTTGGTGTCGATGCCGATCACCTTGGCGGTGTACTCGTGGCGATCCGTCAGCCGTACGGTTACTTCGCTCGCCCCGTTAACGACGTGTGCGTTGGTGAGAATGAAGCCGTCAGGACGGATGATGAATCCGGAGCCCTCGCCGCGCGTGGGCTGCTGCTGCGGCATCTGCGGCAGGCCGCGGAAGAATGGAGCGAAGGGACTGTTCGGGCCGAAAGGGCTCGCGTTGTTACCGCCGCCGCCGCCGTTGTCATCCTCATCGTCGTCATCACCGGGCGAGTTGTTCGACACCGGGACCTTGCTCACGACAGTGATGTTGACGACCGCCGGGCCATATTTCTGCACCATGGTGCTGAAGTCGGGCAACACGGCTGCGGGATTGCCGGTCGCTGGAACCGGGGTGACCGGTCCGGTCGCGGTCGCCGCCGGGGCGGTGGTCGCCGCAGCCGCGACTGGCGTTATGCCGAATGCATATAGAACGCTTACCGGGGCTGCGATGACCGCGGCACCGAGCGCTGCCGCTGCCAGCGGCTTTCGGATCAGGGTTCTGATGCTCATCTGTTTGTCTCCAACCAATACGGGTCACAGGGGGTCCATGACATGGTGCACAGCCTAGGGAGCCAGACTTAAGTGAGACTTAAGGGAGTCGCGGTGGCCTGGAAAACGATCACAATCTATTGATTTATCTAATCTTTCCGGCGGTCGGCAGCTGGAAAGCGAACGCTCACCGCCAGCCCCTGGATCTCGGGGCCGGAATCGAGCTCGAGCGTAGCGTGATGCGCATCGGCAATGGCTTTCACAATAGCCATGCCGAGCCCACTGCCCGGCGGCGAGGTACCGGGACGGCGATAGAAGCGGTCGAGGACGCGGGAACGCTCCTCCGGGGGAATACCCGGCCCGTTGTCGACGACTTTCAGGATGGCGTTTTCACCCGGCCCGCCATTTTCCACGGAGACATCGACGCGTCCGCCCACCGGCGTGTAACGGACGGCGTTATCCACGAGGTTGCGGGTTAGAGTTCGCAACGCATCGGGGTCACCGATAACCGTCGCAGGTTGGGAGTTGGAAATACCGAGGTCAATCTGTTTCGCATCGGCCAGGGGAACCAGTTCCGCCACGACTTCCCGCGCGATGTCGGCGAGAGGAATGGACACGCGGACCGGTTCGGCGCGCGGCTCCTGGCGAGCGAGTGAGAGCATCTGCTCAACCAGCCGAATGGCGCGCTGCATTCCGGCTGAGAGCTTCTCCATGGCGTCGTCGCGTTCTGCTTCATTCGCGGCACGCGATAGCATGCCCATCTGTAGATGCAGCGCCGTGAGCGGTGTGCGGAGCTCATGTGCGGCGTCTGCCATGAAGGCACGCTCTCGATCCAACGCTACACCGAGCCGTACGAGCAGATCGTTGAGCGCGCCGACGAGCGGACGGACTTCGTCGGGCAGGCGCTCATCCGGAAGCGGATCCAGTGCGTCAACACGTCGTGCCTTGACCAATGTGGTCAGGCGCTGAAGTGGCTGAAGAGCGCTGCCGACGGCAATCCATATCAGGAATCCCAACACCGGCAGAAGCAGCGCGAACGGCCGGAGCGTCTTGAGCGCGAGATCAACTGCCTGTTGCTCTCGCACGCGCATGGGTTGCGCCACCTGAATGACTTTAGTCATCGCCTGCGCGCCATAGACGCGCCACCGTCCTTCACTCGTCGTGACGGAGGAGAAGCCTAACGTCGTAATGTTCGGCAATACGCTATGCGGGCGCGACAGGTAAACGCGTACGCCGTCCAGCGTCCAAACCTGGACTACGAAGTCATAGGCCGCGTCATTCGCAGGAAGTTGTGCCGCGACGGAGTACTCGACTGGCTCATCGCGGAGGATGAGCGCGGTCTGACGCAAGTGGTAGTCGAAGAACGCATCCGCCTCGACCAGAGCATTGCGATAAACGGTCAACCCGCCCGTGGCGCCGACGAACACCACTCCCGCGAACAGCCAACCCAACAGGCGCGCGCGGATGGATCTCACGATGCCGGCCTGACCCGGTATCCGACGCCGCGGACGTTGAGTATGAAGTCGTTCCCCAGCTTACGACGCAGTCCATGAATGTGAACTTCGACGGCGTTGCTTTCGACCTCCTCACCCCAACCGTAGAGACGCTCTTCGATCTGCGCGCGCGACAGTATGTTTCCCGGCCGCTCCATCAATAACTGCAGCAGCGCGAATTCCCTCGGAGACAACGCGACCTCCCGGCCATCGCGAGTGACCCGGTGCGTGGCGGGGTTCAGCGCCACGCCGAGGTGCTCGACTTCCGGCTCCGTACGGCCGGACTTGCGACGCAGGAGTGCACGGATCCGCGCGGCGAGCTCGTCAAGATCGAACGGCTTTACCAGGTAGTCGTCCGCGCCGGCATCGAGCCCCTGCACGCGATCCGACACAGCGTCACGAGCAGTGATAATGAGCACCGGAAGCGTCAGTTGCCGTGCCCTCAGACCCTGTAACACCTGCAAGCCGCCTTTGCGCGGCAGGCCGAGGTCGAGCAGCAGCAGATCGAATGCGTTCGTCCGGAGCACCTGTTCGGCCGACTCGCCGTCGTGAACCCAGTCCACAGTGAACCCGTCCCGCTTCAGGCCGGTGCGGATTGCCTCTCCGATCATGGCATCATCTTCTACTAGCAGCAGTCGCACGGTCTTGCGGCGTTCGTGGGTTCAGGCCCGGTCCGGGACCCGCGCCAAGTATGGCAGCAAAGCACCTTCGAGGACCTCTTGAGCCTGGTTGATCGTCTCATCCGTGACGCGAAGAACATGGGTATCGAGGTATCGGTGCTCGATGCTTCACGCATGGTGCAGCTCCTGGATGAGCTCGAGAAGTGGAACCGTACCTATAACCTCACCGCTATTACGAAGCGTGAAGATATGGTCACGCATCATCTCCTCGATAGCCTCGCCATTCACGCCGATTTGCAGGGCGTCGCAATCGCGGATGTCGGCACGGGCGCTGGTTTTCCCGGCCTGCCGCTCGCCGTGCTGAATCCCGCTCGCCGCTTTACGCTCATCGACTCTGCCGGGAAGAAGATCCGCTTTGTATCCCACGCCGCGCACGCTCTGGGACTCACCAACGTGGAAAGCGTTCACGCGCGCGTGGAGGCCATGCATCCTGGCAAGCCGTTCGACACGGTCGTCACTCGCGCGTTCGCCGCGTTACCCGAGATGTTGGAGAAGGTGTTGCCACTGTGTGGACCGCAGACTCGCGTGTTGGCGATGAAAGGCAAATGGCCGCGGGAGGAGTTGGCGGCGCTTCCGGAAGGGTGGCGAGTCGAGCACTCGCGCGACCTGGTCGTGCCTGGCCTGAGCGAAGCTCGCTGCGCGATTGTGCTGACGCGGTAGTTCCGGCGGCGAGTCGTCTAGCGCGAACTCGTCGAAGGCGTCGCTTGTGCCGAGTGCAGCGGGAGTGTCGTCGTTTCCTTTATCACCGCAAGCGCGATCGAAGAGTTCACCGACTGCACGCCGGGAAAGCGCGAGAGATGGTCGAGAAAGAACGCCTCGTACGCCTTGATGTCACGGCAGACGATCCGTAGCAGAAAATCCGTCTCCCCCATCATCGTGTAGCACTCGAGAATTTCAGGGTGCTCACGCACCGCCTGTTCGAAGCGTAGCAATGCGTCGCGCCCGTGCCCCATCAGTTTCACATGGGAGAAAACGGTTACGTTCAGCCCGACTTTCTCGCGGTCGAGAAGTGCGACTCGCCTGCGGATGACACCCAGCTCCTGCAGACGGCTCATGCGTCGCCAGCACGTCGACGCGGTCATGCCGAGCCGTTCGGCGACATCCGCGGCCGAGAGGTCACCGTGCTGCTGAACGAGATCCAGGATTCGCAGATCACTGCGATCGAGCTCCACTTGCATCGCTTGTCTCACCGTGTGGCTCTGCCGTGAAACGGATAGTTCACCATGATGCTCCGAAGAGCAACTTTTGTGACGCGGCGTGCACAGGGGGCCCGGTAATCTCGCCGGTCCACAGCAGTGCGAGTGAGGGGGCGGGACGATGGAAATCTATGCAATGCGCGAGTTCGATGGCCACGAGCTGGTGGTCTTCGGTCACAACGCGAACCTTGGGCTACACGCTATCGTGGCCGTGCACTCGACCGCGTTGGGTCCGGCCGCCGGAGGCTGCCGCATGTGGCCCTATGCATCCACCGAGGCGGCCGTCGTCGACGTCCTGCGCCTCTCGCGGGGCATGAGCTACAAGAATGCGATGGCCGGGTTGCCATTCGGCGGCGGCAAGGCGGTCATCATCGGTGACGCGCGCACGGGGAAGGCTCCCGAGCTTTTCGAGGCGTTCGGTCGATTCGTCGACTCCCTCGGTGGTCGCTATATCACTGCTGAGGATGTCGGCACGACGACCGCCGACATGGAAGCTGTCGCGCGCACGACGTCGTTCGTGAGCGGACTCAGCCGCAAGCCCGGTGAAGCCGGCGGCGATCCCGGACCCAAGACCGCGCTAGGTGTCTATCTCGGCATCAAGGCCGCGGTGAAGTTCCGCCTGAACCGCTCTGATCTGAGCGGCGTCGGCATCGCGGTGCAGGGCGTCGGCGGTGTGGGCTATCACCTGTGTCGGATGCTTGCCGCGGAAGGTGCCCGCCTGCGGGTTGCCGACGTCCGTCCCGTTGCGGTCCAACGCGTGTGTGATGAGTTCAAGGCGACTGAGGTACCTGCGGAAAACATTCTTTCAGAAGAGGTCGAAGTGTTTGCGCCGTGCGCACTGGGTGCGGTTCTGAACGCTGGCAGCATCCCACGCCTTAGTGCGCGCATCGTCGCCGGAGCCGCGAACAACCAGTTGGCGGAAGACAAGGACGGTCAGGCGTTGCAGGCCGCGGGTGTTTTGTACGCTCCTGACTACGTCATCAATGCTGGTGGGATCATCAGTGTCGCGCGAGAGTACAACGGCGGCACAGAGGCCCAGGTGACGGCCGAGATTCAGGCCATTCCAGCTCGGCTGACCGAGATCTTCGAGCGCGCTCGCCGTCACGCTCTCACGACAAATGCGGTTGCGGATCAGATGGCGCAGGACCGGATCAATGGCGGCGCGAGGAAGATGGTCGCCTAGCCCCTATCGCCGGCCCGATGGTCCCATCGGCGCACATCTGCGGGTCCCCGTGTGACGGTGCAGTACACTGTCACCATGAAGCGCGTCATTGCCATAGCGAACCAGAAGGGCGGCGTCGGTAAGACCACCACCGCCGTGAATCTCGCCGCCTCGCTGGCCGCGACGAAACGCCGAGTACTGCTGCTCGATCTCGATCCGCAGGGCAATGCGACAATGGGCAGTGGCATCGACAAATCTCAGCTGGAGCGCAGCTCCGTCGATGTCCTGCTCGAGGAAGTCGATCTCACGAGCGCGCTCCTTACGGTGGAGCCCGGTGGCTTCCAGCTGTTGCCGGCCAACCAGGACCTGACGGCGGCGGAAGTGCGGCTGTTGCAGACGCCGGAGGGCCGGGAGATCCGGCTGCGCAATGCCCTTGCGCCGATTCGCGAATCGTTCGATGTCATCCTCATCGACTGTCCGCCGGCGCTCAATATGCTCACGGTGAATTCGCTGGTCGCGGCGGATAGCGTGCT
>DATMQL010000036.1:0-9087 GCA_035566815.1 Steroidobacteraceae bacterium | reverse complement strand
ATAGGGATCGAATACCCGGCCGAGGAGCTCGCGCTGGAAACCCGGGCCATTGTCACACACGGTGACGACGGCGTAGACGGCATCGCCGCCGCTCTCCAGTCGCGTGGTGATCTCGAGCGTCGGCGTTCCGACTCCGTCGAGGGCTTCCAGCGCATTGGTCACGAGGTTGTTGAGAATCTGTCGTACCCGGCCACGGTCTGCCTCGATGGCCTCGAGCTTCTCGTCGAGCGCGAGGTGGATCGCCGCGCGCGGATCCTGAGAGCGATACAGGTCCGCCACATCCGTCACTAGCTGGTTCAGGCTGAAACGCGTGATACGCATTTCAGGGGCCCGTGCGTATTCGCTGAACGCGTTCACCATCTGCTGCATGGTCTCGACCTGCTGCACGATCGTGTGCGTCGCGCGATCGAGGATCTCAGCGTCGGCGGGTTTCATGGTGGAGAGCAAGCGTCGCCGTAATCGCTCGGCAGACAATTGGATAGGCGTCAGGGGGTTCTTGATCTCGTGGGCGAGTCGCCGCGCCACTTCGCCCCACGCCGCGTCACGCTGCGCCTGCAGAAGGGCGGTGATGTCATCGAACACGATCACATAACCCATATCACTGTCTTCGCCCGGCAGCGGGGTGCAGGCACACATCAGCGTGCGGCGGCCCGCCTGACTGTCGAGGTCGAGCTGCTCGCGCCACTCTTCCCGGCCGCCGGCGAAACGGACCGCAATCGCCGCAACGAACTGTCCGAGCCGCTCGTTGCTCGCCGCAAGCTCCGGCAAGGACCGGCCGGTAGCGGCCGACAGATCTGTGCCCAGGATTGACCCGGCGGCATGATTCGCCATGCGCACCGTCAACATCCGATCCACGGCGACGACACCTGTCGACAGGCGCGCGAGAATGATCGCCAGTCGCTCGCGCTCGCGCTCTACCGCTTGCTGACTGTGCGTGGCCTCTTCGCGCGCACGTCGCAGGCGTTTCGTCATGTCGTTAAAGGAGTGCACGAGAAAGCCCATCTCATCCCGTGACGGTAGTGGCAGCCGCGTTCCAAAATCGCCCTTGCCCACTGCACGGGTTCCCGCGATGAGATCCTGCACCGGACGCACCAGACGTTGCGCCGAAAAGATGGCGCCGTAAATGGCGGCCAGCATTGCCAGGAGCAATACCAATGTCAGAGTGAGCCGGAAGCTGTATTTCAGCGGCTCGCGCATCGCCGCCAGGTCGCCGTACTGCGAATACGAGCGCTGCACGGCCTCGGTGAGCGCGGAGAGTTGCGCCGGCACGGTATAGATGGCCACGACATAGCGACTTTCCGTGCTGGAGCGGGTGCCGCTCGTCGTGGCATCGGTGACGGCCGACGCCGTCCTGATGAGGTATTTTCCACCCGAATCCGAATCATCGAGACTCACGTAAGGCCGCAGTTGGCTGACCTGTCTGACGAGATCCGACGGGGGCCGCGACGGCAACGTCTCGAGGGGATTTTCGAGGCTAGCCGCGATAATGCGCTCATGCTCGCCGAAGAGAACGATCTCCAGCGCCTCCGAGGCATGCCGCTCGTCATCGAGCCGCGTCTGGATATCATCCGGGGAGGTCTTGGCGAGCAGGCGGGCCAGAGACTGCGTTCTCTCGGAATACTCACGCATGCGCAGGTCGAGCGCCGCGCGGGACAACACGAGCGCGTCATTCAACCCCTGCTTCACCTCGACCTGGAACCAGCTGTCGATGCCCCGGTTGAGGAATTCGAGCGACGAGAGATACACGATGAGCAGCGGCGCGACCACGAGAGCGCCGAAAATCATCACGGTGCGCGCGGTGAGGCGCGAGCCCGGCACGTGGTCACGATAGTCACGGAACAGCTGCCACAGCTTGCGCGCCAACAGGATCACCAGCGCGATCACACCGATGACGTTCAGAATCAGCACCGCCGGCTGCAGCCGGCCGAACTCCGCGGAGTTCTGCACACTCTTCAACAACAGCAGTAACGCACCGGCACCGATAGCGGTCCAGAGGATGAGCATCGCGGCGCTGCTCGGACGCAGGCGCCTTTTAGTCTCCTCGTTGTCGTTCACACCGGAAGTGACCATGAATACCACTCGCTCACGCGGTGCCAGTCCCCGGCCCAAAACATCAGCGCCCGCAAAGAGGCGGGTAACTTCCCACGCCGGACCCCCGCGCGAACGCTGATGACGTAGTTGCCGCCGTTGAGCAGCGGCTCCACGAGAATGGGCCACCCATCGATCTTGCCAAGATAGGCGAGAGCCTCCTCGAGTGTTGGGAAAGTCTGCTGCTCATCGCTCTTCACGTCGCGAACGACATAACGGTCGCTTACGGCGTGATACGCCAGTTCCCGCCTCAGAGTCAGCTCCACGATGTTCGCGTTGAACCAGAACCGCCGCTCCCGATCGACCCGCGTATCCAGATCAAACGTCAGGGTGACCCCGTCGCGCAAGGCATCTCTGATTGCAGGATTCACCGGATACTCGACACGGGCGTGCAACAGGAAAACGCCGTTATCGATATTCACATAGGCGGAGCGGACCTCAAGCACTCCATCGAGCGCGTCTGCGTAGGCGAATAGGCTCCACGCGGCAAGAATCAGGGAACCCCAAATCAGTGCGAGCCAGCGGAGTTCCCTCCGGGGCCGTTGGCGTGTTGGATAGCCGCGTAGCATGGATGCAACGAGAGACCGTGCGATGGTACCGGGGCTAATGATAAACGCTTAGATTCCGATCGTTGTCTTTTCGACACAAGCATAATAGAACCCATCGGTTCCCGCCTCCGCTCCGGGCAGGAGCTGCAGCCCTGTGCCCCGCTCGAGGGCCCTGGGCGCAAGCGTGACCGCGGCAGGCAGCGCTACGGCGCGCGCGGTGGACTCAGTCTTCAGAAACCACTCGACGACCCCCTGGTTCTCGTCTGGAAGCACGGAACAGGTGGAATAGAGCAGCCGTCCGCCCACGGCCAACATTCCAAAAGCCGCCCGGAGAATCTCGAGCTGGGCTGCTGCAAGGACCTGGATGTCGTCCGTCCGGCGTAGCAGCTTGATGTCCGGATGCCGGCGAATCACCCCGGTGGAGGAGCACGGCGCGTCGAGGAGGATGCGGTCGAACGGATTCCCATCCCAGAAACTGGCGGGCTGCCGGATGTCCGCCACGACCAGGCGGGCACTGCGGTTCAGGCGCCGCAGATTTTCCTCGATACGCCCGACTCGTTGCGCATCGATATCAACCGCTACGAGCTCCCCCAGGCCAGCGGTGTGTTCCAGCAAGTGGCCCGTCTTACCGCCGGGAGCCGCACAAGCATCGAGCACACGCATCCCCGGCTGCGCCGCCAGGAACGGAGCCGCGAGCTGCGCGCCAGCGTCCTGAATGGAAACGCGGCCTTCGTGGAAGCCTGGCAGGGCGGACAGTGCAACAGGCTCTTCGAGACGCACCGCCGTGTGCGTCCAATCAACCGCCTTTGCAACAACACCGGCGGCCGCCAGCTCGGCCAGATATTGCTGCCGCTCCTGACGGGACAGGTCGAGACGCAACACCATGGGGGGATGCGCGTTGTTGGCTTCGAGAATGTCGACGCAGATCTGCGATGGCCACGCGTCCGAGAGACGCTTTACGAGCCACGGCGGGTGGGCGGTGCGGCCTCCTAACTGCGTATCGACGCGGGCGAAAAGAGCGGCGCGTTCGCGCACAAACCGACGCAGGACCGCATTCACAAGTCCGGTGGCGCGCTCCTCTTTAAGCATGCGCGCCGCATCCACCGCGGCGTGTACCGTCGCCTGCGGGGCATTGCGCGAATACTCAACTTGGTGAGCGCTCGCCACGAGAAGCGCGTGCAGCGGGTCGACCAGCCCCTTGGGCTTTGCCAGGAGCATTTCGACCGCGGGCGCCAGGCGCAGGTACCAGCGCACGCTGCCCAGCGTGATGGCACGGATTGCCGCGCGCTGTGGGGAAGATTCGAAAGGTGCCAGAGCGGCATCCGACGACCGTCCTTCGACGACGATAGAGACGATGGCGCGAGCGGCATCAGCGAGCGCGGGCGCACCGGGCGCCCAAGGCGTTCTAACCAAGACGACGGCCTGTCAGCTGAATTCCACGGGCGAAGTCGGCGGCGGGCACCACGCGCCGACCCGGCCGCTGCAGCTGGCGCAAGGCGAGCCGGCCGCGGCCGCACTGAACCACCAGGGCATCGTCACGTACTGCGACGATCGTGCCGGCATTTCCAATCGATCCGCCGCTATCTTCCGCGGGAACCCTGCTGTCGCCCATGGAAAGATTGCGATCTCCAGCGGACGCCCTCCCATCGGCCGCAGAAGCGCTCCTGTCGTCAGCGGAGGCGCTGCCATCCCCCTCCGCCTTCGCCTCAAACACCCTCAACTGCTCTCCCTCCAGCCGGGTCTCCGCGACAGGCCAAGGGTTAAACGCCCGCACCTGCCTCTCGATCTCCCGCGCATCACGCGTCCAATCGATTAGCGCCTCGGCCTTTTCAATCTTTGCCGCATAGGTGACGCCCTCGGCGGGCTGTGCAACCGGACGTAAAGTCCCCTCGGCGTATCCCTTGAGCGCATCCAAAAGAGCCGCGCCGCCCAGTGTGGCGAGTCGATCGTGCAGTGAGCCGCCCGTTTCGTCAGCGCCGATGAGAACCTCTTTTTTGAGGAGCATCGGCCCCGTGTCCAGCCCCACATCCATCAGCATGATGGTCACGCCGCTTCGGGCATCGCCGGCCAGAATCGCCCTTTGGATCGGTGCGGCTCCCCGCCAGCGAGGTAGTAGAGAAGCGTGGATATTGAGACAACCCAGGCGCGGAATCGCGAGAGCCGCCGGTGGCAGAATCAGTCCGTAGGCGACGACGATCAAAACATCGGGGCGCCACGCGGCGAGTTCCGCTCGACCCTCCTCGTCCCTCAGGGTCAGCGGCTGGGACACCGTGATTCCATGCGTCAGGGCGGCAGCTTTGACGGGGCTAGCGGCGATCTGACGTCCCCGGCCCTTGGGGCGATCCGGCTGCGTCAGAACGCCTACCACGTCGTAGCCTGCGCCTAGCAGGGCCTCGAGCGGGGCCACAGAGAAATCGGGAGTCCCCGCAAAGGCAATGCGCAAGCCGCTCACAGGCCGTGCCGCGCGGAATTCGGACAGCGGCGAGGGGTGTAGTCGGGCGAAGGCAGACGGTGCCCGAGCGCGGTCAGTTCGCGCGCCGCGCGCTGCCAGCGCCCTCACGCGCCCGCGCTGCCCGTTCCTTACGCTCCTTCTCGAGCTTCTTCCGAATCCGCTCGCGCTTGAGGTCCGAGAGGTAGTCGACGAACAGCTTCCCTTCGAGGTGATCTATTTCGTGCTGAATGCACACGGCCAGAACGTCGTCGTAGTCGCGCTCGAAGACTTCGCCATTCCGATCTTGCGCACGGACACGCACCTTCGCAGCCCGCTTCACGTCGGCGAAATTGTCGGGGACCGAAAGACAACCCTCTTCGGAGCTCTCCTCGCCCTCCCGCGACAGGATCTCGGGATTGATGAAAACCAGTGGCTGATCGCGATCCTTCGACACGTCGATCACGATGACGCGCTTGTGCACATCCACCTGTGTAGCGGCCAGGCCAATGCCCGGGGCGGCATACATCGTCTCGAACATGTCGTCGACGAGCCGTCCAATCTCGGCGTCGAACTGGGTCACCGGCTGGGCACGGGTGCGCAGGCGCGGATCGGGGTATTCGAGGATGGTTCTCAGGGCCATGATCTGATTTCCGTTACCAATAGACTGCGACACAGTCCAAATGTTCTGAATACGCTCTAAATTAGCGCCTGTCTCTATCTTCAGACGCGGGCGGGGTCTCGTGATCCACCGCACAAACTTGACATTAAATCGTGTGCCACCGAGGCCTGTGCCAGTATAACAACTTGATCGGTAGGCATACCGGTGTGCCGGTCATGGGGCAGGCTTGGGGGTGCATGCCCATCCCCGCCTCGTGTGATTGAGGAGTGGAGCATGGTCTCGAAGCAAGTACTTGGAGCTCGTCTGACCGGACTAACGGTTACCGCGGGCCTGCTGGTCTTATCCGTCGCCCTTTCCGGGTGCTCCTCGCGGCACTCCCGCGACGGTGAGCCGATCGAGGCACCCATCGCCAGCACGCAATCCAGCGTTCCGGCCGAGCGAAACACGTCTGAGCTGACCGCCACCGAAGCGGCCATCATGGCGGCGCCCGCCAACGAGGTGACCTCCACCGCCGCACCTCCGGACGCGGGGATCATCAATCCCAGCGCTCCCAAGAGCTACACCGTAAAGCGTGGTGACACCCTCTGGGGCATCGCCTCGATGTTCCTCCGTGATCCTTGGTTATGGCCTGAGGTCTGGTATATCAACCCCCAGGTCCCAAACCCGCATCTCATCTATCCCGGCGATACCCTCGCCCTGGCCTACGGTGCCGGTGGCCGCCCGCAGATCCGCCTCGAGCAGGTTGGCGAGGCGCGCATGGACCCCCGGCTGCGGAGCGACCCCATCGACGGGGCCATCCCGACCATTCCCTACACCACGATCGCGGCGTTTCTGTCGCGGCCGAGCATCCTGACCGCGGACCAGGTGAAGCACGCGCCTTACGTGCTCGCCTTTCGTGATGATCACGAGGTCGCCGGGCAGAACAACGAGATTTACGTCAAGAACCTCAATGGTCCTGACCGCGCGCGCTACAGCGTCGTGCACGTCGGCGAGCCGTTGCGCGATCCTGATGACGGCAAGGTCGTCGGCTACGAGGGTATCTACACCGGTACGGCGTTGGTTTCGAAGCCCGGCGAGGTCACGAAGGCTGTGCTGATCGACACCGCGCGGGAAACGCTTCGCGGCGACAAGGTCATGCCGACGGACACAGACGTACCGTTGAACTTCCTCCCCAGCGCGCCCCGCACCAACATACGCGGCCGCATCCTCCTCGTGGTGGACGGTACCGACCTCATCGGCCAATTCCAGGTCGTCGCCATCAACCGCGGTCTGCGAGACGGTATCGGCAACGGCACGGTGCTCGCGATCGATAGAGTAGGGGACAGCGTCCGCGACACTTGGGGAAACGGGTCGAGCTTTACCCGCAAGTCACAAAATTTCACCTCCTTCGCGAAGCGCGTGAAGCTGCCGGATGAGCGGACCGGCACTTTGCTGGTGTTCAGGACATTCGACCGCGTGAGCTACGGGCTCATCCTCGGTGCCACCGACACCATCAGACTCAACGACATCGTTCACAACCCGTAACGGCGCGCTCCAACACGGTTCTCTTCTGAAGGCGGCCCGGGGCGCGTAGCCGCGGTGCATTGCGCACTGCGGCTGTCTGTTTTTGCGCACTTTGCTCAATTTCACCTAGGCGCCAGACAGCCGACACTCCTCTATGCTGATGGGCATGGAGACGGCGACAAAAGTCCGCGCGATGTTGGCAAGAGCACCGGGTCTGACGGCCGAGCACGTGCGCGCGCTGTTCGCCGCCATCGGTGATGAAGCCGCTTCCAACTATCCCGCGCACGTCCTGCGGCAAGTTGGTATACCGCCCGCCGCCCGCGCCTTTCTGACCTCGCCCGACGAAGCGGAGCTGCTCTGCGACCTGCGCTGGATCCACGCCAGTGGCGCGAAGCTCATCCTGTGCACCGATACAGCTTATCCGCCGCTGTTGGCGCAAACCGCCGGGGCACCGCCGGTGTTATTTGTTCTGGGCTCCGTAGAGGCTTTGCACTCGCCACAGCTCGCGATAGTCGGGTCACGCCATCCCACCGCCGCGGGACGCAAGGTGGCGCGGGATTTCGCAGCCTGGTTCGCGCGCGCCGGACTGACCATCACGAGCGGTCTCGCCGTGGGCGTGGACGCGGCAAGCCACGAGGGCGCGCTCCTGGCTGACGGTGTCACTGTCGCGGTGCTCGGCACCGGTTTAGATGCGGTCTACCCTTCTGAAAATACCCGGCTCGCGGCCCGCATTTGCGAGAAAGGGGCGCTCGTGTCCGAGTTCCCGCCCCGTACGCAACCCTCGAAGCGCAACTTCCCACGACGCAATCGCATCATCAGCGGGCTTTCACACGGCACTTTGGTCGTGGAGGCGACGTGCCGCAGCGGCTCACTCACCACGGCGCGCTGGGCAGCCGAACAGGGGCGCGATGTATTCGCAATACCGGGTTCTATACATAGTCCGCTCTCGCGTGGCTGTCATAAGCTCATACGCGACGGCGCGAAGCTCGTGGAGGCGGCCGACGATGTTCTCTCCGAGCTGCAAATACCCTTGTTCGGACAAAGGGTTATGCCAGCGGCGCACAGTCGGAAACGCGCTGCCCCATTGGACAAGGAGTATGAAATGCTGTTAGATGCGCTCGGCTTCGAACCTGCAACCATCGATGTTCTGGTCGAGCGCACGGGCCTCCCGGGCGGATCGATAGCCTCGATGTTGCTGATTCTCGAGCTCGATGGCTGCGTGGCAGCTCTCCCGGGCGGTCGTTATGACCGCATACCTGAATGATGACCGGCAGCGTTCTCGACATCCTGATTTACGTTTTCGACCGCTACATGCTCGACGAGGTACCCGAAGTACCTGAACGCGAGCATCTCGTGCGGGATCTTGAACGTGCCGGCTTCGCGCAGGCGAATGTCGAGCGCGCGCTCGACTGGCTCGCCGATCTCGCATGCGAGCGTGATCGCCCGCCCTTGCCTTTGTCCACAAAGGACAAAGAAAGGGGGCCGACGGTGCGGATTTTCTCCGACGGCGAGCTCGCGCGGCTGTCGACCGAGTGTCGTGGGTTTCTGTTCACGCTCGAGCGTATGGGCATCCTGTCGCCACAACAGCGTGAGATCGTCATCGAGCGCATGTTGGCGCTGGATGCCGACGAGCTCGACACGGAGCAGCTGAAGTGGGTCGTGCTCATGGTGTTGTCGAGTCAGCCCGGACAGGAGTTGGCGTTCGAGCGACTCGAGGATCTGGTATCCGATGCGCGTCCTAACGTTCCGCACTGAAACTGTGCGGCGGGCACATCCGACACAGGTCCGCGGTCCGTCCGCGGTTTTTCGTTTTTGGCGTAGGAGCCTGTCAGACAGGCTCCTTAGGTCAGGGATACTCAGTAAGCAATGGCAGACAACCTGGTCATAGTCGAATCGCC
>DATMQL010000035.1:0-11464 GCA_035566815.1 Steroidobacteraceae bacterium | reverse complement strand
GCGCGCCGCGGTGGGCAAACCGATCCAACCTGAAAGGTGCACGGGCCCGGCCGAATGATCCACCGGCACGGCGCCCGTGGTGAACTCCTTGCCGAGCAATTCAGACAGACGTGCGGGCTCCGTGCCTTCTCCCGTAGTCGCTGGAGTGTCGAGCAACACACGCGCGCCATGTCGGAGTCGGAAAGTCACATCGAAGCGCGACAGCGCGAGCCTTTCGACCAACCTGACGATATGGCCCAACTCGGTCGAATCACTGCGCACGAACTTGCGCCGCGCGGGCACGTTGAAGAACAACTCGCGCACTTCGATGCTGGTGCCCTGCGGATGGGCGGCAGGGCGAACCGACGTAACCGCTCCTCCGTCGACACCGATCTCGGCGCCGTGCTCGACATCGGCCGGGTGCGAGACGATGCGCAGACGGGACACGGAACCGATGGAGGGGAGCGCCTCCCCCCGAAATCCAAGCGTGGCAACGGATTCGAGGTCATCGAGCGAGGCGATCTTGCTCGTGGCATGCCGGGATACCGCGACCGGAAGCTCGTCCGCAAGAATCCCGCAGCCATCGTCCCGCACACGAATGAGGCCGATCCCGCCGCGTTCCACGTCGATCTCGATCCGGCGGGCGCCTGAATCGAGACTGTTCTCGACGAGCTCTTTGACGACCGAGGCCGGCCGCTCGATCACTTCGCCCGCGGCGATCTGGTCGACGAGCTCGCTGGCAAGCACACGGATGGGCATGAAGGGAAGGCTCCGGCAAAACGACACTGACGCCGGACCGTCTGGACCGGCAAGCGAGAAGTGTACCGGCGATCGGGGAGTCTGGCCGGGCCGCGTAGGCGGGGGGGCTTCCTAGGCCGGGTGGCCTACCGCCGGGCTGCGATCCGCGGGCCGACCTACCGCTGACCGCACGCCTACCGACGCGCGACGTTAGGGCGCCGGCGCCGCCAGCACGCTGGCCACAGTCGCCCGGTGCGCCTGGGCGTACCGCGTTCCAACCGGCGGATTCGCCTGGAAATACCCCCGCAGGCCGGCAAAAACCGCATCCGCCAGCGCCGCCTGGTGCCGCGTGTTACGCAGGCTGACCTCTTCTTCGGGGTTCGAGATGTACGCCGTCTCGACCAGCATCGACGGAATATCGGGCGACTTCAACACGACAAAACCCGCCTGCTGCACCTGTGCCTTGCGCACCTGTCCGACGGCGTCGAGCGAGCCGATCACGCGCTGGGCCGCGGTCATGCTGGCACTGATGTTCGCTGTTTGAGACAAGTCGAGCAGCACCGAGGCGAGCTGTTTGTCCTTGTCATCGAGCTTCACGCCACCCATCAGGTCGGCAGCGTTCTCGCGATCGGCCAACCAACGGGCGGCTTCGTTCGATGCCCCGTGCTCCGACAGCACGTACACCGAAGCACCGGACACATCCCGATTCGCAATGGAATCGGCATGAATCGAGACGAACATGTCCGCTTTCGCCAGGCGAGCGCGGCCAATACGGTCACGCAGAACGAGGAATTCATCGCGGTCGCGTGTCAGGACCGCACGCATTCCCGGCTCGCCGTTGATCCGTTCCGCGAGGGCGCGCGCAATGGCCAGCACCACGTCCTTTTCCCGCGTGCCGCCGTGGCCGATCGCGCCTGGATCCTGGCCTCCGTGGCCGGCATCGACCGCGACCACTACATCGCGGCCGCTGTCGACCGGAGCGTGGGCGGCACGAATGATCTTGGGAGTCGTGTCGATTTCCATCGGCGCTGGCGCCGCCGCCGGCAGCGCGGCCGACGCATCACCAAGGGTAACAACCAGTTGCCGGCCGCTAGAGCCCGGTGTCTGCAACCAAACACTGCGTGTTGGAGCCAGTGACCTGAGTTGCATGACGACACGTAAGGTGCCCCCTGGCTGTGTCCCGACACGGAATCCGGACACAACTCCCGTCCCGAGGGGCAGACGCACGTTGCCGCCCAACCGGGTGTTACGGAGATCGATAACGGCCCGCTGCGGATGATCGAGAGTAAAGAGCCTCTGACTCGTGGCCGAGGTGAGATCGAGCGTCACCTGGGTGCCGGTGGGGGTCGCGGACACGTGGACGCCGCGGAGCTCCGTACCCGCGGCCCAAGCCAGATTCACCGCAGCCATCAGGGCAGCGACGACTCCAATCTGAAACGCCTTCTTAATCATGGAGTTCGCAATGTAACTTATCGCGTAATCTACGACTCGGGCGAGCGCTTTTCAACTAGGAGCCTGGATGACTAATGATCGCCGTAGCGAGGGGTGCGACGCATGCGTCGCACGGGCTGCCCGCAAGGGCTGCCCCGGACCGCCTGTGAGCGCGCGGAGCGCGCGCAACAGCCGGCCAGATCGAGCAGGTTTCTGCGATCGTTTCCCGCGCATAGCACGAGACTATGTAAGGGAAACGATCGCAGAAAGATGCCGAGCTGGGGCGACCGCAGTAGGCGAGCATTAGTCATCCAGGCTCCTTGGCGACACCTTACCGAGGCGCCGCGTCTTTGCTCGGTGCCGGCGCGCCGGCTGCGGCGGCCGCCAGCCTCCCGAGCCATTCCGCGCCGAGAGCGCTCGCCGCAGTCACTTCGATGTCATGTCCGCCGTCTCCGGCGACGAGCTTGATGACGAGGTCGGCACCGGGCAGCCGGCCCGCGCCTCGCTCAGGCCACTCGATGAGCCAGAGGTGGCCGCCCCTCGCCCACTCCCGTAATCCCAGGTTATCCAGCTCAGCCGCATCATTCAGCCGATAGAGATCCAGATGCAGCGTCGTCAACGTACCGATCTCGTAGAACTCAACCAGCGTATAGGTCGGGCTGCGTACCGCCCCCGTCACTCCGAGCGAGCGCAGCAGGCCCCGGGTGAGGGTGGTCTTCCCCGCACCGAGATCGCCCGTTAGATAGACCACACATAATGTGTTGTCTCCAGCCGGCCTCGTGCTGGCAAGCTGCGCTCCGAAGCCCTCCGTTTCCTCTGCTGTCGTTGTGTGAACGACCATGAGGATCAGAGGTTGACGCAGTTATGGAGCTCCCGCGCGATGTCGCTCGCTATCAGGCCGCGCTCTCCCGTGCGCGCCGCGGCGTCACCCGCCATGGCGTGGACCAGCACTCCGACGCGCGCGGCCAGCCAGGTATCGCGACACTGGGCCAGGATTCCGGCTACGGCCCCGGTGAGCACGTCCCCGGTTCCGGCGCTCGCCATACCCGGGTTGCCTCTCTCACAGAGCGCCGAAATGCGGCCCTTGGTACCCACGAGCGTTCCCGCGCCCTTCAGCACCACGGTACCGCCGTATCGTTTCACCAGCCGATCGAGTGCGGACAGGCGGTCCGCTTGTATCTCTTCCGTGCTGATGTCGAGAAGACGGCCGGCCTCGCCTGGGTGAGGAGTCAGGATCCAGTTGTCGCGCGGTGACACGCCCGCCTCGGCGATGAGATTCAAAGCATCGGCGTCGACGACGAGCGGCTTATTGGTGGCGAGAACGGCCTGCAGTGCCTCGTCGGCCCACGGCGTACGGCCCAAACCGGGACCGATCGCGATAATTTCCGCGCGTTCGATCGCCTCGTCCAGCACGCTCACGTGGGTGAGCGCCAGGCAGATCAGCTCCGGCCGCCCCGACGAAATCGCCGCTACATTCTCCGGGGCGACCGCAACGGTGACCAGCCCCGCGCCAACCCTCAGGCAGGCTTCGCCCGAAAGTCGTGTCGCGCCCGGCATTCCGATGCCGCTACCAATGATGAGGACACGACCGAAGTTACCCTTATGAGCCGCTCGCGCGCGCCTGGGCAGGGCGCGTTGGATCTCGGAGTCGACAATGCGCTCCAGCCCTGGTTTGAAATCCGTGGACGACGGAGCGGCAATCTCCAGGTCGTCGAAGTAAACCGTGCCGGCGTACTCGGGGCCATCACCAATGAAAAGGCCAGTCTTGAGGCCAACGAACGTGATCGTACAATCCGCCCGCACCGTGTGACCGAGGGGAAACCCTGTATCACTGTCCAGGCCTGAGGGCACATCCAGGGCGAACACGGGGCGCCCCGCGGAGTTGATTTGCTCGATCACACGACCGAGATCCTCGCGCACGCCACCCTGCAGGCCGGTGCCGAGCAGCGCATCGACAATGACGTCACCGCCCCGTAGCAATTCCGCTGTAAACGAGTGGATCTGCCCACCGCTGCTCTTGAAGTCCTCCCAGGCCTGGCGCGCGTCGCCGCCAAGCTGTTCCGGTGACACGGCCGTCAGCAGGGTGACCGTGAGCCCGGCGGCGTGTGCAAAACGAGCGAGCACATAACCGTCACCGGCATTGTTGCCCTTCCCACACACAATCACGATGCGATGCGCCATGGGCCAGCGGGTTCGCAGGTAGCGCAAGGCCGCCTCCCCGGCTCGCTTCATCAAGACATAGCCGGGAATTCCCAGCACCTTGATGGCATGAGCATCGAGCGCGCGGACCTGGGCGGTGGAGTACAAGGCGATTGGCAATGCCATGCGGCATTATACTGACAGCGGTGAAGACGTTATGACTGATCCGCAATCGAAGCGCAGCGGAGGGAATCCCGAGAAGCGCCAGGGGCGCGACGCGGGACTATCGATTGACCTGCACGCGGCCAGACTCGAGCTGGCGAGGCGGGCCCGTGCCCTCGGTTTCGGTGAGCTGGGCGTGGCGAGCGTCGCGATCCCGGAGGACGAACAACACCTCTTGCGCTGGCTCGAAGCCGGCTTCCATGGCGAGATGAGCTACATGCAGCGCCATGGAGTGATGCGCAGCCGTCCGGCCGAGCTCGTCCCCGGTACCGTTCGGGTCATCAGCGTTCGCATGGACTACTGGCCGCAAGACCCCCGGGACGCCGTTGAGGTGCTGGGCGATGGAGCTCTCGCCTATGTCTCGCGCTACGCGCTGGGGCGCGACTATCACAAGATCATGCGACGGGCGCTGGCGAGCCTCGCCGAAGGTCTCGCGGAAAGTATCGGGCCCTTCGGCTTTCGCGTCTGTGTCGACAGCGCGCCGGTACTTGAAAAGGCGCTCGCCCGCAATGCGGGCCTGGGGTGGATCGGCAAACACACCAACCTCATCGCCCGCGACGCCGGCTCCTTTTTCTTTCTGGGCGAGATCCTGACGGACCTGCCGCTGCCGCTCGATGCGCCGGCCAGCGCGCACTGTGGCACCTGCGAGGCGTGCATACCCGCCTGCCCCACCGCGGCCATCGTCGCGCCCTACCGGTTGGATGCGAGGCGCTGCATCTCCTATCTCACCATCGAGCATCAAAGCTCGATTCCCGTCGAGTTGCGCCCGGCGCTGGGGAATCGCATCTACGGCTGCGACGACTGTCAGATCGTCTGCCCCTGGAACAAGTTCGCCCGCGACGCCGCCCATCCTGACTTCAAGGTGCGGCACGGACTCGACGCGCCTCGCCTCGCCGCTCTCTTCGCCTGGACCGCAGCGGAGTTCGATGCCCGGATGAGGGGCTCGGCGATCTATCGCATCGGCTTCGAGCGCTGGTCGCGCAATATCGCGGTGGCGTTGGGGAATGCGCCGACGTCGGAGGAAGTTGTCAGTGCGCTCGAGGCGCGGCGCGCGGATGCATCGGCACTGGTGCGCGAGCACGTTGAGTGGGCGTTAAGTCGGCACCGCGGCGTTACTTCCTGACCTGGATGTTATCGATGAGCCGCGCCTTGCCGAGACGCGCCGCCGTAAGCACGACCAGGTGCTTGGTGTCAGGAGTTGGCGCGCCGAGATCCTGCGCCCTGCGAATCGCAAAGTAATCAGGCTTCATCCCGAGCTTTTCCAGCGCCTCGACCCCGAACCGCTCGATGCTCGTGAAGTCCGAGTCGCCGCCACTCAAGCGCTTCGCGGCCGCCTGCAGCGTCTCATAGATGCGGGGCGCGACCGGTCGCTCCGTGCCCGTCAGGTATTGATTCCGCGAGCTCATCGCCAGCCCATCCGCGTCGCGCACCGTGGGCGCGCCAACGATCTCAACAGGCATACATAAATCCGCGACCATCCGCCGGATGACCGTGAGCTGTTGGAAGTCCTTCTCGCCGAACACCGCCACATCCGGCTCGACGATATGAAACAACGTCGCCACGATGGTGCTCACACCCTCGAAATGCCCGGGGCGGAACTCGCCATCCAGAATACGCGACAGCCCCGGAACATCGACCCGCGTCGCGCGCTCCGAGCCATTCGGGTAGATCTCCGCCACGTCCGGCATGAACATGAGATTGCATCCAGCCTCGGCCAGCATGCGCTCGTCCTGCGTGGGCGTGCGTGGATAGTGAGCAAAATCCTCGTTCGGCCCGAACTGCATCGGGTTCACGAAGATACTGGCTACGAAACGATCGCCGTGACGCCGGGCCGCCTCAATGAGGCTGACGTGACCGGGGTGGAGGTTACCCATGGTGGGCACGAAGGCGACACGCCGCCCTTCACTGCGCCAACGGCGCACGTGCTCGCGGACCGCAGCAATCTTCGTAACGGTATCCATCGGCGCAGTGTACTAAATGCCGCGGCTTCGCAGTGGGTTGTAGTAGAGGCGGCCGCGCTTCATACGCTGGATCGCCGCGAGCAATTCGTCGTAGTCGGCCTGGTTGTTGATGGGATCGATCGAGGCCGCGTTGACAATGAGCAGCGGCGCGGCCTCGTACTCGTGAAAGAATCTTGCGTAGGCCTCATTGAGCCGTTCGAGGTAGGCACGCTCGATCTGCTGCTCGTAGCGGATGCCCCGCTTGGCGATGCGCTCCAGAAGTACGTCGACGGGCGCCTGCAGATACACGACGAGATCCGGCTTCGGCGCCTGCACGTCGAGCTTGGTGTACACCTGCTCGTAGAGCCCGAACTCCGCATCATCCAGGGTGACCCGCGCGAACAGCCTGTCCTTCTCCAACAGGTAGTCGGCCACCCGCAGGGGGGCGAACATATCCTGTTGATTGAGTGCGGCGAGTTGCTGTGCGCGCTGGAAGAGAAAGTAGAGCTGCGCCGGCAGGGCGCCATCGCGCGGATTGCGATAAAAACGCTCCAGAAACGGATTTTCCGCCGCCTGCTCGAGAACCGCCTCGGCGTCCAGGCTGGCGCACAGCCGACGCGTGAGGCTCGACTTGCCCACGCCGATCGGCCCTTCGATAACAATGAACTGGTGCGGAATGTCGGGTGTTTTCATGCTCGAAGATCGAGCCGTCGTGTTAGAGATCGTCGCGTGGAGCCTGGCTGACCAAGGATCGCCGTAGCGAGGCCGCCCCACAGCGAGCCTGCGCGGCCCGGCAGCTTTCCGCGATTCGTTTCCGGCGCATAGCCGAGACTATGTAACGGAAACGATCGCAGAAAGATGCCGCTGTGGGGCGGCCGCAGTAGGCGATCATTGGTCAGCCAGGCTCCAGAGCCCCTCGGGCGTAACGCGTCCCTTGAGCTCGGTCACGCGACCGAGTCCGGGGATGTGTAGCTCAGGGGCGATATCCGCCAGAGGATACAGAACGAAGTTGCGCTCCACTATCCCGGGATGAGGCAGGGTGAGCTGCGGGTCATCGAGCCGCGCGCCCCCATAAACGAGCACGTCGAGGTCAATGACGCGGGGACCCCACCGCTCGCGCTGCTGAGGGCGGCCCAGGGCGGCCTCCACGGAGTGCAGGCCGGCGAGCAGGGCCAGCGGCTCCAGCTGGGTTAATACACCCGCCACGGCATTGGCGAAATCCGGTTGCTTCACCGGGCCGAATGGGTGCGATCGGTAGATCGGCGACGTTAGGATGACTCGGGTGCCCGGCAGCTTCGCGAGCTCAGCAAAGGCCCTGAGGACTTGCGCCCGTGGGTCGTCCAGGTTGCTGCCGACCCCGATGTAAGCGGGGTGCCAGAGGTCCGTCATCGGACGACCGTCAGGACGGTCCCGAGGGCCGACGGCGCCTGCCGCCGCGTCGGCGACGACCACCACCGCTGCCTGCACCGCTATTGTTGCTACGTGGTGGGGGACCGTCGGTCCGTTGCGCATGTCCGGTGAGCGAGTCGGCCATCTGGCCGCGCTCCTCCGCGGAGACCTCCTGAATCCGAGTCCACCACTGCGCCATATCGTTGGACGCGAGACCGTGTTGTGCACGCAGCAGGAGCAGATCGTAGGCCGCCCTGAAGCGGGGATGCTCGAGCACGCGCAAGGCACGCCGCCCCCTGGGATGCTCCAACCGCGGCTGCAGCCCAAACATCTCGCGTACCCCGAGCGAGAAGCGCTTCGGAATTGCGACATTCGTCTGTGCCTGGCGCGCAGCCAGGTCGCAGGCATCGAGGATCGTTCCCAGCTCGTGCCACCGCTCCGGAGGCGTCGCCTCGATAATGCCGGCAATCGGGCCATAAAGAAGGAGCGCGAAAAGAAACGTCGGCGTGACGGGCTTGTCCGCCTGGACGCGTGAGTCCGTGTTCCGCAGGCCTTGAACCAACAGTTTCTCGACGAGGCTGCCCGGGTGGGCTGTCAGATAGGCGTCAACCGTCGGCAGCAGCGCCGCCAGCAGGCCGCGCCGGCGCAACACCTCGAAACTACGCTCGCCATGACCACCCAGAAACAACTTCAGCGTCTCATCGAACAAACGCGCCGGCGGCACGCCACCCAACAGATCGCGGAGTCGCCCGATCGGCTCCGCCGTCGCGACGTCGATCGTGAATCCGAGCTTCGCCTCGAAGCGCGCAGCCCGCAGCATGCGCACCGGATCCTCGCGAAAGCGCGTCTCCGGATCGCCAATCAGTTTCAACTTACGCGCACGCACGTCTTCGACGCCGTCGCAGTAATCCCAGACGGAAAAGTCCGCGATGTTGTAGTAAAGCGAGTTGGCGGTGAAGTCACGTCGCCAGACATCCGCGTCGATCGTCCCGTACACGTTGTCGCGGAGAATGCGACCTGTCTCATCGAACATGCGCTCGGCGAATGCGTCCGTGGACGCGTTGGCGCCAATCAGGGCGCCGACGTTGTCAGCCCGGTTACCGTTCTCGGCACGGACATCCACGCCACCATCCAGGGGCGTGCCGCCCAGTGTCTCTGCTTCCAACTCCGGATCATCGAGCTCGGCGGCCTCACCGTCCTCAGGGTCGGCATCCGGCAGCGGCTCCTCGCCCTGTGATGGTGCACTCGCAGCCCGGAACGTCGCTACCTCGATAATCTCGCGCCCGAAGAAAACGTGCGCGAGCCGGAACCGACGTCCGACCAGGCGGCAATTACGGAAGAGTCGTTTTACTTGCTCAGGCAACGCATCGGTGGCGACATCGAAGTCTTTCGGCTCCAGGCCAATCAACAAGTCGCGTACACAACCACCGACGAGAAACGCCATGAACCCCGCGTCGCGCAGCTTGTACAAAACACGCAAGGCATTGGGTGAGATATGGGACCGCGAGATCGTGTGATCGGAGCGCGGGATGATGCGGGGGACCGCTGTGGGCGCCACCGGGGACGCGTTGGAAGAGTTCAATGAGGCGCTTTCGGCTTGGCCAGTTTTTGAGGCGCGCGATTATAGCTTAATTGCGCCAGTTTTTTCCCACAGAATCATAAACTTATCGATTGATTGCGGCATCGCCAGAAATGCAGCGCGGCCGCAAGACACCTCGCTGCCAATAGGATCAAAAGGTTAGCGTCGCCAGCGAGGGCTGCGCGCCACCTGCGTAGTTCCCGCGGCCGCACACCCGAACTCGGGCGCTCGCCCACCTTGGCCACGGCGGAGGATAATAGCGGCCGCGCTCCCGCCTCCCCTTGGCGGGCTACCCACGACCCAACGGGCAGGGAAATCATGGTCAACGACAGAACGTCCTTCTCCCAAGACAGAATGTCCTTCTCCGGCAACCCCAAAGTGTTGCGGTACGGACTCGTGGCCCTCGCAATTCTCATCGCGCTCTGGCTCGTCTGGCCTTTCAATTCCGTTCCCACCGGCAGCCGCGG
This sequence comes from Steroidobacteraceae bacterium, assembly GCA_035566815.1. Taxonomy (GTDB): domain Bacteria; phylum Pseudomonadota; class Gammaproteobacteria; order Steroidobacterales; family Steroidobacteraceae; genus 13-2-20CM-66-19. The sequence continues at coordinate 1,580 of DATMQL010000035.1, read as the reverse complement.
CGTCGTCACCCAGTTCGGCCGGATCGTCGGCATCGAACCCGAGGGCCTCACCATCCTGGCGCCCTGGCAACGCCTGGCCCTCTTCAGCATCCGGGCGGAACAGGCAGATATAGAGAATGCCGACGGCAGCACCAGCGACACCCAGCCCGTGAAAGTCTCCATGACCGTGCGCTACAGCATCATGCCGGACAAGGTTGCGGAGGTTTACGAGAAATACACCCACAACGGCGACCTCTCGTCGTACGTGCAAACCGCCACGCAGGAAATCTTCAAGGCCGTGACCGCCCGCTACGACGCCACCGACCTGATCGGCAAGCGCGCCCTCGTCTCTTCCGACATCAACCAGGCACTGCGCACGAAACTCGCCATCTACGGCGCGCAAGTCATCAACATCGACATGCGCAACTTCTCGTTCTCACCTTCCTACATGTCCGCCATCAATGACAAGGTAACCCAGGAGCAGCTGCGCCTCGCCGCGGAAAACAAGCTCAAAACGGTCGAAGCCGAACAGAAGCAGAAGGTCGCCATCGCCGAAGCGGAGGCGAACGCCGTCAAAGCAAAAGCCGACGGCGACGCCTACGCCACCCTCAAAGATGCCACCGCCCAAGCCGAATCGCTCCGCATTCAGAACCAGGCCCTCACCCAGAGCAAGGACGTCCTGGAACTCCGCCGCATCCAGGTCGAGCAAACCAAGGCAGAGCGCTGGAACGGCCAGCTCCCGCAGAACGTCTACGCCTCGGCGCCGATTCCTTTCTTTAATGCGCATTGAGGCTTTATGCGCATAGGGTCCGTGAAACGGGTATTTACAGCACGCCTCACCCCACTATAATGCCCGGCTCCTGCGGGTAGACCCCACGCCGCTCCCATCGTCTAGAGGCCCAGGACATAGCCCTCTCAAGGCTAGTACACCGGTTCGAATCCGGTTGGGAGCGCCAATAAAAACAATGCGTTACCTAAGCGGCCGGTGATGTCCAGCCAACGGTACGGAAATCGTACGGAAATTACTGTCAAACTTTGAGCGTAGATTTGCGTGGATACGCCTCGACGGCTATGGACCCCGAGTGCGATACCTTCGGGCGCTGCAAGCCGCGTCTCTTTCCGGCGCAGGGCTTGGCGGTTAGGCGCTTAGCGCGTGCAGCCGCGCTCCCGAACGCCCCGGCGTCACCTCATACGCCCGTACTCGTGGTACCGGTGAAAGGATTGATGAGGGGAACGCCGAAAGGCTCGAAATCATCCACATTGCGAGTAACCACCGTCAGTCCGCGAACCAGAGCGATAGCCGCGATGAGTGCGTCGTCAAGGTGCTGATCCGACCGCCGGTGCATGAGCTGCGCCCAACGACGAAAGATGGCCGCATCCGCGGAAATAACACCGTAGCTTTGCGCCACGCTGTCAAGCCAACCCTCTATCTCCTTGGCCTTCTCCGCGTCCTGTTGCCGGGTAATCTCTATTCCCGCCTGTATTTCACCGACGGTCACGGCGGACACGTAGAGTGACTCCTCGGGCGCGGCTTTAATCCAAGCGACGACGCCCTGGTGGGGTTTGTGCTTGCGCAGCTCGGAGACCACATTCGTGTCGAG